>JANQNV010000295.1 GCA_028279425.1 Longimicrobiales bacterium | reverse complement strand
CACGCGGCGTCGCTGCGTCAGTCTTTCGACCATTGCGCAAAATTCCCCACTGCTGCCTCCCGTAGGAGTCTGGGCCGTATCTCAGTCCCAATGTGACGGGTCGTCCTCTCAGACCCGCTACGCGTCGTAGCCTTGGTGAGCCATTACCTCACCAACAAGCTGATACGCCGCGACCCCCTCTTCAGGTGATAGCTTGCAAGCAGAGGCCACCTTTGGTTCAGTCTCCATGCGGAATCTGAACATTATGCGGTATTAGCCCAGGTTTCCCCGGGTTGTCCCCCACCTGAAGGTAGGTTGGTCACGTGTTACTCACCCGTCCGCCACTCGGCTTTGAGGTGCAAGCACCCCAATCCTCGTTCGACTTGCATGTGTTAAGCACGCCGCCAGCGTTCGTCCTGAGCCAGGATCAAACTCTCCGTTGAGAAAAGTTGAAAACAGCTCTGAATGAACGCGGCTCTTGTTTGAGCTCTCGCGTTCGAAATATCTACGTTATTGACCCATTCGCGCCTGAGCGCGAGGCCGGAACAGACGTAGTGCCGTCCGGCAATGGGCCCGCTCACTCTCTCGAAACCCCGATTTTCAATCAGCTTTTGCCAGACTCGGAGTAAAACTGTTACCCCTGTCCAGCAAATCGCAGCGGCCGGAAAACCCCGGCTCGCTGCGAGGACGTGAAGACTAGCGTCCCATTTCCCGGCTGTCAACACCTCTGAAGAGGTCCTTCGAGCCAGGGTGAGCGACCGGACTTGAACCGGCGACCTCCAGGGCCACAACCTGGCGCTCTAACCACCTGAGCTACGCCCACCGTACCCTCCGAAGGGTGGAACCGCGCGGGGCGGCAATCACCCTGGAGCCACAGCCAACCGAAGTCGGCCGAGCAAAAAAAGGTAGCCCCGAGGGGCGGGGCCGTAAAGCACCCCTCAGTCACCCCTGGAACGACCCGAAAACACGCGCCTGGCAGGACTCGAACCTGCGACCGTCCGCTTAGAAGGCGGATGCTCTATCCAGCTGAGCTACAGGCGCTCTTCCCCACCCTACCGATTGAACAAGAAGGCGCCCGCGGCGCCCCCCGTACAGTCCTCTACCTCGAGAGGACCGCTCATCTGCAGGCCGTCGGCCTCGAGGACGCCCCGGAGCCGGGCGACGCCCGGACACTGCGTCTCGTAACGGGCATCGAACTCGATCTTGCGATCCGCGGCGATACGCCCGCCGCCGGTGGCGGTCAATCGGAGATCCGGAGCCTCGAGCACGAGGGTCACCTCGGAGCCCGACTGCTCCACCTCCAGTGTAGCGTCGAGGTTCGACCCCTCGATCGAGAGAAAGCCGCTCCAGCTTCCCGCGACGACCGGCACCTCGGCCACCTCTTCGACCGGGGGCTCCAGGGCTTGCGGAGCGTCGGTCGAGGCGACGCCCCCGACGGTCGTGCAGCCACCCACCAGGAACACGAGGCCGAGAGGGAGCGCCACCAGGCCCGTCGACGACCGACGCGAGCCGAGGTATCCGATCATGAGCGTGCTCCGTGACAGCAGCTAGATGATGCGAGCCTGCAGGGCCGGATCGTTGACCGTCACCTGCACTTCTCGCCCGAAGACGTTGTAGAACATCCGCGCCTTCTTCCGAAGCGCCCACTGCTCGAGCAGCAGGTCGCCGTGCCCCTGCACCTCCACGAGCAGCTGCCCTTTGCGTTTCGACGTCTCCACACTTTCTACGCGCTGCAGGTGCTCACGATCCAGCGCGTCGGCTACGCGCAGAATACTCGCCAACCGCTGCACCCGCTGTCGGTCCTCCTCATTCAGCGCATCGTAGAGGAAATGCTCGGGCTTGGGTTCAGCGCGACGGTGATACCGGGCGACCAGGGCCACCAGCTTGAGCTGCTCGGTCGAGATGTTGGGGACGTCGGAGTTGTAGATGAGGTAGAGAGAGTGCTTGTGGTGCCGCCGATACGAGATGAACTGACCCACGTCGTGGAGAACCGCGGCCACGAGGAGGATGCGGCGGTCGGCGTCTCCCAGTCCGTGAAGCCACTCCAACTGATCGAAGAGCGACAGGGCGAGCCGCGCCACATGGCGGGCGTGCACCTCGTCGAACTGAAAACGGCGGCCGAGGGCCAGCGCCCCGACGAAGGCCTGCTGCTCCAGCCTCGAGGCGTGCACGCCCGGCCCGAGCACGTCTTCGGCGAGGTCCAGGAGCACCCCCTCCTTCACACCCACGTGCGGGACGATGATCTCGTCGACCCCCGCCAGCCGCGCAACGCGCTCGTACAGGAGTCCGGCGGGATAGATCACGTCGGCGCGGTCTTCCCGCAGGCCGAAGCGCTCGACCCGCTCGGCCGGTCTCAGCTTGCCGAGCCGCTTGATCAAGCGACGGAGCGCCCGCATCGGGACCCGGCTGACCCCGTCCTCGTCGGGCTCGACACCAGCCAGACCCGCGAGCGCCTCCATGTTGCCGCCGGTGGCCATCAGCCCCCCGATCGCGTCCTGATCGATCTGGTCGGGGATCTGGAGCGTATTCACGTACTCCGAGACGAGGCTGCTGAACTCCGCCGGGTCGGCATCGGCCCCCCCGAGGTCTTCGATCAGCCGAACCGTGCCCATCGTGTGTGACTCCGACCATTGGATCCCGTCGGCCGATACGAGGGACACCTCGAGCGAGCCTCCGCCGAGGTCGACCGATACCCATGAGCGGTCGCCCATGTCGACGCGATTCCGGATCGCCAGCCACACCAGCCGCGCCTCCTCGCTGCCCGTGATCGTCTCGATCTGGATCCCCGTCTCGCGCCGGACAGCGTCGACGAGTTCTCCCCCGTTCCGGCTCTCGCGCACGGCACTCGTCGCCACCGCCCGGTAGCGCGGCACCCCCAGCGTGTCGAGCGCGCGTCGGAAGCTCCCCATCGCTTCGACCGTGCCCTTCATCGCGCGCGGATCGAGGCGACCCGTCAGGAAGACGGCGTGGCCCAGGCGGACGGGCACCCGCTGCACCTCGATCTCCACCCAGGTCGTCGGGGACACGAACTCGGCAACGGCGAATCGAATCGCGTTGGAGCCGATGTCGATGGCGGCCAAGCGGAAGGGAAACTCGGTTTCAGGCACGGTCCAGCCGGAGGGGGAGGAACAGGACCCGTTATTGTGGGGAACCCGGCCCGCCTTGGCGAGGGGCGTAGGCATCTCGACGCATGATCGCGTCGCGCATCAACCCACGGTGGAAATCCCGGACGGGCCCTCCTGCCGGGGGCATCCGGAGCACGTAGTGACCGTCGGGGTGCAGATCCCACGCGAGACGATTGTCGTCGAGCGCTCGGGTGAGGATCGAATGAAGCCGATCGCGCAGCGTCCGATCCGTGATGCGCACGACGGCTTCGACCCGTTCCTCGAGGTTGCGGCGCCGCCAATCAGCGCTCCCCATCAGGACGTCGGGGTCACCCCCGTTCCGGAAGAAGAAGATGCGGTCGTGCTCCAGGAAGCGCCCTATGATCGAGATCACGCGGATGTTGTCGGACACGCCCGGGATCCCTGGACGCAGGCGGGTGTGGCCCCGGATCACCAGGTCGATCCGCACCCCCGCCTGCGAGGCCCGGTATAGAGCCCGGATCATTCCCGGATCGTCGATCGCGTTCATCTTGAGCAGGATGCGCCCCCCGCCCTGCGCCCGGTGGAGCTCGATCTCACGCTGGACGAGTCCCTCGAAGGCCGTGCGCATGTCGCGAGGGGCGATCACCAGCGCGCGATATCGCTGTTCCGGGGCGTGCCCCGTCAGGTAGTGAAACAACCGCACGAGGTCGAGGCCGATGTCGCGGTCGGCGGTGAGCAGCCCGAGGTCGGAGTACAGGCGCGCCGTCCGCGCGTGATAGTTCCCGGTGCCCACGTGGGAATAGAGGCCGAGGCGCTCGCCCTCCTCTCGCACCACGAGCGTCACCTTCGTATGGGTCTTCAGACCGACGATCCCGTAGGTCACGTGCACCCCGGCCCGCTCGAGAATCTGACCCCACTCGATGTTGTTGGCCTCGTCGAAGCGCGCCGTCACCTCGACCAGGACGGCCACTTGCTTGCCGGCCTCCGCGGCGCGAATCAGGGCGCGCACGATCGGAGAGTTTTCGGAGGTGCGGTAGAGCGTGAGCTTGATCGCCAGGACCGCCGGGTCGTCGGCCGCCTCCTCGATGAAGCGCTGCACCGACCCCTGGAACGACTCGTAGGGGTGGTACACCAGGATGTCACGCGAGGCGAGCACCTCGAAGAGATTGGGCGGCGGCCCCTCCGGGGGAACCACCAGCGGCCCCGGGATCACCGGCTCCCAGGGCGCGAACCGCATCGCCGGGCGGTCGAGGTCGGCGATGTCGTTCAGATCGGTGAAGTCGAGGAACCCCTCGACTCTCGCCACATCGTCGCGGCCGATTTCGAGCTCGTCAGTCAGGAGCGCGACGACCTCTTCGGGCATGTCGACGTCGACCTCGAGGCGAACCACCGCCGCGAAGCGCCTCTCGCGGAGCTCCTCGGAGATCATCTGCAGCAGGTCCTCGGCCCCCTCTTCGTCGCGGCTGAGGTCGGCGTTTCGCGTGAGCCGGAAGGCGTGGACGCTCTGCACGTGCATGCCGCGGAAGAGTTCGTCGACGTGTCGAGCCACGAGGTCTTCGATCGGCAGCACGTGCCCGGGCCGCGACAACGGTACCCACCTGCCCCAATTGAGAGGTACTTTCACCCGAGCGAACTGAAGTCCCTCTGCTTCAGCACGTTGGAGGACGATGGCCAGCGAAAGGCTCTGGTTCGAGATGAAGGGGAACGGGTGTCCCGGATCGACCGCTAGCGGCGTCAGGACAGGATACACATGATCGACGAAGTAGGCCTCGAGCCGATCCTGCTCGTCGCGGTCGAGCTCGTCGTACCGGCGCACCACGACGCCATGCCCAGCGAGGGCGGGCGCCAGGTGGTCTCGCCAGGTGCGAGTCATCGCCCCCTGCATCTCCTGAATCGAAGCGGCCACCAGGTCGAGCTGCTCGGCGGGGGTTCGGCCGTCCGGCGAAAGACTCGTCACACCGGCCTCGAGCTGGCGCTTCAGCCCCCCCACCCTCTTCCGGACGAACTCGTCGAGGTTGGACTGGGTGATCGCGAGAAACCGCACCCGCTCCAGGAGAGGGTTGCGGGGATCCACCGCCTGTTGGAGCACCCGCCAGTTGAAGTCGAGCCACGACAGCTCGCGGTTGAAGTACAACTCGGGCGCGTCGAGGGGCGGGTCGGCCTTGGGGGCCTCGCGCGGACGGACCGCGCGAGGTGGCCGCACGAGCACCGAGTCGTCGGGACTCCAAAACTCCGCGACCCGCTGGGCCGGCGGGGAGGAGGGCGCGCGCACGCCTGCGCGAGCAGGACGCGTTTCCGGGCCGGACGACGGCGGGTGGTTGGACATGACACGAAGAGCTTGTGCGAACGGTCGGGGCGCCGACAGGAGTCGGATGTCACGAGGCGGTAAATCCAAGAATCGACACCGTTCCCCACCAACTGAATCCAGTTCTTGACTGGTCGATCAATAATGGCTACCCTTCCATCGATCACAATAAGCGCCGCCAGGGAGGCGACGATGGGTAGACCCCGCGAATTCGACGAGGAACAGGTGCTCGACCGGGCGGTGCAGGTTTTCTGGACGCACGGCTACGAAGCGACGTCGGTCGCGGCCCTGGAGGAGGCGACGGGCCTGGGACGCCAGAGTCTGTACAACGCCTTCGGCGGCAAGCGCGAGCTCTTCCTGCGTTCGCTCGATCGCTACACCTCCGTGCACGCGGATCGCGACTTCGCGACCTACGGGCGGGGACTCGGGGCCATGGAGGCGTTCCTCACCGAGAGCGTGCAGAGCATGAGCGACAACGGGCTCTGCTGCTTCCTCACCAAGTCGCTGCTCGAAGGCCCGGGAGAGGGCGACGTCGTGGCGCGCTGCGGGGCCGACGTCGACCGGGTGCGGGCTCGCGCGCGCCTGTGGCTCGAGCAGGCGGCCGACGACGGCGAACTGCGCAGCGGGCTCGACACCGAGATGGCTGCGCGCCTGGTCGCCACGCACCTCCACGGCCTTTCGGTCGCCGTGGCGGCCGGCGTATCGGCCTCCCCCCTCGTCGAGGGTATTCGCTGGCTGGTGTCCAGCTTTCGATCACCGTAGCGGATCTTTTTGTTTCCATTTCTTGACCAATCCTTCAACAACGAGACACACCATGTCGAAGACCACCAACATCCAGGACTCCGTCGCGCTCGTAACCGGTGCCAATCGCGGGATCGGCGCCGCCTTCGTGGACGCCCTCCTCGAACGGGGTGCGGCCAGGGTGTACGCCGGCGCTCGCCGGCTCGAGTCGCTCGATCACTTGACGGCCCGCTGGGGCGAGCGGGTCGTGCCCGTGAAGCTCGATGTGACCGAGGGCGCCGCCGTGGCGGCTGCGGCCGAGATCGCCTCCGATACCAACCTCCTGATCAACAATGCGGGCGTCGCCTACAACATGGGTGTACCGGTGACCGACCCGGCCATCAACGAAGGTGCGCGCAAGGAGTTCGAGGTGAACGTCTTCGGCCTGATGAACGTGACCCAGCACTTCGGCCCGATCGTGGCGGGTAACGGGGGCGGGGCCATCGCGAACCTGGGATCGGTGGCGAGCTTCGTGTCGTTCCCGATGTTCTCGACCTACAGCGCCTCGAAGGCCGCCGTTCACTCGCTCACGCAGAACCTCCGCGTAGCGCTGCCCGAAACGCTGGTCGTGGGGGTCTACCCCGGCCCGATCGATACCGACATGGCGGCCGACATCCCCTTCGAGAAGACGCCTCCCTCGGCCGTGGCCAACGCCGTTCTCGACGCGATCGAGCAGGGCGACGAAGACGTGCTGCCCGACTACATGTCGAAGGAGATGGGAGCCGCGTACTTCGCCGATCCGAAGGGGCTCGAGCGCCAGCTGCAGGAACAGGCCGCCGCCGCGGCGTCCTGACCCGAGTTCCGCACGTCCGGATCCGGAAGGTCCGCGCCGCCCCGCCCGTCGATCGGGTGGGGCGGCGCTTCGTCGTCACGAGATGGGCCAGGAGCCTGTCCGAGTAGCTCGCCCCATTGGTCGGACAGGCTGCCAGGGGCTGGCCGATCACGACGGTGCGCCGCATCATGGGGGCCGACGCCCTCCCGATCCGCCCCTCGTGAGTGCCCCGACCGCATGATCAACGCCTCGGATGCCTTCGGCTCGCTTCTGCGGGTCTCGGCCACCGCTGCCCAACGGTTCGACGAGATCACCTCGACGCCGATGCCCCCCGGGGAGGGATGGGACGGCTTCACGGACTTCTGGTTCGGGCTGAACGCCCTCCTCACCCTCTGCCTGGCCGCCGTCCTCGGCGCGGTGATCGCGTATCACCCGATGCGGGTCCGAACCGCCGATACGCTGGAAGAGCTCGAGGCCCCCAAGGCGTGCATCATGTACGCGGTCATCGGCTCGATGATCGGCATCATGGTCGTGAAGTACGGGCTGGGCGTGGGGTTCGTGCTCTTCGGCATCGGTGGGCTGATCCGGTTCCGCACGGTCATGCGCTCGGCCCACCTGACCGGCCAGGTGATTCTCGTCACCCTCATCGGGCTGTCGTGCGGACTCGACCTCCCGCATGTGGCAGTGCTCGGAACCGCCTTCACCTTCCTGCTGATGTTCCTTCTCGGCGCCCGCGTGACGTATCAGGTCGACGTGCGCGGGCTCCCGAAGGAGCGCTTCAAGGAGGCCGCCGAAGCCTACCGGCAGGTGCTCGAAGGACACGAATGCCACATCCTCGGCGAGCGCAAGCGACCCTCCAGCGGACGCGTGCGCTTCATCTTCCGCGGGGGACCGGGGATCGCGCGCCGCGACCTCGAGCATCGATTGGACGTCGACGTCCCCGCCGACCTACGGGGCTCCCTGGACTGGGAGATCGACTAGTCCCTTGCCGAGGGTACCGCACCCGGCTTCACGACGACCCCACGGCGCGAGCGCCCGTCCACGAAGGCATGCACGGACTGCTCCAGACGGAGGTGGCGCACGCACCCCCGTTCGCTCGCGGCGGGCAGGGCCTGCAACCAGTCCCAGTCGACTCGCCCCTCACCCGGCGCCCCGTTGACGGTGAAGAACCCCACGTCGAGCGAGACGAGGTTCTGGAAGAAGTGGGTGCCCTGCGAAGGCGTGACGCGTAGATCGCGGAATCCGGCCTCCACGATCACCCGCGCCCCGGCGATGTCTTCCCACGCCACGGGGATCCCCAACCAGGGCTCGCTCGAGCCCCACCGACCCACCCCCACGAGCAGGTAGGGACGCCGGGCGCGCACGAGCTCGTGGTTGAACTCGGCCACATGACGGGCCGTCTCGCGGCTGCGCCCCCGCTCGAAGCTGCGCGGGTCCACGACCACGATATCGTACAGATCGTCGAAGACCCCGTTGCCCAGCACCCGCGCACTCTCACAGACCACGGCCTCCGGAGCGAGCGTGGGGAGGTCGACCGTTTCCTGCGCGACCGATCCGAGGGGGCGGAGCTGCAGGAAGCCGACCTCGGGCGGCCCCCCGTCGTCGGGGGCGAGGTCGACGGCGAATTCGATTTCGACAGGGAGGCGCGTGCCGGCCCTGCCGAGCCGGAGGAGTTCGCGCACGACCTCCGCGAGGGGAAAGACGCCGTGCTTGAGGACCGGCGCGAAGGTGACGAGCCGCACGCCCGGCCGTCCGATTCCGTCGTAGATGCGGTCGTTGGCCGCCGAAAAGGTCGAGGCCACCGCCGAGAGGGTGCCGTGACGCTCGGCCTCGGCCAGCGGGAGCTTCGAGAGCGGCCCATCCACGGCCCACCGCTCCTCCCCCTGCCCGGTCGACGTCAGATCGAGGGCCCAGAAGTCCCGCTGGGCCGAGTCGAGCATCGCCTCCACCGACGACATTTCGAGAATGTGATCGGGGTGCGGCGGAGCGAAGCGCAGGCAGCGCTCGCCCTCCGACACGGTCTTGCCCAGGCCCAGCGCGACGGCGCACACCCCGTCGGCCGCCTCGGCCGGCGCGACCGGGTAGAAGTTGTGCGAGCGGGCCACCCCCGCGAAGTCGGGATAGAAGTGATCGCCGTGGCGCCGGCCCACCACCTTCTGGATGACGACGGCCATCGCCTCCTCCTCCAGCCGGAAGGGGGTGGCATCGAGGAAGGCGCGTGACCGGCGCGTGTAGGTGGAGGCATACACGCGCTTCACCGCGACCTCGAGCTGGGCGGCGCGCTCGAGAGGATCGGGATCCGTGTTGGGGATCAACCAGGTCGCGTAGATGCCGGCGAAGGAGTGGCTCGGGGAGTCCTCCAGGAGCGACGAGGATCGCACCGCGAGGGGACGCTCGATCACGCGGGCCACGGTAGCCAGCGCCTCGCGCACGTCATCGGGGAGCGGGGCGGCGAGAATCCGGTCCCGAATGCCCTCTTCCGAGTCGGACTGCAGCGCCGACTGCCGCAGCCCCGCGGCCTCCATGAAGCGCTCGAACACCTCCGTGCCCAGCACGACCGCCGGAGGGACACGGATGCGGAGTCCGGGAAAACGCTTGGCGATCCGGACCTCATCCATCAGGCGAGATGCGAAGGCGAGGCCCCTGCCCTTCCCACCGAGCGACCCACCACCGATCTGCACGATCCCTTCTTGCGCATCGAAGGTGTCGGAGCGGAACGCCGACACCGTGCCCCGATTGCGCTCGCGCCGAAGGCCGTCGATCGCCCCCACGAGATCGAGGCGCAGATCGTCGATCGAGTCGAAGTCCTCGAGCCGCCGGGGGCGCACCGTGTCGGCCAATCCGAATTCGGCCCGAGCACGCAGCCAGCGCGAGAAGTCGTTGCGTCCGGCGTGGAAGGCGAGCGAGGCGTCAGGTAGCGTCTGCAGCGTCTCCACGAGGGACCGCAGGTCGGCCGCCCGGTGGATCTCTTTGCCATCGCGGGGATCGCGAAAGACGAAGTCCCCGAAGAAGAGCCGCTCGGTCAGCGACTCGCGGAGGCACCCCAGGAAGTCGGGCGCTCCCTTGAGCAGGAAGGCCGTCCCGATCTTGCGGGCGACCGCGCTGTTTTCGGGGCGCGAGGAGTGGAGGATCACCGGCAGGTCGGGCTCCAGCGCGCGCATCGCCTCGGTCAGGTCGACCCCGGCGGTCGGGCTCGGCCGGCCCCCGCGAGGAAAGCGGACGTCCGAGATCACCCCCATGATCGTGGAGCGATAGTCCTGGAAGTCCTGAAACGCCTCTTCGAAGGTGCGCGACAAGAGGATCTTCGGGCGTGCCCGGGCCCGCAGCATGCGCTGCAACGGATTGCCCGCCTCGGCCAACACCGAGCGCGCGAGGTTGAGCACCTCGGAGTAGACCACCGGCAGGAACGACGAGGCGTAGCGCACGCTGTCTTCGACGACCAACACGACGGGCACACCGAGCGCCGTATCGGCCGGCGCACTCAGCCGGTCCTCGACCGCCTTCACCATCGCCAGCAGGATGCGCGCATCGCCCTGCCACAGGAAGGTGTCGAACACCTCTTCGTGGCGACCCGGTGCGGCATACGGAGCGATGCCCGCATCCGTGTAGCCGAGCACGATCACCGGCACGCCGAGCTGCTCCGAGGCGACCGCTCGCGCCAGTTCTCCGGCATCCATGTCGCCGAGGTGCGGGCTGGCGATCACCAGATCGATCCGGGCCCGGCGATTTCGCAGCAGCCGAAGGGCCTCAGCCCCCGACGACACCCGCATCAGATCAGGGGGCTGGAGGAGCCCCGACTCCAGAAACTCCCCCATCATGCGCTCGTGGAAGCGCCCGTCTTCGGCGAGAATGAACGACTCGTAGAGCGACGACACGAAGAGCACGCGGTGCCCGCGCTCGCGCATGAGATCGCGATACCCTCCAGCTCTGCCGCCGTACCGCTCGGAGAACTGGAGGAAGCTCTTCATACCGCGTCCAGCCTCCTCACACCACGCCCTGGTCGAGCATCGCGTCGGCCACCTTGAGGAAGCCACCGATGTTGGCGCCGTTCACGTAGTTCCCCGGTGTACCGAAGGCCTCGGCGGTCTCGACACAGGTCGTGTGGATGTCCTTCATGATCTGGTGGAGGCGCTCGTCCACCTCCTGGCGAGTCCACGAGAAGCGCATGCTGTTCTGGGCCATCTCCAGCCCGGAGACCGCCACCCCGCCGGCGTTCGCCGCTTTGCCGGGCCCGTAGAGGATCCCCGCGTCGAGGAAGACCTCCACACCCTCGGCGACGGTGGGCATGTTCGCGCCCTCGGCCACGACCGATACCCCGTTGCGCACGAGATTGCTCGCGTCGACGGCGTTGATCTCGTTCTGGGTGGCCGAGGGGAAGGCGCAGTCGGCCGCGTGATCCCAGAGGGGATTGTGGTCGAGAGCGTCATCGACCGGGGTGTAGACCGCGTCGGGATACTCCTCGGCGTACTCCGAAATCCGACCGCGACGCTGGTTCTTCAGATCCATCACCCACGCCAGCTTCTCGCGATCGACCCCCGCCTCGTCGTAGATGTAGCCGCCCGAGTCCGACAGGGTGACGACCCTCGCGTCGAGGTCGAGCAGCTTTTCGACCGTGTACTGGGCCACGTTGCCGCTTCCCGATACCAGGCACGTCTTGCCCTTCAGCGAGTCGCCGCGGGTGTTCAGCATCTCGGCCGCGAAGTAGACCGTACCGTAGCCGGTCGCCTCGGGTCGGATCAGCGACCCGCCCCAGCCGAGGCCCTTGCCGGTGAGCACCCCGGTGAATTCGTTGGCGAGGCGCTTGTACTGGCCGAAGAGGTAGCCCACCTCACGGCCCCCCACCCCGATGTCGCCGGCGGGCACGTCGGTATCGGGACCGATGTGGCGGAAGAGCTCGGTCATGAAGCTCTGGCAGAAGCGCATGACCTCCATGTCGCTCTTGCCCTTCGGATCGAAGTCGGATCCCCCCTTCCCTCCCCCCATCGGGAGGGTCGTAAGGGCGTTCTTGAAGACCTGCTCGAAGGCGAGGAACTTGAGGATGCCGAGATTGACCGACGGGTGGAACCGGAGGCCGCCCTTGTAGGGACCGATCGCGCTGTTCATCTCGATGCGAAAGCCGCGATTCACCTGCACCTGGCCGCGGTCGTCCACCCACGGCACCCGAAAGAGGATCACCCGCTCTGGCTCGACGATGCGCTCGAGGATCTTCAGGCTGCGGTATTCCGGCCGGCGATCGAGCACCAATTCCAGCGACTCGACCACTTCCTGCACCGCCTGATGGAACTCCGGCTCCGAGGGATTCCGTGCCGTGAGATCGTCCATCAACGTGACGAGATGGTCATTCATCGTGTCGCAGCTCCTCAGCTGGGGGACCACGTTCGGTGGGGTGGGCGCCTCCGGCCAGTCGTCCGGCCGAGTGGGCCCGGTGCAAGCTGAACGGAGGGCGAAGGCCCGGGCAATCGGGAAGTCTCCGACCCCTGCGTAGGGCGGATCCCCTACACGTCGAGGGGCCCTTCCCTCACGCGCCCGCCCCGTTTCGAGCCCCGGGGCGTCACCCGACGCACCGGGTCGGGCTCACGCCCCCGCGTAGAGCGGAAACGTCACTCCGATCGCCCAGGCGAAGGCCACGGCGTTGCCGAGCGCCGCGACCAGAGGCGAGCCCGTGGCGCGAACGATCCAGCGACTGAACACCCCATGCACCACGAAGAACAGCAGGATGACCGGGACGATGATGACCAGAAAGAACAGCCCCTCGAAGTCGAGGGCGACGGCCAGCGCCAGCGAGAGCAGGAAGAGCAGCTTCGTGACCGGGTAGGCACCGCGACGGGCCTGCGCCCCGCGGGTGGCCCACTCGTCGACCACGAAGTAGGGCAGCGTCCCGGCGAAGACCGCGAGCATCAACGGTAAGCGCTCGGCCACGGGCACGAACGAGGTGAAGTACCGATCCAGCGGCCATATCATCGCCACCGCGAACCAGACGAGCAGCGCGGCCACCGCGACGGCCACGCGCTGTGCGCCCCCCTCGGCCAGCCCGGCATGGGCGACGATGCGTCGGGCGTCGGGACGCCCCCCCGTCCACCACAACAGGAGCGCCATCGTCAGCCCGAACACCCCGAAGTGCACCGCGAGGTAGTCCCCGACCACCACCGGTAGGAAGCCGGTCGGCATCGGGCGCAGCAGGAAGGGAGTGATCAGGGCGGGCAGCCCGGCCACGAGCGCCAATCGAGCCCATGACGCGCTTGCGCCGAGGGCGTGGGCGCTCACGCGCGGAAGGCGGGTGACCAGCAGTCGGGCGAGTACGAACACCGCCGCGAGCAGAGCCGCGATCCAGAGACCGCGGCCGTGCGATCGCCCCACCCTCGAGTCGGTGGCGGACCGCCCGAAGGCCGCATCGAGCCAGGCCTTCGACTCGTCGATCGTCGTCGCGCTGTAGAGCACGCCGACATGCTCCACCCGTGGAGCGACCGCGGCTCGGCGCGCGCTGCCCGTCGCGAACGAACCATAGGTGGTGAAGGGCTCGATCTCGTCGTCGGAGCCACCCGCGACCATCGCGACGACTCTACGGGCCTCGGCTCGGAGGCGTCGCTCGAGCTGCCCCGAGATCGCGAGTAAGTTGAGCGGGGAGCCCTCGTCGATCGTCGGCGCGAACATCGATACGCCGACCGTGGCGGCCGCACGGGGGTCACGCTGGGCGTAGCGCACGAGGATGTTGGTAGCCATGGAATGGCCGAGCAGCGCCACCCGGCCATCGACACCGTCCAGTTGGAGCGCGCGGTCGACCACCTCACCGGTCTGCTCCACCAGGATCGCGGGCGTGCCCTCCTGGTCCTGCAGGTCGCCGCGCATCGGCCGCGGATGGCGCCCATGCCCGAGGAAGTCGAAGGTGACCACCACGAAGCCGCTTCCCGCGAGGGCGAGGGCGATCGGCTCCATGAGGCGTTGGGACCCCGCGAAGCCGTGCGCCACGACCACGACCGGGGCGGGCGACGATCCTGCAGCCCGATAGACGGTCGCAGGGGTGTCGCCGACCTCGAGGGCCTCCGCCTGGATCCCATCCGTGTCGCCGCCGAGTCGTACGACGGCGACGGCCGCGACCGCCAGCGCCGCGGCGAAGGTGAGTGCGCGTGCGTTCAGCGGCTCACCACGGATTCAGGAAGAATCCCTGCGCGAGGAAGTAGTTGAGCGCGGTCATCGCCGACAAGGCGACCTGCACCCCGGGGATCAGATCTTCCTGGCCGATGCCGCGACTGCCGGCCGTCTGCCCGCACAGCACCACCTGCACCCCGTTGGCCATCAGCTCTTCGACGAGCTCGCGAGTGGGGTTGGTCTTGCCATCGTACCGCGCCCCGTACGCCTCGTCGTGGAGCAGCGCCGCGAAGCCGCCTCCGTGCACGACCGCGGCCGTCTGGACCTGATCGTCCGGCACACCGTGCCGCGCATGCACGTTCATGAAGCGAGCGATCGTCGTGATCTCCTGGTGCGGCTGGTCGCCTCCTCCGTCGCCGTCGACGATCTCGAAGACCGCGCGAAAGGTGTGGTCGGCCGGGATGACGAACGAGGGTGCCTCGACACCGAAGGTCGGCCCGCCCGAGAGGATGCGGGGCCCGGAGCGCTGCATCTCCGGTCTCGACGCGGCCGCATCCTGCGCAGCCGCGGGCGAGGCGACCACGAGCAACCCGAACAGGAGACAGGTCGTTCGGCCGATACTCGCCCACCGGTGAGCGGCGCGATGAACGAAGGCGGAGTCGAAGAGGGGAGTCATGGCGTGGCTCGCGTCGAGGATCGGGACGGATGGCGATTCGGCCCCCAAAGGTCGGGTCGTTCGGCTCGCTCGACAACTCGCTCGATGTCCATAGCTTTCAACACGAAGGGTCCAAGCATTTTTGCAACCTCGAACATCTTGTCGTCGATGGGTCTCAAAGACCGCTACGAACAGATCGATCTTTCGCTGACACGCTGGATGGCCCGCCGCGGCATCCTCCTGCTGCGTGTCTCGCTGGGCATCATCTTCTTCTGGTTCGGAGCCCTGAAGTTCTTTCCGGGCATGAGCCCCGCCGAAGCCTTGGCGTCCGATACGATCTCGCTGATGACCATGGGGCTGCTCGATCCCGTGGTGGCCATTCGGATTCTCGCGACGTGGGAGTGCCTGATCGGCATCGGGCTGATCAGCGGCGCCTACATGCGCACGACGCTCGCGTTGCTGTTCGTCCAGATGCCGGGCACGGTGATGCCGCTGTTCTTCTTCCCCGAACTCACCTTCCACGACCCGCCGCTACAGCTGACGCTGGAGGGGCAATACATCATCAAGAACGCCGTGCTCGTGAGCGCGGGACTGGTGATCGGCGCCACCGTGCGAGGTGGGTATCTGAAA
Source organism: Longimicrobiales bacterium (assembly GCA_028279425.1). Taxonomy (GTDB): domain Bacteria; phylum Gemmatimonadota; class Gemmatimonadetes; order Longimicrobiales; family Gaopeijiaceae; genus Gaopeijia. The sequence continues at coordinate 65,429 of JANQNV010000295.1, read as the reverse complement.
TCGGAGGCCGGCGACGGCCACGGCGAGCCGTCGAGCGACTTCGCAGGGGCTTCGGCGGCGCCCTCTTCGCTTCCCTCCGACACCCGCACGGAGTACTGACATGCGCTTCGCATCCCTGCCGGTCGCCGCACTCCTCCTGGGCCTCGTCCTACCCTTCGGCGCCATGGGTCAGACGACGGCCGAGCTCGACGCCTACTGGACGGAGGTGTCGCGCACGGTGGCCGAGGGCGACTTCGACGGCTACGCCGCCCTGTACCACGACGACGCCGTGGTGGTGTCGGAGGCGTCGGGCACGAGCACGTCGATTCGAGGCGCGCTCGAGGGATGGCAGCCCGGATTCGTGGAGACGCGCGAGGGTCGTATGGCGGCGAGTGTGGAGTTTCGCCTCACGCAGCGACTGAACGACGCGGAGACCGCGCACGAGACCGGGATCTTTCGCTACACCTCTCGCCCCGACGGCGGCCAGGAATCCGTTGGGATGGTGCACTTCACCGCCCTGCTCGTGAAGAAGGACGGGCGCTGGCTCATGGTGATGGAGTATCAGGGGGAGGCTGCGACCGAGGCGGAGTGGGTAGCGGCGGGATAGGGGAGCCTACCACACCTCCACCCGGCGGCGAGTCACCACCGGCTCGCCCCCCTCCCCTGCCGTGCCCACCACGACATCGTGCGGCCCCGGCATGGAGCCCGTGATCACGACGTCGTGCTCGAACAGCTTGGCGAGCCGGCTGCTGCACCGGCTGGGCACCTCCACCATCGGTTCGAGCACAGTTTCACCGTTTGAGCGCGACACAAGCGTCCCGGACCGGTGCGCGCACTCCGAGCCGATCGTCACGATCCGGACGGCAATCCGACCTTCCCCGATCGCGAGAATCTCCGGGTTCTCGACCAGCACGGAGCCGCCCGTATCGAGCTCACCCAGCTCGAACGTCACATCGAGATCGCTGGTGGTGCTGCAGGCTGCGGCGAAGAAACAGGCGGCGAGCGAGCGGCAAGTCCCAGAGGCGAGGGCGACGCGGTGGCGGGCGGAGCTCATTCGCGTGCCCTCAGGGTGATTCGGCGTTCGAGACGGCGAGGCAGGTCGCCTCGGTCCAGGTCGTATGCGATCCCGCCGTAGACGTCGTCCAGAAATGAAAAGTCGAGGGAGTCAGCACGGAGACCCGGACTACTGGGCTGTACGTAGATCCGGTGGCAGCACGGAGGGGTCGGTGCTTCATGGGGAAGCGTAAACTCGACCCGGCCCTGGCCGTCGGTGTCGGCGGTGGCGACGTCGACGAACACCGTGACCGGTCCCTCAGGAGTGCTTCTCACGGCGGACGGATGCCAGAAAGCCACCCGGACCCCTGAAGGGACCCCCTCCGCGTCGGGTCCCACCACTACGATCCCAAGCTCGATCTGGTGGTAGAAGTTCTCGTCGTGCAGGTCGATGATGCCGCAGCCCATCAGGCACGCCGCAGCAAGCGCGACCGCGGGACGCACGAAGCTGTTCAACGTCTCCGCGAGCCGGCCGGTCATGGCCGCCCGTCCAGCAAGGCAGCCGCGAGGAGGGTGCCGCACCCGTCCGCGCCGAACCAGATCCGCACGGCCCGGCCCTCCCGGAAGGCCGTCCTCCGAACGGCCTGCAGTCGACCGTCGGAGCGAAGCTGGAAGATGCGGTCGTCGGATACCTGCATCCGCTGGCTCCTCTCCAGCGTGTCGAAGTTCACGACGCATTGGGGCGCGTCGACGCCGAATCGCAGCACCGAAAACGACGTGTCGGGGAGAACCTCCACGATCCGTACGTCCTCGCGGGGTCCGATGAGGTTCAGCTGCTCGGGTGTTGCTAGAAGCAGTTGGTCGGCGCAGCCCAACAGGCACGTTGCAGCGACGGCCGTCGGGACGGCGGCGAGCTTTCTCGTCTTGTTCACGGGCGGACCATTCGAGGGGAGTCAGACCCTTGGAGGCAGGACCCTACCAGTATACCCGCCAGCGGCTGCCGATGCCCATGCCCCCAGCTCAGCCGTCCTCGCGCAGCGCCTCCGTGGGCTGAACGCGCAGGGCCCGCCGCAGCGGCACGGCGCACGCGAGGAGGCACACGCCCGGCATGACCAGCAGGTAGAGGGCGAGCCCCAGCGCGTGGCCGGCATCCGGCCGCACCTGGACGTCGGAGTTCAGGAGGGTGATGAGGAGGATGCCGACGAGCACGGTACCCGCACCGACGCCCCAGACGACCTGCTTGGCCGCCCGGCCGAAGATCGTCCGGGTGATTCGCCACCGTCCGGCACCGAGGGCGACGCGCACGCCGATCTCCCGCGTGCGGCGTGTCACGACGAGCGACATCACCGAGAAGACCCCCGCTAGCGCGAGCAGGAGGGCGACCGCACCCGCCACCCCAATGAACCCACTGGTCAAACGGAAGACCCGCGCGATCGTCGCCGTGGAGTCGTCGAGCGTCCGGAGCCGATTCACCTGCAGCCCCGGATCGACGCTCCGAACGAGCGCCGGGAGGCGCCCCGCGAAGACCTCCGCGTCGGGTCCGACGTGGACGACGAGTTGGACCGGATAGGTCTCCGCTCGACGGAGCGGCATGTAGACCCCGGCTTCGCCCCCCGGAAGCTCGAGCGTGGGAGGCGTCATTCCGACCTGTTCGACGACGCCGACGATCTCGTACCAGGGACCCCGCTCTCCCCGGAAGGGAAACGCGATGCGACGACCGAGCGGATTGCGGTCCCCTAGCACCCGCCGCACGAACTCCGGATTCACGACCACCACATTCGCCCTGGTTGCGACGTCCACGTCCACGGCGTCGAAGCCACGCCCCTCCACGAGGCCCACGCCGAGGGTCTCGAAGAACGACGCATCCACCTCGTTGATCTGTGCTCGGTGACCCCGCGAGGATGGCGGCAGGGCGGCGGGTCCGTCGACCTCCAACCACCACTGCGGATGCACGTCGCCGGGGATCTTCCATGCCCGCGACACCGAGCGAACGACCGGTTCTCGCCTCAAGCGGCGTTCGATTTCGTCGACGGATCCGAGGTAGTCCGCTTCCGGGGCTCCCCTCGAAGCGCGACGGGCGTCTTCTTCCAGAGAATAGAACTCGCCCTCCATCGCGAGTTCGGCCGTCACGTATTCGGCCGCCGGGAATCCGTAGTCCAGCTCGGCCGTGCGGGCGGCTCCGATGGCGGCCGCAACCGCGAGCGGCGCCACCGCGACGGTGACGGCAACCTGGAGCACGATGACGACGGACCACCCGTTCGACATGTCGCCCCCGTGCACCTTCTGAAGCCTCGACAGGATGTCGCGGCCCGTGGTCCCCAACGACGGCAGCACCGCTGCAAACGACGCGGCAATCACGGTCAGGAGCACCGCGGAGCCGATCGTCACCCACGAGAGCCCCCCGGCGAACCAGAATCCCCAATAGGGCTCGTGCACACCCGCCATGTCTTGCATCGCCTCCGAGCCCACGCGGGCATACCAGTCCGTCGCCCTGCGGGCCGCCCAGAGTCCGACGGCGGTGGCGACGAGACCCAGCACCAACGCCTCGGCAAACAGCTGCCCGACGATGCGGGCGCGGCTGGCCCCGAGGGCGGTGCGCACGACCAACTCGCGGCGCCGAGCGGCCGTCCTCGCGAAGAGGAGCAGCCCGACGTTCCCCCAGGCCACCATCATCACCACGGCGAAGGTGCCGACCCCACCCAACACCATCGCGCCCACCAGCTGAATCTTCGGGATGGAGATCGGGATCTCTCCGAACCGCATCAGCGTCGGCCGCCGATGCCCCTCCGCATCGGGTGCCTGGCTGGCGGCGCGCTCACCCAGAGCCGCGAGTTCGGCCTGCGCTTCGCGGAACGAGACCCCGGGCGCGAGACGGGCCACCACGGATACAGGCGGGCTCGACGACGGCTCGAGTCGCACGGGGTCGAGGCGAAGGGGCACCCACACGTCGTGCGCCCGCGGCCAGCCGAAGCCCTCCGGCATGACCCCGATCACCGTGGCGTCGTCCCTTCCGATTCGTACCGTGCGTCCCACCACCTCGGGATCCCCCTCGAAGAGGGTGAGCCACACCTCATGGCCGAGTACGACGACCCCCGCGGCTTCGGGTATCTCGTCGGTCTCGTTCAGCGGTCGTCCGAGAAGCGGGGGGACGCGCGCCGTGCGGAATGCGGTCGCCGTCATCGCGGCACCCAGCAGCGCCCGCGACCGTCCGTCTTCGAGAATCAGGTTGCGCCGCGTGCTCTGGTAAGCCCCGAGATCGTCGAGCGATCCGACCTCGTCTCGCCACGCGACGAAGTCGTGGAAGGTGGGGGCGACGGTGCGGGCCTGTGCGCGATCATCCACGCGGACTTCGACGAGACGGTGTCCCTCGTCGAGGGGGATGCGAGGGAAGGCCGTGTCCATGAAGACCTCCAGATTCGTCGCCCCCGCCAGGACCGCGAAGGCGATGGCGGTTCCCGCGACGACAGTCAGGCCCGGATACCGGAGCAGCATCCGCATCGCCAGCTTCCAGTCGATGAGCGACGTCTGGAACCACTGCGCCGCCGACAGCTCTGCCCGCCACACGGCGATGGCAGAGGCGAGCGTATTCCGGAAGTAGCGGAGGGAGGCCCTCCAGCGGGGCCCTCCCTGCATCACTTCGCGGAGGGCCAGCTGTTCCAGATCGGCGAGGATCTGGAGTGCGTGTGGACCTCGGATCAGAAGCCAGGCGAGCCGACGGAGCCAGGTGGGAGGGCGGCGCCTATGGACACTCACCTCAGCGCCCCGCCAGCCCGGAGAGCGTGTCCAGGAGCCCATCCGCCAGCCGCTGGGTCTCCTCGTAGGCCTCCATCAGGGCCGTCGCGCCCGCCGGTCGCAACTCGTAGTACTTCGGGGGCCGCCCCATCCTCCCCGGAATCGGTGCCCTCTCCCGAGACCGCACCAGGCCGCGCTTCTCCAAACGACCCAGCGTCGTGTAGATGGATCCCGGCGAAACCCGACGACCCGTCTGCTCGAGCAGTACGTCGTGGATCCCCACACCGCTCGCTTCGTCGCCGAGCCGAAGCACGGAAAACAGCACGGCCTGCTCGAACTCCCCCAAACGTCCCACCCTGCCTCCTCGCTCCGGTCGCACCTCGTGCAGGGGCACTTTAACTACATTGTCGTGCAACTGCAAACCATACGGCTCCGTAAGGGTTTCTACGGGTCGTTTTTGGTAGGGATTTCTACGGATTGCGCGCGGCGGCCGCCGACCTTCGTTTCCCGGCACTCCAGACTGCCTTGCACTTTGAACGGGCGTTGCACGTGCTCCTGCGCTTCCGCACCGCGTTGATCTTTCTCGCCTTCGGGATCACCTCCGTCGTGAGCGCCCGACAGTACGGCCCCCCCGACGCGAGCGGCGTGTGGCAAGACCCCGGGCTGGTTCGCGCCGCGGGGAACTTCAGTCTGATCCTCGGCTCTCTGGTGCTGGCCGTCGTGCTGGTTCGACACGCCGTCGCGCGTTTGGGACCGGACCGGGAGTCCGGGTTCGAGTGAACGGGCGGCGGCTACCGCTCGTGCTGGTTCGGCATCCCGAAGCTGCACTTCGACCCGGACTCGATGCTCTCACGAAGCGGGTCACCGCCGGGAACCCTCGGGCCATTGAACGACGAATCTCGACACGTACTCCACGTCGAAGTCGTCACTGGTCACCGCCCACACCGTGTCACCGCGAAAGTACGGGTCCTGGCCGCCGGGAAACGGGGGGGCTACCCAGTTCGTCGGTGTGCGAACATGACCGATCCAGGTGCCATCCGGCTCGAACACATCCATTCCGTCGGTGCTCGACCAGAGCAACCAGACTCGGTCGGGGAACCCCCGGGCTCGCTCCTCATCCGAGGGGGCCCGCGGCTCACTCACCGTTCCGGGACGGACCCACAGGCGCCCGTCGTCCGCAAGCCACATACGCAGGAAGGCCGGCCGGGTGCGCGAGAGTTCGGCGTCGTAGTCTTCGAAGAACTCGATCTGTTCGTCGGGCACGACAACGGGAGTCCAGTCGCGTCGTATTCGTAGTACGCCTCCCCCCGGCCGCAAGACATCGATCGAATACTCGGCAGAGCACCCCACGGCGATCGTACCGTCTCGGCCTCTTGCCCAGTGATAGAAGGGAAATCGCGGCAATCGGTAGTCTTCCCAGAACCCTCGGGCCTCGGCCGGGTCTCGACGCAGGCAATCCTCGTTCGAAGGCTCGAGGAACACCGTATCGACCACAGTCCTGTGGTCCACGAGGCGGCCGTAGATGGGACGTCGGCTTGGATCCACGGATGTCTGATCGATCACACGGGGAGGGTGCAAGCCAACCCAGAGTCCTCCCGAATCGTCGAACTGCACTCCGTCCCGTCCTTCTCTCGGCCGCCCAGGCGGGCGAAGGAACTGGTGCTGAAACGACCCGTCTGGCGAATACACGGACACCCTCTGATTGCCGAGATCGACGAGCACGAGTCGCCCGTCGCGGGAGACGTTCATCGTCTTCACGTGCTCGACCTCACCGGGCCCACGCCCCCGGGGCGCCACTCGGCGCACGAACCGCCCATCGGCGGAGAACTGGCGTACTCCCCCACCGAACTCTGCCACGAAGACATCCCCGTTCGGCGCCACGGCGAAGTTCTGGATCTCGCTGAACAGGTCGTCGGGAGGGCCGTCGGCAGCACCAATGCGAAGCACCTCCCGCAGTTCTGCGGTGTCGCTCTGGGGAGCGGCGGAGTAGACGAATGTGGTATCACCCGATGTCCGTCGGCTGGCTGGCTCCGTGCCTTCGCACGCCGACGCGACGATCGGCAGAAGGACTGCGGTGGCGACCACGCGCTTCATCGCGACCCACCTCGTCGAGGGGCGGCGGCTATGGCCACTGTGGCTGCGCACTATTGCCGCGGTTCATCCCCCGACCTGCCATAGGGTTCGGCGGCTGCGCCCCCCACGATGCCCCGAAGGCCGGCCATCAGGGCGCAGTCGTAGCCATCGGCCATGAGGGCGATACGCGGCGCCAGCTCCACCTGGCCAGCGATAGGTCGACCAAACGCAGCGGCTCCGAGACAACACACCACGAGCCATATCCAGATACCACGCTTCATCCGAGGCCTCTGCGAGAGTCGGCGGTGCCATCCGCCTGAGGATCGTGCCGACCCTGCCGACAACGCAAGCAAGGCGCAGCGTCCAGTGAGGCAGCACCCTACGGGCGGCGTCGCCGTCTGGGAAGAACCGGCACGTTTTCAGACCCCAAGCGAAGCGCGGTCGGCGAGTCGGGTCTTGGCCGATCAGGTACGAACAGGTTAGATCCGAGACGACTGACGGGTTCTTCGGAGTCACGGGCCTCGTCTCGCTAGTTTTCGCAACACCGACTTGAAGGACCGACGATGATGGCCCGACGGCTCCCCGTCTCGCTTGTCTGCGCGTTTGCGGCGTGCGGTGGCTCGTCCGCGGACCCGCCGGCGAGCGTCGTTCGCGATAGCGCTGGGATCCGGGTGGTCGAGTCCCACAGACCTGCAGTCGCCGACTCCGTTGCGTGGTACCTCGATGAGAGTCCGGTGCTAGACCTCACGTCTACGCCGTCCGGCGCTTCCCACGAATTCTTCATGGTCTCCGGTGCAACTCGCTTGTCCGACGGCTCCATTGTCGTCGCAGAGTTGGGCACGGGAGCGGTGCGCACCTTTTCGCCGGAAGGGATCTTGATGGCGCAGGCGGGGGCCGTCGGTGACGGTCCTGGCGAGTACCGCCAGTTGAATGCAGTGCATTCATTCAGGGGTGATTCGCTGGTTGCGTTCGACCGTTGGCTTGGAAGAGCCACGGTCCTCAGTGGCGACCTCGAGCTGGGCAGGACGATCCAGTTCCCGGCACCTTACGCCACCGAGTTGTTCGTGCTCCGCGACGCGACGTTCGTCGTCCTCTTCAGCTTCCCATCTCTTCTCGAGTATGAAGGTACGGGCGGTGTGAACCGCACTCCGGTGCCGGTCGTTCGGTATTCGTCGACCGGGGAGGCGGTCGACACGGTCGATGTGCTACCGGGCTACGAGGAACTCATGATTCCTGACAGGACCGGCGAGGGATGGGGGTCAATGAGGCTCACCTTCGGCAAGAGGAGCTTTGTCGGAACAAGCGACGATGCCGTCGTCCTCGCGAACTCTGACGAAATGTCGTTCGACGTGCGTTCTCCGTCGGGCACGATGATCCAGGCGGTGGTTGTTCCCAACTGGGACCAGTCCGTCACACCGGAGATGATCGAGGCCGAAACGTATGCGTTCGTACCCGACGATGCCCCACCAGAGGTGCTACGTCGAGTCGAGGAGCGAGCTGCAATAGAGCCGACTCCGACGACGCGACCTGCGTTCGAGTCGCTACGTGTCACTCGGGACGGTCACGTCTGGCTCGCGTCCACCAAGGGGCGAGCCGGGTACTACGATGCCACGCGTTGGGAGGTGTTTTCACCCGAGGGCGTGTGGGTAGGGGCGCTGACCACACCGGAGCGCTTCACCGTCCATGAGGTTGGGCCGGACTACATCCTCGGAGTCCGGTTGGACGACCTGGACGTCGAGCACGTTCAGCTACTGCGACTGACCGCCAGAAGCTCTGCTTTGCCCGACGAGGGCGATTAGCCAAAGACCCCTCCGCCGCGCCGCGTCGGTACGCGCGCGCGATTCGTGACACGAAGCAAAGCCGACGATCGTTCGCTACGAGAAACGGCGACCGGGCCAACTGATGCGCATCGACATCAAGAAGTTCGGCAAGATCCGGGGCATCGGTCACCGCATCACCGGGAACCGGCGCGGTAGCGGACACGGACTCGGCTGGGAGTACCTGCACGTCTGCGTGGACGACGCGACCCGGCTGGCGTACGCCGAAGTGCTGCCGGACGAGAAGGGCGCCACGGCGAGAACTTCGACGACGTCGAGGCGGAGCGATTCGGAGGAGTGGATACCTCGCTGAGCCTGAACAGACTCGTGCACGGTGTGGCCTCGTCGATGGGAGCAGCGCACTACGACGACTTCACTCGGGTCGAGCTTGACTGGTATGGGAAGCTGGCGGCCTTCGGCTCTCCTGTTTTGGCCGTCATCGTCTATGATCTGGCTTTGGCGGCGCTTGCCTTGGGGAAAGTCGTAGTGGCAACGACCGGCGACTGATACCGGGCCTGCCATCAGCCAACACATAACTCGAGGCTTCCGGCTCCGCGCCGCTGCTCGCGGCGCTCCGTTCCAACCGGCCTTCCTCTGCCCAGGTTGGGCTGGGAGTGAAGCTTCGGCCCACTATGGTCTGATCGACTCAGCAGTGAAGCCGGGGCCGTTTCGGAAGCCCCTCCACGCAATGTGACACCGCGGGACTGGCCTGAGGGCGGCGGCTACCGCTCGTACACCGTGATGCGCGGGTAGCCCGGCTCCACCAGGCGATATGTGGCGATTCGGGAGTCGGGCAGGATCGCGAAGACGATACCGGGAAACCGCTGGGAGCCGAGCAGCCGTCCATCGGTGGCGTCGCGGAACTCGATCACCCCCTCGTACAATTGGGCGGCCGCCGGCGGAATCACTTCGCTGCCCGTGAGGTCGATGCCCGACCAGGCTTCCTGCCACACCTCCCGGGCCACGCTGAGGCCTATGGCGACGGTGTCACCGCCGACGTGCTGGACCTCGACGATGTGTGTCTCCGGGACCGAGTCGGGGCCGAAGCCCTGGTTGGGGATCCCGAACCAGTTCGACTCGGGCCGAACCACCGACACGGAGTCTCCGTGGGTCGTCCACCCGCGCAACTCGTAGCTCAGGTTGTCGATGGTCCATAGCCGCCCAGACGTGCCAGGGGAGGCGAATCGGCGCGCGCCGACCATGGCCTGGAAGTCGGTTGGGAAGGCCGGGCCGAACTCCCCGATCGTCTCGGCCGAGGTGCCGCCCAGGCCGAAGACCCGGTACCACCGGCCGGGCTGCCCACTGGGCCATACGACCGCGATCACCGTGTCGGGCCATGCGATGGGAATTAGTTCGGTTACCTGTCCACCGAATTGGATGATGCGGCCCACCTGGCCCTCAGGGGTGAACACCGTCGCGCGGGACTGCATCATGTCGTGGATGAGCAGACTGTCCCCCGGCAGAGGCGTACCCACCATCGCAAAGGCAAATTCGCCCGGTCCCTCCCCTGCCCCTCCAATTCGACCGGAGAAGCTCCCCTGGGCGTCGAAGACGAAGGGCCGGCTATCCGCGCCGCGGCTCGCCGTGAGAACGATGAAGTCGCCGGAGTCCGTGACGAGCAGGTCCATGGGTGCCTCGGGAAGGGCATCCTGCCCGTCGAGCGAACCGAAACCAACAGACTCGACGTATCCGAGACCCTCTGCGACGCCAGGTGGCTCCTCCACGGCGCACGAAGTCACGAACACCCATGGAGCGACCACGGCCAGGAGCTTCGCCAGCGTCGAGGGCCTCACCCTTTTCTTCTTGCCCATCCCTTCCCCTTCCCGCCGCGAAACCGACATCGCACGTACCCTGGAGGTGTTTTCAGCCACACCCATGGACGACGCCGAGATCGACAATCAGCGTCGCGCCGGCGTGGACATCGACGAGGACCTCGCTTACAAACTCGCTCAGGCGATGCTCGGCCCCCGCCTCAGCGTTCAGACTTCCAGCGACGACGACCGGCTCCGCGAAATGGGACGGCACCCGTCTCCCCCCTTGGCCCGAGGCCCTTCACTCTCTTGCATTGCAAGGGTAAGCAACTTGCGTTCATTCAGCTCTTCCCCGTCGCCTTTTCTAGGGACGGTGAACGAGCGCTCATATGTGTTGACCCTACTGGGGCCCCGATCGATTGCCGCCTCGGGCTTCTGGTACTGCTGCGGCTACAGGTCGTCGACTGGGCGCTCTAAGCGACGAGTATGACTTGGCACAGCTGACCACAGCAACTTGGCGGCCAGGGTCCTTCGTCAGATAACACCGGGCTTCCGGCTCCGGCCCAACGGCACTCCCTCCAAGACCCCCCCTGTGCGCACAGATGGTTGCTCCAGTGCTTCAGGCAGTCCTGTGGGCGGTCAGACTGCGTCGATACCACCTCGTGCCAATGTAGACCGCGAGGGCGCCCCCGCCCACCGCGAGCAACAGTCTCAGCATTAGACCCTCTGCGCTCAGGCTCACCCTTGGCGCGTAGTCGCCTCCGGGCCATTCGTACACGCGCGCCACGGCGCGAACCACCTCCATGAGAAGGGCGCCGCTTGTCCTTCCGTTTCCCATTACGACAACCCCATCACCGCTCACGGGATAGAGAACGAAGAATGACGCGTAGCCAGGGCTGTTGCCTCCATGCCCGAAGCTGAGTGACTCGCCGCTTCCGGAGACGGGCACTCCGAGCCCCCAAGGACCGTTCTGTGCCGCGAGCATGGTCTGAGTCGATTCTCGACTGAGAATAGCCCCGGGTTCTCCCAACCAAGCGGCTCGAATCCCGAGAGCGAATCGTGCGAGGTCCGTTGGCGTCGTCCAGAGGCCCGCGGCTGCCTGTGCAGGATGGTCGTACCACCCGCCCGGCACCGTGTCCAAGAGTCTGTCTCTCGATCTCTGGTGACCGACCGCGGCCGCGGGCCCGAGCTCTGCCGGAAGCGGTTGGGCAAAGGTGCTACGCGCCATCCCGAGTGGCCCGAGGATGGCGTTACGCATGAGACCGGCGAAGGGCTCTTCAGTCACCTCCTCCAGCACGAGCTGCACGATCTGGTATCCGCCTCCAGAGTAGTTGAAGCTGTCGCCCGGAGCCTCCTCGACCCGGATCGGTGAGGAGCCCGCGCCCCCTTCCAGCACTTCGGTCGTAGTGGGCAGGCGAGAGCCTCTCGGCACCCCGCCGAAACCGTGTACGTTCACGCCGGCCGTGTGGCTGAGGAGGCGACGGAGCGTGACGGGGTTCCCAGCCGTCTGCGACCCGACGGGAAGCACCCACGAAGTCAGATAGTGCATCACGTCGTCGTCCAAACCCAGGTGCCCCGAATCAACGAGGCGGAGCACGGCCGTGGCTGCGAGGGGCTTGCTTATCGAAGCGGCTTGGAACAGGGTCGTCACATCCACCGAGTCCGCGGTGCCGAGTCTCTTCACCCCGTATCCCGCTGCCCATTCCACTTCGCCGCGGCGGATGACGGCGATGCTCAAGCCGGGCACCCGATGCTCGACCATTCGTTCTACGACCGAGTATCCCTCCTCGCCCGGTCTCATGATCTGGGGCAGAAGGCTCGCCTCGACGGCGCGACGGCGCTCGACGACTGCTTCCGATGACTGTGCCTGAAGCACCGAGGGTAGAAGGAGGGCGAGGCCGGTCAGTGCAGACAGCCAGGTGCTACCTTCCCGGGCGGGGAGTCTCATCCGTTTCGTAGCACCTCCATCGGGTCGGTCATGGCGGCTCGCCGAGCGGGCCTCCAGAGCGCAACGACCGACGCGCCGACCAGGAGAAAAGGCGGTAAGAGGTACGTGATCGGATGGGGCGTCGCCGTGATGACCCCGCGTGCAGCGAGGATACCCGCCGGGACCCCGACCGCAAGACCGACCCAGGCCGGCCGAAGGCCGATGAGCATGCTCTGGCCCACCACCTGCGCCGTCCCGGCGCCGACCGCGCGCCGCACGCCGATCTCTCGAACGCGGCGTGCCAACATGGACGACTGGGAGCCGTATAGGCCGACCAATGCGACCAAGAGGCTTGCCGCCCCGAGGCCCATGAACACGGCCAGGTACAGGGTCGCGGCCCCGCGACCCCTGCGCAGGGACTCCTCGAGTGTCATCACGGGACCCAGCGGAAGGTAGGGATCGATGCTCGCCGCGTTCTCCCGCCAGAGTTGAAGCAGCGGCACCCCGCCCTCTGCCTTCACCATCAGGTAGGCCGCCCGGGGGGAGACTTGAGCGATCGACAGGTAGACGCCCGGAGACGGCCCGCTCCGCCGGTACGGCGTGACGCCGCCATCGTCGACCACACCCACGATCGTGGCCTCGAGGGCCTCTCCATTGTTTGCAGGCCCGACGGTGATTTCGCGGCCGAGTGCCTCCCCGTCGATCCCTCGTTCTCTTGCGAACGCGCGATTGACCACGCTGACGGGCGGCGCGTCTGCGCGATCCTCGGAAGAGAAACTCCGCCCTTCGGCCACGGTCAGGCCCAGCGTCCTGAAGAAGGCCCGGTCCACCATCCTGACCTGGGCGAGAGGCGGCCGATCGGACTCGACGTCGATATTGGCAACTCGAACCCGGTCAACCATCCCCTCTTTCCCAGGCAACGCACTTGCGAGGGAGACTTCTCGCACGTCGGGGTCGGAGCGCATCTTTTCCGAGAGGCGTTTGAAGAAGACACGCCTCGCGGCGGGGTCGGGGTAGTCGGCCCTCTCGAGGACGAACTGGCCGGTGAGGACCCCGTCTGTGGCAAAGGACGCCCCCCTGCGGAGTGTGGTCGTCGACTCCCCGACAATGAACCCCGAAAGGCTGAGCAGAAAGCACGACAGTGCGATTTCCAATCCTACCACTGTGGCCATCACACGGCCTCCCCGCTCCCTGCGCAGATGACCTCGCGGGCGCAATCCGTCCCCCGCGTGCACCTTCGAGAAATGGGCAGCAGGGACGCCGCCTGCTACGAGGAGAGCGAGAAGGGTGAGCGATGCCGCGATCCCGATCGATCGAGCCCCCAGCCCGAACTCTATCCAGTAGGGAATCACCGTAGCTTGCCTCGTCAGATAGTCGACCATGCCCTTCAGAGCGAGTCGCCCAGCCAGGAGCCCGAGGACGGTCCCCGCTACCGCCAAGAGCAACACCTCGGTTAGGACCAGCGCCACCACCTGCCCTCGGCTCGCCCCCATCGCTAGTCGTGTCGATGTCTCGCGCGAGCGCGCCATCCCACGCGCGAGCATGATGCTGGCTACGTTCGCGGCCGTGATGAGCACGAGAAGCAACGAAACCACCCCCACGCGCCGGGCCGTGTCGTCCTCTCGGCCGAAGTAGGCCTCCGTGTAGCCTTCCAGCTCTACGCGCTGTGGGACCGGCTGCTCATCTTCCGCAATCCTCTCAAGAAGGGCCGCGAGGTTCTCCCGCGCGGCAGCGGATCCCATGCCTTCTTCCAGCCGTCCGACCACCCGCCACGACTCCGTCTCAGCGCGGACGGGTTCGATCCAGATGCGTTCGTCCGATGGGAAGCCGAAGCCCAGGGGAAGTACACCGAAAACGACGTGGTCGGCGCCGTCCACTCGTAGAACTGTGCCGATCGCGGCCGGGTCCCGGTCGAATCGCTCTTCCCAGACGTCTTCCCGAATAAGGACCGCTGGAAGACCACCGTGGTGCTGCCCGTCAGGGTAGATGCGCCCCACTAACGGCCTTACCTGGAGAAGGTCGAAGACGCCCGCGGTGGCGTATGCCCCCCGGTAGCGAGAGGCCGATGAGTCTCCGCCGCCAACCGCTACTCGATCCGACAGGCGGTAGGCACCGAACGAAGAATGGGCCCCGTTGGAGGTCGAGGCGTTTGCGTTCCACACCCGGAACAACTGCCAGGGGATCGTGGTGTTGGTCCGTCCCGCCCGGTCGACAAGGTGTACGCTCACGACCCGATCATCAGGATCGCCGGGGAGGCTCGTCGTGGTCCCGTCGGCCAGGGCGAACATGCCTGTAGGCGCGGCAATCCCGATCCCTAGGGTGACCACTGCCAACCCCGATTCTTGCGGGGAGCGAAGCAGTGCACGGAAAGCCGCCCGCAGTGTGCCTGGAGCGATCAGCCTCGGAATCGAGTTCAGGACGCGTCGTGGAATCAGACTCACGCCCAGTCCGCAAGCCTGAAGCCAATACCACCTCGCAGCGGCAGGTCTCCCGCGCGACGCGACGCGACGGACAAACCGCTCGTGCAGGTCACCCAGCACTTGCGCATGGTCCTCCCGCGGAGTCGAAACCTCTGCGATCCATCGAGCGAGGCGCGGGGGACTCGAGCTCCCGCTCATGCCCCGAACTCCCCCGCCATGCCTTCCCACATGCTCGCGATCTCGGTACGCGAGCGGCCCAAGCGAGTCCGGCCCTCGGTGGTAAGCTCGAAGCACCGACGCTCTCGGTATCCACGCGTCTCATCGCCAGGTTCCTGGCGGCCCTGGATCCAGCCCTTCCCCTCGAGCCGCTTCAGGGTGAGATAGGCAGCAGCCTGCGAGACGTCACGCCCGGTTCGGCCCTCGATCTCCTCGATGATCGAGGCTCCGTAGGCGTTGGGCCTAAGCCGCATCACCGCGACCATGACGAGATGCTCAAACTCGCCAAGCGAGTGGCGACCCATCGTCGGCTCCTTACAAAAGTGACTCTACATACTTAACTCTACAAACATAGCATCGCGGTCGCCAGGTTGAATCGACGCCACCTCTGCACCTGGGCCTGCGGCCGGTAGACCCCGGCGTCTTGGAGCCGCTCGAACTCCACTCACAGCAGCACCGGTGCGGGCCGGGGCGAGCCGAGCGCTGCGATCGCTCTGATCGTGGCTCCCAAGAATTGAGGCGGCCGACGTGATCTGGAGGCCGACGTACCGGGCGGGGGGGTGTTGGGCGAGGCGACAACCGGCCGGCGGCCGACGACGCGGCGCGGGTTCAACCCGTAATCCAGCTCGGGCGTCAGCGCCGACTTCTGACGATCAATCTGGGGAACGGCACGCGTTGCACCTCCACCCAACGATCGACTCCGATGGCAGCCACTTCGCCGAGCGGAGCAGGGACGCCTCCCCCGGTGCCCCCATCGGCCTCGATGCCTAAGGCATCCAGCGACACGTACGGCAGCTGTTGCTCATGGCTCTCGCCGGTGTGAAGGGATACCTGAACCAGGGCCCCGCGCCCATTCGGGAACGGGGCGACACCGCGGATCCGATGCGTCCCCTCGGCCGTCGTTCGCACGATCATGCCGCCGTCGACTTCCCAAACCTCCGTCGGAGTGTATTCCCCGATCTGCGCACTCCATAGTGCCCGCCCATCCGACGCTCGAAAGGCGAACACCCGTCCCAAGAGGAGGGAGCCGAACAGAACCTTCGGTTCCGCACCACCCACGCAGGCGAGGACGCCCTCGTTTGCGGCTCGGGTCACCGAAGCGCTTCCGGCGGCATACGTCGACGCCGCCGACCACTCGACCTCGCCATCACGGTCGAAGGCAACCAGGCTCGGCGTGTCATCAGCGGGAAGGACACTTACGAACGTGAGGTCGCCGAGCACACAGATGTCCCCAGGAGCGGCGTCCACACGCCATTGCCGGACATACTGATATCCTTCCTCGGTCGGTTCGAACTCCGACACGATTCGGCGCATGTCGACCACGACGAGGCGGCCCGAGCCCGATTCCAGCGCCGCGGCAACCGGTGCCGCGAACTCGCCCGGGCCTTCGCCCGGCTGCCCGACCGACTCCACCAAGTCTCCATCCGGCGAGTACACCCGGACGGTCGAAGCCATCGCATCCAATACGACCATCGAACCGTCGAGCCCCACGCCCACGTCAGCGATCTCTCCGAAGAGGGCGTCTGCGGCCCCATCAAGACTACCGACCCGGAACATTTCGACCCCGTCGGAGAGCGCCTCGATCGAACCTAGAACGGAGGCAGGTGGCGAAGCGCCGGGGGCAAGAGTGACGGTCACCGGCGCAGGATCTCGCACGAGTGACGATATGGGATGCCTGCGACCTTCCGGGGCTTGTGCCGAAAGCTCCAGTGGGGGCGCGATCAGCATCAGACCGACGAGCCCGATCGCACAGGCGCTCCGTTCTCGCTCAGAGCCCATCTCGCCGCTCCCCACGCCGCCTCACGGAAGCAACGCCGCCGCCGCGAGGATGCTGCAACCGTCCGGATGCGCCCAGATCCGAACGTCAAGACCGCTCTGGAAATCCCTACTCGTAGCGAACGCCAGCCGCCCATTGGGCAGTAGCGTGAAAAGCCGATCTTCTGACACTTGGACAGCGGGATTGGGCGTGGCGGCGGGGAGGCCCCTGCACGGGCCTGGCTGAACCCTCATCCGCAACACGGAGAAGCTCGTATCCGGTAGGACCTCGACGATGGTGACGTCACTCGTCGGCGTGAGGACGTTGAGGTCCTCGGGCGTTGGACTCAACGTCTGATCCTCGCAGCCGGCGGCCAGCATCACCGCAGCCAAGACGAGTCTCGACCGCATAGGTAGGCCCTCCCATAGCAGTAGACCACGCCGAGAACCAAGTGTAGTTCTCGTAGCCCCGCAGCGACCGAAATCGTTGCGGGGCCTACGCTCCACCAAGTCGGGGCGCCCGGATTCGAACCGGGGACCCCCTGCTCCCAAAGCAGGTGCGCTACCGGACTGCGCCACGCCCCGTTTGTACCACCTCGCGCCGTGCATGAGCCGAATCCCTCACCTGGCACGTCCTCCCTCGGTCACGGCGCAAAGAACGACCTGCAAGATAGTCGCTTGATCAGCCTGCTGGTAGGAAGCCTCGAGCGCCTCCGGGCGGTCGTCAGAAGTCAAGCCGCCCTAGTTCTCCCGCAGATTCACAACAAGTGCCTCGAGGGTATCGGGGCGGCCAGTCGGGTAGAACGTCACATCGACGGGGCCGCTGAACGCGACGTCCGTTCCGGCGATCACCTCGCGAGGCAACACCATTGAGTCCTGGATCGGAGGCTCGGTGATAGGCGGGAGCGCGCCGATGATCTCGTAGCTTCCGCCTCCCCGGGTCTCGGACTGGCCGGCGAGGCCACCGATCGGCGACTCGCAACGAGCCAGCCATACCGACATCCCCGGTTCCGCCGGGGCCCCGTTGGCCCTCGTGACCGTACCCACAACTCGAGAGAAGCCCGTGGGCCCGCCAAAACTGTCGGGGTTGGTAGGCTCGCCGCACGCCACCAGACAAGCAGCGAGCAAGGGGCCAGCAAGGCGGCCACACAGTCGGAGCCCCATCGCCGCGGCACACGCCAACGAGCCGCGGCTCCTACACCCCACGCTCCGAGCTCCGCAATCGACGGTCACGTACAGCAGCAGTTCAGCCACCTTCGAGCCGACGTTGTAGAGCGTCGCCCGCGGCTCGGAGTTCTGAGACCAGTTCCGCCGGCACGTTGCCCCGCTGCAGCCAACTCGGGTGGGTTCGCGAAAGCTGGACAAGCGCGTCGCTCGAGGAAGCGCCAACGCGCTGCGCTCCGATGTGATCCACCAGATACCGTGCGAACGCCGGAGCCGCATCCGGGTCACCGAGTACACGCCTCCCCTGCGTCATCAGAGTGGTGCGCGGGATCTCGTCGCGGGCCTCCAGCATTCGGCGCAAAAGCGACGCGGTTCTGCTCGGGAGCCCGAGCGCGGTCATGAGCTGTATCACCTCCGCTCGCTCGCTGACCTCGCGTCCGCGAACCCAGGCGAGGGCTCGCTCCTGGTCGGCCCCATCGCCCATCGAGCCCACCCGCGCGACGACGTAGCGATCCGTCTCTCCGAATCGGCGCAGGTTGTCGAAGAGCCAGTCGGTGAGCCCTGCCCCTTCGCAGCGCTTAGCGAAGCGTGTCAGGGTCCTCGCAATCGCCTGCGTCCCCCCCGGATCAGCCGGCAGTTCGGTGGCCAGCATCCTGAGTTGAGCTTCCTGATGCCACGGGTGGGCGTCAGGACATCTCAAGAAGGCGGCCCACCAAGCCCCGAGATTCCCGGAGCGCTCGTACTCCGCAACGAACTCGGCTGGAGGCTTCTGCCCTTCTGGACCTCGCTGCGCCGAGACCGCCACCGGGACGAAGAGAAGGAGCAGGGCGACGAGCCGGGTCATGGTGAGCTCCAGACGGAGTTCGCTGCGGTGAGATCGACCCGGAGCACCGGCGGCGCTCTCGGGGGACCGTAGACCGTGACGTCCAACGTCAGCGAGTCCATGCCTTCCCTCATCGCCAATGACGATAGCCAAGCCCCGAGAGAATACCGGCCACCCGATTCGGTCTTCGTCGAGCCGGCGAACCCGTTGACGGGTGGTGCACCCGAGACGCCAAACCTGCCCGACACATTGCACCGCGGACCCCTCGACACCTCGGGGAGATGAGGCCTTCCGTGCCTCAGCTTCTCCGATCGCGGGGTGCCTTGTCAACTCGCGCCAAACGGAGTGCGCCTACTCTGTGCGCGGGTCGGGGTACGCCTCTATTGGGAGTGCGGGCAGGTCGGGCGATACTGTAGCCCCGCACCCTCTCCCAGCCCCATCGCACACCCCATGGCCGAGCCCCTCAAGAACTCGTTCACACCCGCCGTCGTCGAGACGATCGGCGACATGATGGCCTGGACGTGGCCCGAGTTTGATCGGGACCGCTACCTGGCCCTCGCACTGGCCGGCTTCGACGAGCTGGAGTTCACCGCCCGGGCGAAGCACGTGTGCGAGGCGCTGGCTGCGGTCCTCCCCGACGACCGCGGTGCTGCCCTCGAGATCGCCACGCGGGCGATCGCCTACCCCTTCGATGACGCGCCCGAGGGCCTGGCGTCCTTTCTCTACATGCCCTTCGGCTACCTCGCCTCGGAGTACGGCCTCGACCACTTCGAGCCGTCGATGACGCTGCAGTACGAACTCACGCAGCGGTTCACGGCCGAATTCTGCATTCGCGCCTTTCTCGAGCGGCACCCCGACCAAACACTCGGGCGCCTGCGCGTTTGGGCGACCGACCCCAGCCATCACGTTCGACGCCTGGTGTCGGAGGGCACCCGACCCCGCCTACCCTGGGCCGCGCGCCTCCCGGCGTTCCAGAAGGACCCGGCCCCGGTGCTCGAGCTTCTCGAGCTCCTCAAGGACGATCCCGAGGAGTACGTCCGGCGCTCGGTCGCCAACAACCTCAACGACATCGCGAAGGACCACCCGCAGACGGTGATCGAGGTGGCGCGCCGCTGGTGGGCCGACGGCGATGCCACGCGGCGCCGCCTGATCCGGCACGCACTGCGCACGCTGGTCAAGCAGGGCGACGAACACGCCCTCGGGATTCTGGGATTCACCGCCGCCGCCCAGGTGCAGATCGACGCCGTGCGGTGCGAACCCACAGAACTCCGGATCGGCGACGCAGTGCGGATCGAGGTCGAGCTGCAGAACCCGGGAGACGGCGAGAGTGCGCTCCTCGTTGATCTACGGGTGCACTTCATGAAGCACGCCGGCGACACGCGACCCAAAGTGTTCAAGGGCGCCGTCCTGGAGCTGGGTCCCGGGGAGCGTCGCGCGGTGCGCAAGACGATTTCCCTCAAGCAGCGCACCACGCGCACGCACTATCCCGGGCTGCACCGCGTGGAGGTACTGATCAACGGGGTCACCCACCCGGGCGCGGAGTTCCTGCTGCACGGCGAGTAGCGACCCACCTACGGACTACAAGCGCCCCGCCTGCCGGGCCGCCAGATAGATCCAGTCGGTCAGGAACCGGTCGCTGAATCCCGGCATCCAGTCGTGGGTGGTGACGCGATCGTGGAGCCCGAAGAGGGGGTCGGGACCGGGCACGCCGCGCATTCCGGCGGCGTCGGGGATCTGGTGGATCCGCACGCCCACGAGGCCGAGGCCCTCGTCGACCCCGCGCTCGATGGCCGCCTTCACGTGACCGTAGAACGAGGTTTCGGCGCCCACGAGGACGACCACGGCGTCGGCTCCCTCCATCTCGCTGTGCACCCACGCCACGATGCCCTCGGGACCCCGCATCTGAAGCGCGGCCCACGTGGCGTCGTCGCAGAACCCACTCGACGTGCGATCGGCCCCGTCCCACCGGCCCCGTAGCTGCTCGGCCCGCGACGCGTCGAGAGCGCGATCGAAGGCGAAGAAGGCCTTCATCCGAAGCCGGGCCCTGCCGAGAGACGCGGAATGAAGAAGTCGCCGCTCCAGCACCAGACGCGTCCGAGGTCGGTCACGACGCAACCGCCCCGCCCGAACCCGGCGGCCTGCACGACAGTTTCGCCGTCGAAGTCGAGATACGGGAGCGGGAACGCCCACGACTCGGTGCAGTCGTACCCCGGAGGCATGGGACGGCAGTGGAGTCCCCCCTCGAAGAAGGCGCGGTCGAGGGGCGCGGTATCGTACTCCCGAATCCCCGACTGGGCGGTGGGCAACAACACGTCGAGCACCTCGGCCGGTATGTCCCCCATCAGGTCGGGCCAACACACGACGGACGCATCGAGGAGCGCACAGAGGGAGGTCGCGGCGAGCGCGGGTGAAGGGAGCGGCACCTCGACCGGGGTCAGGCCCGAAAAGGCGAGCCAGCTCGCGTTTTCGGCGGGACTCGCCCCCCAGATGAACACGCGCCCGTCGTCGGTGCGAGCGGCCACGGCTCTCGGTCCAGCCCACGTCTCGGCGATGCTCAGCTCGACGAACCGCTCATTGGTGTCGACCGCCACCGGCGAAGAAGCCACCCCGATCTGAGACCCGTCGCCGAGCTGACCATCGACGCCCACGCCCCAGCACCACGGCCTGCCGGAGCCCACCTGCAACCCACACGCGAAGCCGCCCCCCGCGACGATCTGCGTGAACACGAGTCCTCCCACCACGGGCGTCGGAAGCGCGATGATCGGCTGCTCCGTCCCGTCGACCCCCACCCCGAGTCGGCCGTTGGCATTCAAGCCCCAGCAGTAGGTCGCCCCCGATTCGCCCAGCCCGCACATGTGCAGCGAGCCGGCCGCCAGCTGGCGGAGAGGCTCCGGTGCCCGTGCGCGCACTGGCACTCCCGAGCGCCGGATCTGGCCCGTGCCCAGCTCCCCAGCCTCGCCGAGCCCCCAGCAGTAGGGGTTCTTGCGCTCGTTCAGGGCGCAGATCACCGCATTGCCCACCACCACCTGTCGGAACTCGCCGGGGTCGAACACCCCTTCGATGACGATCGTGTCGTCGACCACATCCGCGCGGACTCGGGCCTGCGCCGGTCCGCCTTCGAAGCGCGCATCGGCATCGGTCCGCTGGATCGTGATCGTGTAGTCTCCCGGCACCACCGCTTCGCGCGTCGCCACGCCCTCGCTCGAGGCGGTGAGGGAGAGCGCACCCGACGGACCCACCACGTCGAAGACGGTGCCGGGCAGCGCCCAGCCGTCGACTTCGGCGCGAAGGATCAGGGTGCCGCTGTTGGTCACGCCGGTCGGCTCGACGCCGTCTCCGCACGCTCCGAGAACCGCGATGGCCGCAACCGCCCACCCCCCTCGCGCTCTCATCCGGCCCGATCCGTGTCCCACAGCGAACGCAGGTACTCGAAGGGGTAGATTCCCGTGCTGTGCCCGTCGCTCCAGACGAAACGCAGGGCGTAGCGACCCACGTAGTCGATCCGTGTGGGGTGCACATCGGCCGGGACGGAGGCAGGATCGAGCAAGGGTCGCCCCGTCATCTCTTCGATGCAGGTCGCGCAGGGGCAGGCCAGCCGCAAGGCCAGCGGCGTGTAGGTCGAGATCTCATCGTCCCCCCAGGCGATCAGGAGCCGCGTGCCGTCTGCATTCGGGGCGATGTCGACCGGGTCGATGGAAGCGTTCATGGGGTGGTGCCCCGCCCTACGGTCTCCGCCAACCGCTCGGCGAGCAGGCGAAAAGCGCGTCCGCGATGGCTGAGGGCGTGCTTCTCGGCAGCCGAGACCTCGGCGAAGGTGCGGTCGAGCTCGGGCAGGAAAAAGAGCGGATCGTAGCCGAATCCGCCCTGGCCCCGCTCCTTGTCGAGTAGCCGGCCCGGGGACGTACCGCGCACCGTCCAGGCAGGGCCCGGTCCATCGACCAGCGCGATCGCGCAGACGTAGCGCCCGGTCCGCTCGTCGGCGGGCACGCCCGACAAGAGCTCGACCAGATGGCGGTTGTTGGCGCGGTCCCGCTGGAGCCCCTCGGCGGGGCCCGGTGCGAAGCGCTTCGAACGCACGCCGGGACGCCCGTCGAGAGCGTCGACTTCGAGACCCGAATCGTCGGCCACCGTCGTCAGCCCGGTCCGGCCGAAGAAGTAGCGCGCCTTCGATTCGGCGTTCTCCTCGAAGGTCTCGTAGGGCTCCAGATCTTCTTCTTCGGGACGCGGCTCCACGCCCGCGTCGTCGAGGCCGAGGAGTTCGAGGTCGGGCACCACAGCGAGGATCTCGCGAATCTCGTCGAGCTTGTGGCGGCTCCGGGTCGCCACGAGGAGCTTCACGCGCCGCCGCCCAGCAGCGCAGCCTGCGCCGCGATCAGTCGCTCCGTTCCCATCAGCGCCAGATCGAGCAGTCGGTCGTGTTCCGCGCGCGTGAACGGATCGCCCTCGGCCGTGCCCTGCACCTCGACCAGCCGACCCGATGCGGTGGCCACGACATTCATGTCGACCTGCGCCGAGCTGTCGAGGGCGTAGTCCAGGTCGAGGCGAGCCACACCGTCGACGATGCCCACACTCACGGCGGCCACCCCCTCCATCACGGGCGAGCGCTCGAGCAGCCCCTCGGCCACCAGGTGGCGGCACGCCAATTCGAGGGCCACGAATGCGCCGGTCACGGACGCCGTTCGGGTACCGCCATCGGCCTGGAGCACATCGCAGTCGAGTGTGATGGTGCGCGCTCCCAACGCCGCCAGATCCACGACGCTGCGCAATGATCGCCCGATGAGCCGCTGGATCTCCTGCGTGCGCCCCTTGGGCCCCTTCCGCTCTCGGCCCGACCGGGTGTGGGTGGCCCGCGGGAGCATTGCGTATTCGGCGGTGACCCACCCCTTGCCCGAGCGCTCGCGCCAGGGTGGGAGCGACTCCTCGACCGAGGCCGTGCACAGAACGCGCGTACGGCCGGTGGAAATCAGGCAGGATCCCTCGGCATAGGGAGCCCAGTTCGGCTCGAGGTTCAGCGCTCGCAGCTGATCGACAGCACGTTCGGTCACGTCGTCTCCATCGACTGAAGGACTCACTCCTGTGAGGGCAACGTTCGGATACGCCGAACGAGTTCCGTGGTGGAGTACCCCTCGAGAAACGGGAGCACCCGTACCTCACCCCCGTCGGCCTCCACCGTATCGCGGCCGACGATCTGCGCGGGCTCGTAGTCGCCCCCCTTCACCAACACGTCCGGACGAAGGGCGGCGATCAGCTCGGCCGGGGTGTCTTCGGCGAAGAGGACCACGGCATCGACCGACGCCAGGCCTGCCAACACCGCCGCGCGCGCACCCTCGGCGACCAGCGGCCGGTTGGGCCCCTTCAGCCGCTGCACCGAGGCGTCGGTGTTGACGCCGACGACCAGTCGGTCGCCGAGCCGGCGCGCCGCATCGAGGTAGGCCACGTGGCCCGGGTGCATCAGGTCGAAGCACCCGTTGGTGAACACGAGGCGGTGGTCGCGCGGGCGGCCCAAGCGCGCGACCGCCTCCGCACGCGAGAGCAGCTTGTCGGCGGGGCGGATCAGTGGCCGTGCCCCCCGCTCGGTTGCGGCGCTCCGATGTCGTCGGCCGTCGGCTTGAAGACGACCTTCAGGAGCGGGGGTGCGATGAACGTCGTCACGATGACCATGATGAGGATCGCCGAGAAGGTCTCATCCGAGAGGATACCCGCCCGCCGTCCGATGTCGGCGAAGATCAGTCCTACCTCACCCCGGGGCACCATCCCGACACCGATCGCGTTGCGGTTGAGCTTCTCCTTGCCCCACCCGACGACGTACCCGGCGAGCAGCTTCCCGAAGAAGGCCACGACCACGAGGATCGCGCCGACCACGAGCACCGCGGCGTTGAAGTCGGGGCCGCCGGGAATGAACAGTCCCACATTCACCGCGGCCCCGACCGACACGAAGAAGATCGGGGTGAAGATGTCGGCCACCGGCTCGATCCGCTCGACGATGAGGTCGAACTGGTTGACCGAGCTGAGCACGATCCCCGCCGCAAAGGCTCCGATGATCATGGCCGAGCCGGCCTTGGCGGCGAGCGCGGCGAAGAGGAGCGCGAAGCAGAAGGCGCTCACCAGTAGCACGCCGCGTACGCGCATCCGGTCGATCAGGCGGAAGAGCTTCGGGGCGACCATGTTGCCCAGGATGACCGCCACGATCAGGAAGCCCACGGCGATCGTGAAGGTGCGCGCCACCCCGAACGCCGACAGCGTCGCGCCGCCGGCGAGCCCACTCACCACCGCCAGGATCACCAACCCGAGCACGTCGTCGATCACCGCGGCGCCGATGATGATCTTCGACTCGGCCCGGTGCATCAGCTTGAGGTCGGTCAGTACTCGGGCCGTGATCCCGACCGACGTCGCGGTGAGGGTGGCCCCGACGAACACCGACACGATCCCGTGGGTGATCCCGTCAGGCTGGGCGCCGATCGAGGGATCGGCGTAGAACCAGTAGGCGAAGCCCGCCGCGAACGGCAGCACGACACCCACGATAGCCACCGCGGCCGAAGACGCTCCGACCTGGAACATCTCCTTCAGGTCGGTCTCGAGCCCGATCTCGAAGAGCAGAATCGCCACTCCCACCTCGGCCAACAGGTGGATCACCTCGGCGATCGGGCCCGTGGCGGGCACGACGCCCAATACGCTCGCGCCCAGAACGAGTCCGGCAACCAGTTCACCGAGCACCGCCGGCTGCCCGACCCGCTCGGCCGCCTCACCGAAGACCTTGGCGAAGACGAGGATCCCGATGATGACCAGAAAGAACGAGGCCGGATCGGGGCCGTGGTGCTCGTCTTCGGCGTGGTCGGCCTCCCCCTCTCCGGCCGCCTCGCCCGCCACGACCGGAGCCGCCGCTGCGGTCACACCCGCGGCCGTCTCGACCGCCACCGTCTCGGGGGCCGACGCCTGCGCCTGGCGGGCCTGGGGACCGGACATCCACAACATCCCGGCCAACGCCACCAGAGCGACGAGCTTCATGGGCATACTCCACCCGAGAAGTCCTCCAGACGTCTTCGTCGGCATGACGGTTCGTTCTCCTTAGACTGGTATGGCCGTCGTCGGCCGGTTCACGGGGAGGGTTCCAGCGGTACCCGGTCGACCTACCAGTTCGACTGGGCCCCGTCGACGATCTGCTGGATGAGCACCTCGAGGGCTTCCTGCTTGCCGACGTCTTCGGTCTCGGTCGACTCGAGGTATTCGCCCTGGGCTCGGATCGAGCTGCTCTGCCAGAGTACGGTGCGCTCCTGCATGTTGAGGATCTCGACGCCGACCGTCAGCACGACCTGCCGCTGAAGCACCTGCGCCGCCTGACCCTGCTGTCCGGGTCGGTAGTTCGGCGAGACGAGATCGTAGGACGTGATCGTTCCGCGCACCACCACATCGGCGATTTCTTCACCGGCGATGCGGAGTCCCAGAGACCCCGGGAGCTGCCGGAGCAGGATATCCTGGACGTCCTGGGTGAGTTCCAGCCGCGACGTGTTGTTCTCGAAGGGCTGGATGGCGATGGTCTGCACTCCGGTGAGACCGGTGCCGGCCTGAAAGCTGTAGCACCCCGAGGGAATGGCGGCGAGCAATAGTACCGCCGCGAGCCGACCCGCACCCGCCCGGATCAAAAGAAGGGCATCCAGATGTCGGCGGGGAACGGCTCCGTCTGGGCAACCGACGTGCGCGTCATCTTGAGTTCGGTCACCTCGACCAGGTCCCGATACAACGCCTCGGTCGGAACACCGAGTTCATCGCGCTCGACCGTGAGCCGCTGCACGACCGATCCCCCACGAAGCACCTCCACCTGCTCGATCCGCCCCTGGAAGAGGCGATAGACCGCCTGGGCGTCGCCCGGCAGACCGTAGCGCACGAGCATCCGGTCGCCATCCCGCTCGGCGCCGAGCAGAGCCGTGCCGAGTCCGGGGCGGAAGACGCCCAGCGCCCCCCAGAGCAGGTTCGGCGGCGGGAGCACGCTCGGCGGCATGTTGGTGGGTAGCCTCAAGTCGTCGTCGACCATGGCGGCCGCGCCGGCGGGCTCTCCATTGCCGAGGAACAGGTCGAGGCGTGCGCGGAACGGCGGTTCCATCCGCGCGACACCCTGCCCATCGACCCGCGCGCCCCCGCGCTCGTTCATGGCCCAGTCGAAGACCACCTGCTGGGGCACCTGAAGCCGCTCGTTGGATTCCGCACGGAGCACCACCTCCTGCACATTCACGGGCGGCTCGATGACCACGACGCGGTTCCCGCCCCCGCACCCCAGCAGGAGCCCGGCACCCGCGAGGGCGCACAGCGCTCGCAACGGCGACCCGAGGCCCGAGGTCGACCCGAGATCGGACTGCGCGATCGAGCGTGCGGAGTCGCGTGGGACGTGGCGATTCACGATCGGTCTCCTACGGTTCCAGCCGTGGTCTCGAGGGGGCGTGCGCATGAGAAGGTCGAGCCGCCGCAGACGCAAGACGTGCAAAGTAAGGATCGCGCCCCGTCGAGCGAAGTGGGCGAAGCCCTCGCGTGCGGGCGCGGGGCCGTTGTTCGCCCTGAACGCCCCCTCTAGTTTCCGCCTCCATGCCCTCCTCACCGGTCTATCTCGCGAGCGACGTCCATTTGGGCGCCGTGCCCCCCGACCGCGAAGCGCAGTTTCGCAGGTGGCTCGACCACGTCGGTTCCGAAGCCGGTACGCTGATCCTCAACGGCGATCTCTTCGACTACTGGTTCGAATACCGCCACGCGGTTCCCCGAGGGCATACCCGGGTGCTCGGTGCCCTCGCCGCCCTGGTCGATGCCGGGATCGACGTCCACCTGACGGGTGGCAACCACGACTGGTGGGGCGGCTCGTTCCTCGAAGACGAGGTGGGACTCCACTTTCATCGGGAGCCCGTCGAGCTCGATCTCGGGGGACTGCGGAGTTGGATCGGTCATGGCGATGGCCTCGGCCCGGGGGACAGCGGCTACAAGGTGCTCAAGCGCGTTCTTCGTAGTCGACTTTTCGTGTGGGCGTTCCGCTGGCTGCACCCCGACGTGGGTGCGCTGGTGGCCGGTCGCGTATCGCTGACCGAAGGCCGGGCCGACGGACCGACGGCCAAAGTCCTTCGGCGCGCCGCCGTGTTGGAGCAGTGGGCGATCGAACAGCTCGAGGCCCGGCCCGAGCTGAATCTGCTGACCATGGGCCACACCCACGTGCCCCGCCTGGTCGAGGTGGGCGAGCGCCGCTGGTATCTCAACACGGGCGACTGGGTCTACCACTGCACGTACACGCGCATCGACGAAGGCGGCGCACCGGAACTGCTGCAGTGGCGAGACGGTGCCCCCGGACCCTACGTCGATCCACGGGCCGGCAGCTGAGGCGAGGGGGACTCGGGAGACGGCGAAGCTATCGCTGCGGTAGCGGCGAGATCGTTGCGTCCGAAACGCGCTCGCCGCGAAGGCGCAGAACCTGATCGCCCACGCGCCAGGCACCGACGAGACGCCACTCGCCCGACGGCGCCTTCGTGAAGCGCACCTCCGCGCCGAGTTCCGTCTCGGCGCCGGCTGGATCGCGCGAAGCCTTCCGGTGCGCTTCCGCGAAGCGCGAGAGCTCTGCGTTGTCGGTCATCCGCCACCACTCGTTCGGATCGCGCCGCGCGATCCAGACGGCTTCACCCCGGATGAACTCGGGCTCTCGCACGATCGCCATTCCCCATGGGGTGTCGCGGTCTCGGCTCGCCCACCCGCCGTCGATGGGTAGCTTATCTTCCGTGGGAGCATCCCAGAACGGCAGATCGAAGCCGTTGAAACGAGTCTCTCGCGGCAGGCGCTTCCACTGCGGCGCCCAGATCCGCGCTCGCTCGAGCGGTGACGCGGCGTCGGGTGGCGGGAGGTGGGAAACACGCGCGGCTCGCCGGGGCCGATCCCCACTCCGTACGTAGTGCTCCAGACGACCTCCGGCCGGGAGCTCGAACGTGAGTCGCCACGTGCCTGCCATCTCGGGTCGCAGCCGCTCGACGACGGCCTGTTCGGCGCTTCTCGCCAGGTCCACCGTCGCGTACCGCACCCACCACACCTCACCCAGGCGCGACTCCCTCGGCTTGAGCCACTGGCGAAACTGGTCGAGCGAGGCGAAGCCCTCTGCCTCGACCTCGCTTCGCCACGGAGCCGCGCGGTGGAGATCCAGGGCGTCCTCGGCGGAGAAGAGGGAGTCTCGCGGCGAACGCCGGCTGGGGTCGGCGGCGTACAACCGCCCGCCGCCCCCTACCTGCAGGTCGGCCGTCGGGCGCCCGTCGACCCAGTAGGCTCGATCCCGCAGCGCCAAACGGTAGAACGCCCGATGGCCCACGGGAACGAACTGTCCGCGCCCGCCACGCGGCGTCGGCTCGCAGGCCGCGCCGCGTCCCCACGGCACGACCAGGATCGAGTCGCCGCGCGCAGGAAAGCCATCGACCCGCGCATGAGCCTGCTCCACCTCGATCCACAAGCCCCGGAAGAAGACTCCCTCGTCGTGGACCGGTCGGGCCTGGTACCGGATCGTGCCTGGGCCCGCATACTGGGTGTGGTCGGTGGCTCGACCGATGATGTAGCCCACCGCGTCGGGCTTGGGGAGGTCGAACCCGAATTCGGAGCATAGTGCAGCCGGCGCAGGCGGCACTACGGCCGCGCCCGATGCCGCCCCCACGGCGACCAAAGCCGCGGCCCCCGCGAGCCGGCGCACGCCTACCCGCCCCCGACCGCGACCTCGACGCGCAGCTCCATCCGACCCTCGTCGTTCACGGGGGTCAGGGTGACGTCCGGGAAGTTCTGGAGATGCGCCGAGACGAGCGCGTCGGCCCCGCCGAGGAGAACGGTGAAGATGCCGAGCGCCAACCAGTCTTCGAACTGCTGCTGCCGAGCCCCGACCAGCCGGTCGGCGCCCGCCCACGCCTCGTCGGACTCGAGCGCCGCCTGGATCTGCAGCTCATCGGTGACGCCGTCGGCGGCGAGCTCGGCCCTCAGGTCGGCCTCCCGGAGGGCGCGCAGCTCTTCCGCGGCCGAGCGACGGGAGCGGGTTCGCATCAACATGTAGCCCGTGACCGACTGCGTCGCGACGTAGAAGCCGCCTCGACCGTGCGCACCCACCACGGCGTGGCCCCACCCGGGCACGGCGAGCGCCCGCAGGAAGGCGCCCACCGGGGTCACTTGCCCCGGCAGAAACGGGTCCGGGTCTTCTTCGGGGGCCTGGGCCTCGGGCGGATCTTCCGGGTCCGGCGGCGGGGGAGGCTCCTGCGCCGCGAGCGAACCCACCCCGGCCCACAGAAGGGCCAGGGCCAGAGGAAGACAGCGGCTGAGTGGCACGAAGGGCTCGCTCCGATGAGGGGTGCTCGACGTCTCGTGAGGCATACACGCGCCTTCCGCATTGGATCGCGGCGGGCCCCGAACGCGACGAGGGACCGACGAAGCCTCCTCGCCTCGCCGGCCCCCACCGTGGCGGGAACGTGTGGGAATCGAACCCACCAACCCGGGTTTTAGCCGGGCCAGCCGGTTTTGAAGACCGGTGGGGCCACCAGGCCCCCTCCGCCCCCGTGAAACGGTGCGCACCCGTATAGTGCGATGATACTCGAACGACCGGGAACGGATCTCAAGGGGCGATGCTCACGGCCCCGCACACGGCCTCGCACACCTCGGCGCTCGGCGGGTAGTCGCCCACGCAACGCCCGGCTAGCTTCCGCACATCGAACCACTGGATCACGGACGCACCTATGGCCCACACCGGCGCCCCCTCACACCCCTTCGCCACACGCGGTGCCCCCCCCGGCACCTCGGCGGAGCGACTTCGCGCCTCACACGACCCCGAGCGTATGCGCAACCCCGGGCTGCCTCTCGAGCTCGACTGGGTCGAGCAGGTGCGGGTCAACCGCTCGGCGGTCGAGCGACGGGCCGCCACGCTCGGCACGCGGCGGAGCGTGAAGAAAGAGTGGCAGGCGGCCTGGCTGCTCCGCGCGATCACGTGCATGGATTTGACTACGCTGGCGGGGGACGACACCGAAGGGCGCGTGCGCCGACTCTGCGCCAAGGCCCGTCAGCCCGTGCGCGCCGACCTGCTCGATGCGCTCGGTATGGGCGATCACGAGGTGCGCGTGGCGGCGGTGTGCGTCTACCACCGCTACGTGGCGGCCGCGGTCGACGCCCTCGCTGGAAGCGGGATCCCGGTGGCGGCCGTCTCGACCGCCTTTCCGCACGGGTTGGCCCCACTCGACACCCGCCTGGGCGAAATCCGCGCCTCCGTCGAGGCCGGAGCGAAAGAGATCGATGTCGTCGTGACGCGGTCCCACGTACTGACCGGGGATTGGGCGGCCCTCTACGACGAGGTCCGAGCGTTCCGCGACGCCTGCGGAGACGCACATCTCAAGACGATCCTGGCCACGGGCGAACTCGGGACCTTGCGCAACGTCTATCGGGCATCGCTCGTCGCCATGATGGCGGGAGCCGACTTCATCAAGACCAGTACGGGTAAGGAAGGCATCAACGCGACCCTCCCCGTCGGGCTTACGATGGTGCGCGCACTGCGCGAGTACGGAGGGCGCACGGGCGCACGGGTCGGCTTCAAACCGGCCGGGGGGATTCGCACCGCCAAGGACGCGCTGGTTTGGCTCATCCTCATGAAGGAGGAGGCGGGTGACGCCTGGCTCGACCCCCACCTGTTCCGCTTCGGCGCCAGCTCGCTGCTGGCCGATATCGAACGCCAGCTGGAGCATCACGTGACCGGACGCTATTCGGCGTTCCACCGCCATCCCCTCGCGTGACACCCCTCCCCCGCACCCGCTCTACCCGCATCCCCGGCGTACCGACATGACCAAGGTGTCCGAGATCTTCGAAACCATGGAATACGGACCTGCACCGGAGGCCGCCACGCCGGCGCTGGAGTGGATCGAAGGCCACGGCCGTCGGTTCCGACACTGGATCGGGGGACGCTGGGTCGAGCCGTCGGAGCGCGGCACCTTCGAGACGCGGAGCCCCCGTGACGACGAGGTGCTCGCCGAGGTCGCGCAAGGATCGGAATCGGATGTGGATCGAGCCGTGCAGGCGGCCCGCGCCGCCCTCCCGGCCTGGCGAGCGCTCGGCCCGGCAGGTCGAGCACGACACCTCTACGCCCTCGCCCGGGGTCTACAGCGCAACGCGCGCATGTTTGCCGTGCTCGAGTCGCTCGACAACGGAAAGCCGGTGCGGGAGTCCCGCGACCTCGACGTTCCCCTCGTGGCGCGGCACTTCCTCCACCACGCGGGTTGGGCCCAGCTGCTCGAGTCCGAACCGGAGCTGAAGGGCCACGAAGGGGTCGGTGTCGTCGGCCAGGTGATCCCCTGGAACTTCCCGCTGCTGATGCTCGCATGGAAGGTGGCTCCGGCCCTGGCCGCGGGGTGCACCGTGGTGCTCAAGCCGGCCGAGTACACCCCGCTCACCGCCCTTCGCTTCGCCGAGCTGTCCGGCGCACTCGAGCTGCCGGCCGGGGTGCTCAACGTCGTTACGGGCGACGGCGAGACCGGAGCCGCGCTGGTCGCGCACGACGGGATCGACAAGGTCGCGTTTACCGGCTCGACCGAGGTGGGACGGATCATCCGGGAAGCCATCGCGGGCTCCGGCAAGCGGCTGTCGCTCGAACTCGGCGGCAAGAGTCCCTTCGTGGTCTTCGACGATGCCGACCTCGATTCGGTCGTCGAAGGTGTGGTCGACGCGATCTGGTTCAACCAGGGAGAGGTCTGCTGCGCGGGCTCGCGGATTCTTGTGCATGAAGGGGTGGCCGATCGGCTCGTCGACAAGCTGAGGGCACGAATGGAACGGCTGCGTATGGGCGATCCGCTCGACAAGGGCGTCGACATGGGGGCGATCGTAGCGCCGGCGCAGCTCGAGCGCATTCGTACGCTCGTCGCGCGGGGCGAAGAAGAGGGCGCCACGATCTGGCAGCCGTCGTGGGCCGCACCGAAGGAGGGATGGTACTACCCACCCACCCTGTGCACCGATGTCGCCCCGGCCTCGACGCTGGCGCAGGAAGAGGTGTTCGGCCCCGTCGTGGCGCTCATGACATTCCGGACCCCGGCCGAGGCCGTGCTCCTGTCGAACGACACGCGCTACGGGCTCGCGGCGAGCGTCTGGACCGAAAGCGTCAATCTGGCGCTCGACATCGCTCCGCAGATCAAGGCGGGCACCGTCTGGATCAATTGCACCAACCTCTTCGACGCCGCGGCCGGTTTCGGCGGCTACCGCGAGAGTGGGTATGGGCGCGAGGGGGGCATCGAGGGGCTCCACGAGTACCTGCGCCCAGAGTGGGAGTTGCTCGCCGAGGTCCGCTCCGACGACGAAGAGGCCGCTCTGACGGCACCGCCCGAAGCGACGGCGACGCCGGTACCCTCTCTCGCCTCGATCGTCGACCGCACGCCCAAGCACTACATCGGGGGCAAGCAGGTCCGACCCGACGCCGAGTACACGCTGCCGGTACGCGACCGACACGGCCACCTGCTGGCCGAGGTCGCGCGCGGCAACCGCAAGGACGTGCGCAACGGCGTCGAGGCGGCGCGAAAGGCCCAGGCCGCGTGGGCGCGACGCACGGCCCACAACCGGGCACAGATCCTCTACTTCCTGGCCGAAAACCTCGCGCTCCGTGCCGACGAACTCGTTTCGCGCCTGTTGGGATGGCACGACGACGAGGCGCAGGCACGGGCCGAGGTGGAGGCCACGATCGACCGCCTGTTCAGCTACGGAGCGTGGGCCGACAAATGGGATGGCCGCGTGCACCACACGCCGTTCCGCAACGTGACGCTCGCGATGCCGGAGCCGATCGGGATCATGGGAGTGGTGGCCCCCGTCGAGGCGCCGCTACTCGGTCTGGTGTCGTGCGTCGCTCCGCTCATCGCGATGGGCAACGCCGTCGTGGCGCTACCCTCTCCGGCATTTGCGCTTCCCTCCATCGATCTCATCCAGATTCTCGAAACCAGCGATGTGCCCGGCGGCGTGGTGAATCTGGTGACCGGCACCCGCGACGAGGTGATGCCGACGCTGGCCGCTCACGACGGGGTCGACGGCCTGTGGGTCTTCGCCTCGCCGGGCGTGTGCGCCGAGGCGGAGCGGCTCTCGATCGGCAACATGAAGCGGCTGTGGTGCTCGCACGGGCGCGTGCGGGACTGGCATTCGGGCGAGCAGGGCGAGGGGCCCGCGTTTCTGAGGGAGGCGACGCAGGTGAAGAATATCTGGGTGCCCTACGGGGAGTGAGCAACGCGGAGGAGAGAGAGGGGCCCCCTCCGGAGCCGCGCTTCGCTTCTGCGCTGCGCGCAGACCGTCTCCGGAGGGGGCCCCTCTCTCCTCCGCTTCTGGCTCGGGCTCCCGGCTTCGGGTTGAGGCCGGAGCCGCGCTTCGCTTCCGCGCCGTTGGCGCAGACCGTCTCCGGAGGGGGCCCCTCTCTCTCCTCCGCTTCTGGCTCGGGCTCCCGGCTTCGGGGTGGGGCCGGTTTGCGTGCTGATTGCGCGCACCTTGGCGGGGCGGCGGTGTCGCGGCGGTCGGGCCACCTAGCCGGTAGGTCAGGCCGCCTCCCCATCCTCCCTCCCGACCCCAACCGACGCAGCACCGGTCGAGCTCCGATGGACCTATGCGCCGACACGCGGGTCCTCTGGGACGCAGAGCACGTCGCACGTGCGCCCACTGGGCGACCCGTCCCCACCAATCCCCCGCTCCCATGGCCGACGCCCCCCAGCAAAGCCCTTCTCCGGTCGCCGACCGCGTCCGGGCGCGCCTCGTGGCGCAGGGGCGACGCTTCTTCGCCAACGACAACATCGCCGACATCCTCGAGGAGGGTGAGCTCGATGCGATCCAGGGCGAAGTGCAGACCGCGCTGCAAGACGTACTGCGGGCGCTGGTGATCGATACCGACAACGACCACAACACCCGGGACACCGCCAAGCGGGTCGCGAAGATGTTCGTGCGCGAGGTGTTCGCGGGTCGCTACGTGGCCCCGCCTCCGATCACGGCCTTCCCGAACGTATCGGGGCTGAGCGAATTGATGGTCGTGGGGCCGCTCACGGTCCGCAGCGCCTGCTCCCACCACCTCTGCCCCATCATCGGAAAGGTGTGGGTCGGAGTGCTGCCCAATGAGAGTTCCGACCTCATCGGGCTTTCGAAGTACGCCCGCCTCGTCGAGTGGATCGTGTCGCGCCCTCAGATCCAGGAAGAGGCCATCGCCCAGCTGGCCGACACCCTGCAGGACAAGATGCGGCCCGACGGGCTCGCGATCGTCATGAAGGCCGACCACTTCTGCATGCAGTGGCGTGGGGTGCGCGACATGGACTCGAAGATGACGAACAGCGTCATGCGCGGTTCGTTCCTGAAGAACGAGGCGCTGCGTAGGGAATTCCTCGCGCTCCTCGCCAACCAACAGGAAGGGGGTCGCTGATGCTCGTCCGACTCGTGTATGCCAGCCGGTCGGTCGAGCCGATCGACCAGAAGTTGCTCGACACCATCATGGATCAGTCCCGCGCCTCCAACGCAGACGCGGGGATCACGGGGATGCTATGCGCCTGCGAGGACACGAATACGTTTCTTCAGGCCATCGAGGGCGGCCGCGCGCAGGTCAACGCGTTGTACGGACACATCGTATGTGATCCGCGCCACGAGCAGGTGACGCTCCTCGCGTACGACGAGATTCACGAGCGCAGCTTCGCCAACTGGCGCATGGGGCGGGTCGAGGTGAGCCGGGTGAACCCGGGTGTGGTGCTCCGCCACGCCGAGCACGCCGCGCTCAACCCCCTCACGCTTTCGTCGCGGCAGGCGACGGCACTCCTGGTGGAATTCGCCGAGACCCTCGTCGGCGGCTGACCCTGCCGGCGGTTCTCGCGACGATCGAGGTTCGGCCGCGTCGTCGTTCTCACCACGCCATCAACCGGACGTCGTAGGCCGCGATTGCCGCGTCCTTGGTGACCAGAGTGAGCCCCTCCTCCATCGCCTGAGCCACGAGTATGCGGTCGAAGGGGTCGCGGTGGTGCAGCGGTAGATCGAGAAGCCGGCGGGTGTGCCGAAGCCGCACCGGAAGCTCCTCGAAGCCGGAGTCTGCTGCAGCATCCTCCACCCGGCGGGTCGTACGGAGACGGCCCATCGAGAGCTTGATGGCGATCTCCTGCTCATGACCTACGATGTCGCAGTTGACCAAATTGGTCCATGCTGACTCGAGACACCCGTGTCGCATCCAACCCGGCCCCCTACCCTTGTCGCCGACCCGCGTCGACACGAAACTACGAAAGCATTCGTAGTATCGTTTCCTGACTCCTCTTCAGACCTCGCCCAGGACTCCGCGCGTGCGACCCCGACTCCCCCACTTCGTCCTCCTCGCCTGCATCCTCACCGTCGGCGCCTGCTCGGACGAGGCCACCTCCGCCGCCCTCGACGTGGAGGTCAGCGACTCCGCCGGCATCCCCGTACGGACCTTCGCCCACACGCCCGGCGACCTGCCGAGCTGGGCGATCGAGCCCACCCCGGTGCTGGACATCGGCTCCATCAGCGGAGAGGGTCCGACGGCCTTCGCCCGGGTCGGGTCGGTGGCGCTGACCGCCGACGCGGGAGTCATCGTCGCCGACGAGCTCGTGGGCGAGATCCGCACCTTCGGACCGGACGGATCACATCTGCGCACCGTCGGGGGCAGCGGCGAGGGCCCTGGGGAGTTCAGCAACTCGATCCGTCTGACCCGTGTTGCGGGGGACTCCGTCTATGCGTGGGACGGACGTACACGACGCCTCTCGCTTTTCGTCGGCGACACCTTCGTCGAGGGTTGGACGCCCGTGAACGGGGCGGCGGTGACCAACCCGACGATGGTGGGCGACCAGCTGTACGGCGAGACCACCCTCAACCTCACGGGCATCCCGGAGAGCGGGATGAACCGGCCCAATGCGCAGTTCGGGCGGGTGCAAGCCGACGGCTCCCACGAGATTCTGCTCGACACCTCGGGGCACGAGCGCTACCTCGACATCGAAACCAGCGGCGGAAGCATCGTTTCGATCGCCGTCTTCCAGACAGCGTTCGCGCGCGGTGCCTTCTTCACGGCCCTCCCCACCGACAGCACCGACCGACTCCTCGGCGGCCCGAACGACCGCTACGTGGTTCACGAATGGACGGCCGACGGCCAGCTCTCCGCCGTGCATCGCTTCCCCGGACTCGATGACCCCGTGACCGACGCCGACATCGAGCGGGCGCGCCAGAGGATCATGGACCGGTTCGACGAGCCGAGTGAGCGGATGCGCGTCGAACTCGAAACGCTCGTTGGGACCGCACCCGAGTTCACACCGGCGTGGGACCGCATCTGGGAGGACGACGAAGATCGTCTCTGGATGCGTCACTCCCTTCGCGACCGAGTCGAGGAGTGGTTCGTCTTCTCGGTCGACGACCTGTCGCCCCTCGGTCGCCTCACTCTGCCGGAGGGCTTCACCCTCATGGACGTGCGGGACGGACGACTCGCCGGCCGGTGGTTGGACGACCTCGACGTGGGCTACGTCCGCGTCTACCGGCTGGCCGACGACTGAAGACCGACGTCCCCGTTACCGCTCGGCCGGAGCGGTCGCGGGGACGTCGGCTCGGTTACCGTCACTCACCCGCCCGGCTGTGGCACGAAGGGGTCGGAGAAGCGGTCGTCGGCGGCGAGCGACTCGTCGGTGAGCGTCTCCAGGAACGCGACCAGCGCGTCGCGTTCAGCCGCGCTCAACCCCAGCCGCATCGGCTGTCCGCCCGGCTCCGTCAGTCGCCGGTCGAGGGCCGGCCCCGGCTGGATGCCGCCGTCGTAGAAGTCGACCACCTCGCGCAGCGTGCGGAAGCGGCCGTCGTGCATGAAGGCGCTGCCGACCGCCACATTCTTCAGCGACGGCGACTTGAAGATACGCGTCTCGCCTTCGTCGAGCCCGTTGCTGCGGCTATTGGGGTCGAGCGCGAAGGTCGGCAGTCGGTGGCAGGCATCGCAGCCGGCCCCGCCCTGATTCGGCGGCCGGGTGAAGAGACGGAAGCCGAGGTTCTCTTCGGCGGTGAAGCCGGGCAGACCCGTCGGGGGTCCCCCTCCCTGCATCGGCACCTGGGCGAAGGCCCGGTCGAAGCGTGAGTCCGTGGAGACCATGGCGCGCACGAACTGGGCGAGGGCCCGCGACAGGCCCTGCTCGGTGACCTGGCTCGAGCCGAAGGCGCGTTGGAAGAGCACCGGGTAGTAGTCGATGGTCTCCAATCGTGCCACCACCGCGCCGAGGCCGCCCGCGGCTGGGGTGAAGCCCATCTCGACGCCGTCCTGAATGGGGAGTACGACCTGCTCTTCGAGGTCGTCGGCGCGACGATCCCAGAACATCTCGTCGCCCTCGTAGAAGTTCGCGTTCCCGAGCCGCATCGAATGCGCCCCGGTCTCGCCCCCCTCGAATCCGACGCTGAATCGTCGGTCGTCTCCGAACCCCACCGACTGCGCGTGGCACGACGCGCACGAGATCGTCGAGTTCACGCTCAGCCGCGGGTCGTAGAACAGCACCCGACCGAGCTCTGCGCCGGCGTTCGTGACCGGGTTGTCGTTGGGCGCGTTGTCGCGAGCTCGGACGTTCTGGTCATAGTGCGCCGGCCACGCGACCGCCGTGTAGTCGGTCACGCTGTTGAGATCGAGCCGAAGGATCAGGTTCGGGAGGTTGGTCGGAGGCGTGACCGCGTCGTCGTCGTTCGGCTCCAGCGGTGACTCGGCATCCGAGCAGGCGGTTGCCGAGGTGAGCAGCAGCGTAAGGGTGAACACGACGATCGCGCTCGGGCGTGCGTCGGATCGATGCGGAGAGGGGCGCTCTATGGACATGGTGCGTACTCCGGTCTCATGGGTGCCGGGCGACGTTCCTTCGTCTGTCGACACCGAGT
The DNA here is from genome assembly GCA_028279425.1 of Longimicrobiales bacterium. Classification (GTDB taxonomy): domain Bacteria; phylum Gemmatimonadota; class Gemmatimonadetes; order Longimicrobiales; family Gaopeijiaceae; genus Gaopeijia. Next base: position 26,925 of record JANQNV010000295.1, on the reverse strand, counting down.
TGGACAACGCACGGGGCGATCTCATTCCACGGCCACGCAAGGAGGCGCCCCCACCCCTCACCTTGACAGCTTAGGTGAGCGCTCACACCTTCCCCTCAACAGCTTGGGTGAACGGGAGGAGGAGAGGCGATGGCAGGCCCAGATCGCATCCACGACGAAATCGAAATGGAGCTGCGCTTCCACGTGCAGGGCCGGATCGATGAACTCGTCGCAGCCGGTTGGGATCCCGAGGCCGCCGCGGCCGAGGCACGGCGACGCTTCGGAGATCTGGACCGCCTCCGGGACGCCTGCCGGGTCGAGCGCAATCGCGCCGCACGCCGCATGAAGAGGAGGGTGGGGATGAGGACGTGGACGGTGGACCTGAAGATCGGTGTGAAGGAGCTCGTGCGGGACCGCGGCCTGGCCGTGCTCGTGGTGCTCGTGTTGGGCCTCGGCGTGGGGTTCGCGACCGCGTTGTTCAGTGCGGTCGACGGAGCCTTGCTGCGCCCCCTGCCCTACACCGACGCCGATCGGCTCGTCTACGTGTGGCAGAACGACCGCGCGACAGGCACCGAACGCGAACCCGCCGGGAGTGCCGACTTCTACGACTTCCGTGAGCGGTCGCGAAGCTTCGCCGATCTGACCATGTGGACGTTCGGGCAGGGCGCCCTCCTCCGGGCCGGGGCCGAACCCCTGCACGTACGGCTGGCTCGGGTCCGCTCCGACGTCGACGACGTCTTCGGTGTGGCACCCGCCCTCGGTCGCTTCATCTCGTCCGACGAGACGGTCGGCGACGGCGCGCCGGCCCTCGTGCTGACCTGGCGATTCTGGCAGGCGGCTTTCGATTCCGACCCGACCGTGGTGGGGCAGGTGGTGGTCCTCGATGACGTCGGCACGGAGATCGTCGGCGTCATGCCCGAGGGCTGGGAAGCCGGGCTGAGCGCCCCTGTCGACGCGCTCACGCCCCTCGCCATGACCCCGGCTGCAGCGACCCGGAGTCCCCATTCCTTCGTCGTGGCGGGCCGACTCGCTTCCGACGTCGAGGTCGAGCGGGCCCAGACGGAGATGACGGAGGTGGCGGCTCGGCTCGAGGAGGAGGTTCCCGCCAACGCCAACCGAGGGGCCTTCGTCGAGCCGATCGAAGACTACCTGCGAGGCGATTCGCGCGCGGTCCTCATGGCCCTCTCCGGCGCCGTGGGGCTCCTGCTGCTGATCGCCTGCCTCAACGTCGCCAACCTCCTCGTGGCGCGCTCGATCCGACGGGTCCGCGAGACGGCGATCCACTCCGCCCTCGGTGCGGGAGCCGCCCGCGCCGCACGACGTAGCCTGGCAGGCACGGCGCTTCTGATGACCGGCGCCACGCTGGTGGCCGGGGCCGTCGCCGTCGCCTCGCTCCGGGTGATGGAATCGCTCGCCCCCCCGTCCCTTTACGTACTGGGAGGCCCGCAGCTCGACCTGGGAGTCCTGGGGTTCGCCCTCGGGGTGAGTGGCCTCCTGGCGGTCGCATTCGGGGCCGTGCCCGTACTCGGCGCGCGGCGGCTGGATCTGCAACGAGCGCTCGTGCATGGGAGTGCCGAGGGTACTCGCCGCGGGGTGGCCCTTCGGCAGGCCCTCGTCGTCGCACAGGCCTCGCTCGCGGCGGCGCTCCTCGTGGCCGCCATGCTGCTCACCAGCACGGTGCGCAATCTGTCGCGCGTCGACCTCGGGTTCCGGACCGACCGCATCCTCCATATGACCTTCGCCCTGCCCGCGTCGCGCTACCCGGTGGACTTCTCGGTCTACCCGCAGTTGCCCGCCCAGCTGTCATTCATGGATGAAACGCTGCGCCGCATCGAAGAGTTGCCCGGTGTCGAGGCCGTGGCGCTCACGACGAACCACTCCCTCGATCCCGGCTTCACCAACTCGATCTCGATCGAGGGACACCCTCCCGATCCGGAACGCGGAGAGCCCACGACCCGAATGATCAGCCCCGGGTACGCGGAGGTCGCGGGTCTGAGACTCCTCGATGGGCGGCTGTTTCGGCCCGGCGAGGGTGTCGACGACCCCACGGCCGTTCTATTGAACCGCACCGCCGCTCGGGCCTACTTCCCCAACGGGGGTGCGATCGGCTCCCGCATCGGGTTCTGGGGTCAGGGCTTCCACGAGATCGTCGGGATCGTCGACGACGAGCGGGTGGCCGGTGCGCGGAATGCTGCACCCCCCGCCTTCTACGTGAATCTCCTGCAGATGCCGCCGGTCAACGGACCGGTCCGGATCATGGTTCGTACGCGAGGGGAGCCCCTCGAGCTCGCCGGGCCGGTGCGTCGGGCGATCTGGGAGGTCGATCCCGCATTGGCGATTCGCGATGTCTCGACGATGGACGCCACGCGAGCGGCCCAGCTCCGACGGGAACGCTTCGCTGCACTGGGCCTCCAGACGTTCTCCGCGATGGCGGCCATCCTGGCGGCCCTCGGCCTCTACGGGGTCCTCAGTCACTCCGTCGCGCGACGTCGACGGGAGATGGGCGTGCGCCTCGCACTCGGCGCGGATCGACGGCGCCTCGGATGGATGGTGGTGCGTCAGGGGCTGGCGCCCGCCCTGATCGGCCTCGCGTTGGGACTCGTCGGGGCTCGCCTCACCGCAGGCGTCCTCGGCGGACTCCTGTTCGGCGTTGATCCGGGGATGGTCACACCCTACCTCGTCGCGTCGGGCGTTCTGATCGCCGCTTCCCTGATCTCGGCGCTCTCGCCGGCGCGCCGTGCCGCCACGATCGAACCCGCCGCCTTCCTTTGAGAGGACTGAGAGCCATGAGCCCTCGCGTCGACGCCTCGTCGCTGTACGGCACCTTGAACCTCCTCGTCCTGCGGGCGGTTGCCGACGGCCCGCTGCACGGCCTCGCGATCGCCCGCCACATCGCCGCCGAAAGCGACGACGTGCTCCGGGTGGAGGAGGGCGCTTTGTATCCGGCCCTTCATCGCCTCGAGGCCGACGACCTGATCGAGGCCGAGTGGGGCACCTCGAGCAACAACCGACGCGCCCGCTTCTACCGGCTGACCCGTAAAGGCCACGCCCGGCTTGAAGCGGAGGCGGCGCGCTGGCGCAGGCACGCCGACGCCGTCGCGCGGCTGCTCGCCAGCGAGTAGCTTTTCAGTCCGCGAGCGACGAACCAGGAGGATCGAACTTGAGCCATGCGCGCGCACGGGTCGGCCTGCTCGTCGCCCTGTTCAGCGTGGCGTCGTCTGCGGCCGCGCAAGACACCTGGGTCATGTACCCGGAGCCGTGCCGCCACGGGATCTGCAGCCATGGGCCCCACCTGATGTTCAGCACCCATGTGTTGCGAACTGCGGCGAGCGCGTCCGCCCCGGCCCTCGACACGGTGCCCGCCTCGGAGTGGCTCTGCGTCGAAGACTCGTTCCTGAGGGCAACGCTTCGAACCTTCACCGTGACGAAACCGCGCCCTGGATACGAGGTCGGCGAGACCCTCACCGTGCTACACTACCTCAGCGAAGGGCACTACCTGCTCGGGGATGGGGATCGCGTTTTCAACGAGCAACTGGACCTCCAGCCGGGCCCCGATGGCCGCGGACTCCAGTGTGCGAGCGACACGTCCTGTTGGGGCGTGCTCGACGCTCCGCATCAGGAAGAGTGGTGGGTCTTCGGGTATGGTGACGCGGGCGTCCGTGGGTGGACCCACTTCGGGAACGGCTACAGCCTGCGCTGGCTGTCCGAGGACGAACGAGATGAGACCTTCATCCGGACGTGCAACGGCGGGAGCTGAGACCCCGCAACCACCCCACGGTCACGGCGACGGCCCACCCGCGTTCGTCACGTCGAAGCGGCGGAGCTCCACGGTCTCCACGTCCAGGCTGTCGAAGCGAAGCAGCAACACGCGCTCGCCCGCGGCATCGAGCACCCGATCGCGCTCACCCAGTTCGAGCGAGCCAACGAAGTCGCCTTCGGCCGAAAAGAGTCGCCAGATCCGGGTCTGCGCGTCCACTCGCGCGCCGGCCCTCGCCCACACACGCTGGTCCGCGTCGACGGCGAGCTCGTCATAGCTGGGGAGGGAGTCGGCCGGCGGGATCGCCCCAACGACCGAATCCGGCTCGAAGACGAGGCGCGAGCGGGATTCCCGAATGCGCAGGGTCATCACCCCGTCGTCGACCACGGCGATGTCGTGCGCGCCCCCGTCCGACAGGGCCACGCGCGCCCCCGACGCGGCGTAGCGAAAGACGGGCGAGCCAGGGACCCATTCCATCCCCATCCCCTCGCCCGGAGTCTCGAAGTACTCCATGAGTCGCACGTCAGCGACCTCGGATCGCACCGCTTGATCGGGTCCGTAGACCCGGAGTGGCGCCCGAATGGGCAGGGGGCCGGGGCGACCCGTCAGCTCGATTTGCGGGCTGGGTAGTCCAACCATCCCACCGTCGGCCGTGAAGCCGACCACGGCAGGCGGCATCCGCACGTCGGGTTGTCGGTCCGGGACCTGTAGAGGCAGGTCGATCGACACCGACTCGACCACGTCGCGATCCGAACCGAAGACGGTCGCGCGTCGATGCCGGAGATCGCCGACCACGAGCCGCCCATCGGCAATCCACTGCATGAGGTAGGGAGCCCGAAACTCGCCCGGGCCATCGCCTTCGCCGCCCAGCGTGTGCGTCAGGTCGCCCGACTCGGAGAAGTAGCGCACTTCGTTCGACCCGCGATCGAGCACCACCACTCCATCCCCGGGGTCGAGGAGCCCCGCTCCGACGCGGTAGAGGTCATGGCCGTCCGCCTCCCGCCCCCCGACCTCGAGCTCCACGGCGCCGAGCGTGAGCCTGACACCCGGATCCTCGGCGACGACGATGCGGACGCCTGCGCTGTCGCTCGGGGACTGCGTCACGGGCTGGGGCTCGCCGTCGCAACCGGCGCAAACGGCCGCTGCGACCAGGGTCACATGTAGGGAGTACCTCATCCGTCCACCCATCCTTCCATCCTCCCCTCGATGGCTGCTCATCGATCCTCGCCGCCCCGTCCGTGGGCGGAGACTCCGCGCTCGCCCGAAGATCACAACGGCACACTAGGCCGAGCACAGCCTTCCCGCCAGAGCCGCCTGTTCGGCCTCGCCAGCCATCGTTGGCCCGGCGCGCCTGCCGGTGCGCGGCTACGCCTCACCCTCCTCCGAGCGGCCAACCCGGGTGAAGGTCCAGCTCGCGATCGAACACCTGCCCGTCCCGACTCACGACCCGCACCGTGGCCTCCAACGCAGCATCGAGCACGACGTCGAGGGTATCCGTGAAGATGGTGACCGGGTGTCGAGGCCGCTGGGCCGTCGGCGGTCCGTGACAACCAGTGGCCCGAACCTCATACGGCAGAATGAAGATGAAGGCTGGAGTTCCGATGAACCCATCGGAAATCGTCACCTCCCAGTCCGGTCGCACGACCTCGCAGGCCCCCTCGGTCGTGATCTCGATGCGGATGTGTCGCTCCTCCACGATCCAGGCCCTCGGGTTCGCCTCGATCCCCGGGAACCAGAGCCCGCCGGCGGGGGTGGCGACCAGCCCGAGCACGCGCTGCTCGGTGGGCTCGGTGGGGCTGTCACCGCACGACACAACGGCGGCGAGTGCCGCCCCGAGGAGAACCGCTCGGCCGATGGGTGTCCTCACGTCACGCCACCTCCAGCCGTGCCTCCGCGAGGAAACACAACCCCGGGCAGTCCGGCCCGGCTGCCCACGTCGAGCGTCCGCGCATCCGTCCTCCACGAGTGGGGTAGTCCACGCATCCTTCCCTGCCTGACATACACGCGACGCTCGTTGCGAGCCTAGCCGCACCGGCTGGGGCGGCGACCGCGCGTGCCGACGGCACCTGGGCCCCCACCGGGTCCTTCCCCGCACCCGGTGGGTCCGGCCATCATGTAGGTGCGCACTTCGACATGCGCCCGCCGATCTCGAACCACGACGCCGCGAGGAACCCCATGAACGGGATGCACGCCGCCGCCTCTGTCCTGATCATCGCCGCCCTCGCGGCCCCGCTCGCCGCGCAGCCCGGCGGTGGGGCGTCGACCACCGTACAGCCCGGGGAGCCCTGCCCCGAGGGGATGACCCTGGTGCGCCCCGGTCGGTGTCAGACGCCGCAGGTGTCGCCCCCGAGCATCGTGGACTACCGCCCCGAATCGACCCTCGTGACCGACGAGAACCTCGTGCCGCGGGCGAAGTATCCGGCGGTGGATTTCCACGGCCATCCGCGCGGCTTCACGAGCCCCGAGGCGCTGGAGCAGCTGGTCGCGGTGATGGACGAGCTCAACGTCGGGGTGATGATCGCGGCCAACAACGTCTCGGGTGAGGCACTGGTGCAGGCGGTCGAGGCCATCGCGGCCTCCCCCTGGCCCGACCGCGTGCGGGTCATGACGGGGATCAACTTCAGCAACGTCGGGCCGGGGTGGGCCGAGCGCGCCGTCGCGCAGCTGGAAGCCGACGCCGCCGCCGGCGCCGTGGCGATCGGGGAAATCAGCAAGGGACTGGGACTGGGGATTCGAAAGGCCGACGGATCCCGCCTGGCGATCGACGATCCGGACCTCGACCCGATCTGGGAGGCGGCGGGTCGACTGGGGCTGCCCGTATTCATCCACACGGGCGATCCCGCCGAGTTCTTCCAGCCCTTCGACAACACCAACGAGCGCTGGCTCGAGCTGGGGCTCTTCCCGAACCGCCGCTACCCCTCCGACCGATTCCCCTCGTTCGAGCAGCTCATCGAGGAGCGCGACAACCTCTTCCGTCGGCACCCCAACACCACCTTCGTCACGGCCCATCTGGGATGGCAGGCCAACGACCTGGGGGCGCTGGGACGCCTTCTCGACGAGAACCCCAACGTGTACACCGAGATCGGTGCGGTGCTCTACGACATCGGACGCCAGCCGCGCGGGGCGCACGACTTCTTCGTGCGCTACCAGGACCGGATACTCTTCGGCAAGGATGCCTTCCAGCCCGGCGAGTACCCCTACTACTGGCGTGTGCTCGAGACGGCCGACGAGTACTTCGACTACTACCGCGACTACCACGCCTACTGGAAGCTCTACGGCATCGACCTCCCCGACGAGGTGCTGCGCAAGGTGTACTTCGAGAACGCCGTGCGACTCATGCCGGGGATGCCGCAGGAGGGGTGGCCGGGCTGAGCCACGCCCACCCTGCGCCTGCCCTCTTCACCCCCATCGCGCCCCAGACTCATGCTCCGCACCCGCCTCACGCTCACGTTGTCTGCCGCCACCCTCCTCGCCTGCGGCGACGACCCCGCCGAACCCTCCCCCGACGAGCCGGGCTCGATCCGTGTCGTCGTCGCCACCGCGGGCGCGACCCCCGACGCAGACGGCTACACCCTGTCGCTCGACGGGGGCCCCGGCCGCGCTGTCGCCACCGACGGCGCGGTGGTCTTCGACGCCGTAGCCCCGGGCACCTACATCGTGGAGATCCGCGGGTTGCAGGTGAACTGTGCTGTGGACGAGGAGTCCCTCTCGGTTGCGGTGAGCGCCGGAGCAGCCGCCGAGACCCGCTTCGACGTGACCTGCCCCCTCGCCCTCTTCGATCAGATCGTGTTCACGGCCGATGCGGGGCTGGGCACAGGCAACGACCTGCACCGGATGAATCCCGATGGATCGGGCATCGAGCGGATCCCTTCGACCGACGGGACCGACTCGTTCGCCGCGGTGAGCCGCGACGGGACGCGGATCGTCTTCACCGCACTCCTGTCGGGCAATGAAGACATCTACGTCGTCGGCGCCGACGGCACGGGCCTCACCCGCCTCACCACCGACGCTGCGCAGGACCGCGAACCCAGCTGGTCGCCCGACGGCGCCCGCATCGCCTTCGTCAGCACCCGGGATGGCAACCAGGAGGTCTACACCATGGCGGCCGATGGCACGGACGTCCGCCGGCTCACCAACGCCCCCGGCTTCGACAGTCAGCCCTCGTGGTCACCGGCCGGGACCCGGATCGCCTTCGTCAGCGACCGGGACGGTGACACGGAGGTCTACACGATGGCCACCGACGGCACCGACGTGGTGGCCCTCACCGACGACCCCGCCGTCGACGCACAGGCCGCATGGTCGTGGGACGGCACCGCCATCGCCTTCGCATCGAATCGCAACGGCACCTTCGACCTGTTCACCATGAACATCGACGGGGGCAACGTCCAGCCGCTGGTCGCGGATGCGGGGCTCGACCGGTCTCCGGTCTGGTCGCCCGACGGGTCGTCGGTGGTCTTCATGTCGGACCGGGACGGCAACTTCGAGCTCTACCGGGTGCCCTCGAGCGGGGGCGCAGCCGTGCGGCTCACCACCCGCCCCGAGTTCAACCAGGTGTGGCTGCAGGGATGGGGTCCGTTACGGCAGTAGGGCGCTCTCCCGAACGCCCTCGTCAGGCCGGCAGTCCGTTCTTCAGCACGTCTTCCATCGCCACCACGAAGCGGTCGAGCTCTTCCATCGTGGTGTAGACCGAGGGTGAGATGCGCAGCCCCTCGAACTCGGCGTGCTTGATCGGCGTGGTGAAGATGCGGTGCACGCCCCACAGGTGCCGCTGCAGCGCGCCGGTCTCGACGCCCACCATCTGCACGTTCGCGATCCCGCAGGCCCGACCGGGCAAGAGCGACGTGTTCAGTCGAATCCGATCGTGCTCGAGCAACCGCTCGGCCCAGTGGTTCCGGAGGTAGACCAGTCGCTCCTCCTTCCGCTTGGGCTGGAGAGACTCGTGAAAGGTCAGCGCCTCTCCGATGGCCAGTGTGTTCGCGGCCGGGTGCGTCCCGATCTCCTCGTACTTCCGGATGTTCGCATCCATCCCCTCGGGCGCCGCCATCAACGGCCAAAGCCCCGGGATCTTGTCCTTGCGCACGTAGAGGAGCCCGGTACCGATCGGGGCGAACAACCACTTGTGCAGCGACGTCGAGTAGTAGTCGCAGTCGAGTTCGGAGATCGTGAAGTCGAAGTGGGCCAGCGCGTGCGCACCGTCGACGATGACGGGCACGTCGCGTTGCCGCGCCATCGCGACCAGATCGCGGATGGGCAGGATCTGGCCGGTGAGGTTGATCATGTGACAGGCGAGGATCGCCTTCGTGCGCGGCGTGATCGCCTCTTCGAAGAGCCGCACCACCTGCGCGTCGTCTTCGGCCGGCGTCGGAATCTGGATCTGCCGCAGCACGATCCCCTCACGCCGCTCCCGCTGCTTGAAGGTGGTGATCATCCGCCCGTAGTCCTGCGTCGTCGTCAGGACTTCGTCTCCGGGCTCGAGGTCCATGCCCAGCTGACAGGTCTGGAGCGACTCCGATGCGTTCCTCGTGAAGGCGATCTCCTCCGGGTCCACATCCCACGCCCGCGCCATACGCAGGCGCACACCCTCGCGCCGGGGCTCCTGGATCTCCCACATCGTGTACGCCGGCAGCTCGTTGCTGAAGTCGAGGTGTCGCTTCATCGCCGCCTGGACGAACTCGGGCGCCGGGCTGACCCCGCCGTTGTTCAGGTTGACCAGGGTGCGATCGACGGTGAAGGCCCGCGCCACCTCCATCCAGAAGTCCTCGTCGCGAGCGACGTCACGCGCCTCTCCCTCGTGGGACCGGAGCATGGGCACGAGGTCGAGGGCGGTCGCGGAGAGTTCGGTCGGGCGGAAGGGGACGCCGAGGGCGCCCCCCAACGCGGGGAGTCCGAGAGCACCGAGAAAGCGGCGACGATCGACCATGGTCGGCTCCAGGGGGTCGGCGAGAGCGGGGCGCGAGAGGCCGGCTCGACCCGGTTCGCGCGGGCGTGGCACCAACATGCGGTCCAAAACCCCATTCAGCCATTCCATCGCCCGCGATCGAGCGCCCCGCGCGGTGCGACCCCTCGCCGCCTCGCGCGCTTCGCCCTCGCCGGCCCGAGCGTTCCGACCCTCGCTGCCCGGCCTGGCACGGAGGGATCACCCTTGCGTACCCGGGGGCATGCGGCTCTTCATGAGCTTCCGGCCCCCAAACCCGCGCGCCTCCCGTCCTTCGCCCCTCGCTCGTGATCCGCACTCCCCCGTGATCCACCTCCGCGCCGTCCTCTCGGTCCTGTTCGCCCCCTCGCTCCTGGCCGCCGGATGGCTGACGAGCGACTCCCTCGAAGGGTGGTTGGAAGGTGATGACGAGCGGGCCCGACTGCCCTCCGAACTCCAGGAGGTGTCGGGTCTCGCGCTCGACGCCTCCGGACGACTCTGGGCCCACGACGACGAGCGCGGGATCATCTACCGGCTCGAAGACTCCGGCGACGCGATTCTCGAGAGGCGGGTGCTCGGACCCGAGCCGCTGCGCGGCGACTTCGAGGGTCTGGCGTGGGACGGGCGTCGCTTCCACCTGACCACGAGTACCGGTACGCTCGTCTCGTTCGAGCCCGGCACGACCGAATCCGTGGCGGGCTACGCGGTCCGCAGAACCGCGGCAGACGACATCTGCGAGGTCGAGGGGTTGATGTTCGACCCCGACACCGACCGGCTTCTGATGGCGTGCAAGACGGTGATCCACCGGCCGTGGCGCCGGCACCTCGCGATTCTCGAGGTAGCGATCCCGGGCGAGGGCGACGACCTCGAGATGCCGCGGCTACCGGTTGCCCCTCGCGCGCTCGTCACCCCCGACCAACTCGACGAGGCCGACATCGGCCGGATCTCCCCCTCGGGTTTGACGGCCGCGCCCGACGGCGACGGGTGGTGGGTGGTCGCCGCCCGTCAGCGACGCATCGTGCACATCTCGGCCACCGGGCACGTCGTAGACCACGAGCGGCTCCCCTCCCGGCACCGACAAGCCGAGGGCGTCATGATCGAGGCCCCGGCCGTACTCACGATCGTCGACGAGGGCGGCGACGGGCGCGCTCGGATCACGCGCTACACCCCCGCCCCACCCGACGACGGCCGTCCCTGACGCGCCTCGCCGCCCCTACCTCGAGACCACGCGCCACACCCCGTCGCTGTTCTGCACCCGCATCGATCCGAAGCTCCTCCACACGCCTCCGTCCTCCCCCCCGGTGCGGGCCAGGCGCAGCGCGATCTCGTCGCTCTCGTCGTTGGCCGAGACACCGAGGAGGGCCACGTGAACGCCGCGATGGGCCATCTCGCAGGGGGCGTCACCACCGCACGAGACCCATCGATCAATCGGGCCGTAGCGGAAGTCCGGGCCGAGCAGATCCTCCACGGCGTCGGCGGTGAGGGCCGGGTCCAGATCGTCGCGCAGCAGGGCCGCGAAGGACGCCGCGTCGATGGCGAAGACCTCGCCCTCCGAGAGTCCTTCGCCGATCGCCGAGAAGAACGAGACCACACCGGCGTCGTCGGCCTGGGCGACCAGAACCTGAGGGCTGAGCAGACCCAGCCCGAGCAAGAGCACGAAAACCGAGCTACGCACGCGGGACTCCATCGTGGGAGTGCATGGGAATTCTGGGCGACTGTACCTGACGAGAACGAGCGCAGTGTGCGCCCCGCCGCGCGCCCGTGTCAACCGATTCCCGGCCCGATTCGGCGACCGGACCGCCGCTCCCCGGTGCGCCCGGGGGTGGGCCGGGCGGTGCGCTGAACCGGGGCACCGCGTACTATGTCCCGCTGGAAAGACGAGGCGCGCGATCGGACGCTTCGTCCAACGAGTGTGGCACCCTCTGGAGGCACGCAGATGCACAACGGGATCAGGGCGTCCCGCCGGCTCAGCCGGCTCAGTTTGGTCGCAGGGTTGGGGGCGTTCCTCGCTGCCCCGACGGTCGGAGTAGCGCAGGGACCGGGCACCGAAGACGGGCAGTGGCACTATCTGGGCGGCGACGCCTGGCACACCCGCTACCTCCCCGCCAGTCAGATCACCGCATCCAACTTCGACGACCTCGAAGTCGCGTGGGAGTGGAATGGTGCGAGTTTCGGCACTGGAGCGTCGATCATGCGCTCGACCCCGAGCTACGTCGACGGCACGCTCTACACCGTGGCCGGGCGCCACAGAAGTGTGGTCGCACTCGACGCCGGCACGGGCGAGATGAAGTGGAGCTACCGGGAGCCGGAGACGGCGCGCTTCGAGTACTCCATGCGCTCGGGCTACGGCAAGGGCGTGGCCTACGGTGAGATCGACGGCCGCAAGGTGATCTACATCTCCACCCCGGGCTTCTTCCTGCACGCCATCGACGCCGAAACCGGCGATCACCTCGAGGGATGGGGGCGGAGCGTCGACATCGACGGATTCCCCGAGTCGGGGGTCGTCGACATGGTCGAGGATCTGATCCAGGATTGGGGGCCGTGGGAGGCCCACGTGGCCGCTGGCGGCACCTACGATCCCGACCGGGGGCTCCCCCTCGAGCTGGGCTACATCACGGCTTCGTCGCCTCCGATCGTCGTGAACGATGTCGTGGTCATCAGCAACTCCGCCGAGCAGGGCTACAACCAGTCCCGCATCGAAAACGTGCCCGGCGATATCCTCGGCTACGATGCGAGGACGGGCGAGCTCCTCTGGAAGTTCCACGTCATTCCGAGGCCCGGTGAAGTGGGTCACGAGACGTGGGAGAACGACGCCTGGCAGTGGACGGGCGACATATCGTCGTGGGCGCCGTTGGCGGCCGACCCCGAGCGTGGGCTCGTCTACATTCCGACGAATGGCGCCACGATGGACTGGTACGGTGGCTTCCGCCCGGGCGACAACCTGTTCTCGACCAGTCTGATCGCCCTCGACGTGCGCACCGGGGAGCGGGCCTGGCACTTCCAGATGGTGCGGCACGACATCTGGAACTACGACACCCCCACCGCGCCGGTCCTGATGGACGTGACGGTCGACGGCGAGGAGATCCCGGGAATCTTCCAGGCCACCAAGCAGGCGTGGGTCTACGCGCTGAACCGGGAGACGGGTGAGCCCATCTGGCCGATCGAAGACCGGGAAGTACCCCAGTCGGGCGTCCCGGGAGAGCAGCTTTCGCCCACCCAGCCCTTCCCGACCTGGCCGGCACCCTTCGACCTGCAGGGACGCACCGAGGAGCAGCTGATCGACTACACGCCCGACATCCGGGCGCTCGCGCTCGAGTACGCGGAGGCCACGAATCAGTTCGTGCCGCTCTTCAATCCGCCCACGTACGAGGGCAACGACAACGGGCTCGGAGGCGCCAACATCTGTCCGGGCAACACCGGCGGAGTCAACATCACCGGCCCGGCCGTCGCCGACCCCACCTCGGGCGTCATGTTCATCACCTCGCACTCCGGCTGCACCCGCACCTACCTCGATGCGGGATCCCTGCGCGACAACCCGAACCAGACCGGGAAGACCGTCGTCGACTTCGCCACCGCCGCCCCTGGTTCGGGCCCGCGCCCGCCGCGGCCCACGGTAGAGAACCCGTTCGAGGGACTGCCCCCGGACTTCATCTTCGACGGTCCGCGGGGCCGAATCAGCGCGATCGACATGAACACCGGGGAGTACCTCTGGGTGATCCCCCACGGTGACGCACCGGCCGAAGAACAGGAGGCGATTCGCAACCACCCGCTCCTTCAGGGCCTCGACATCGAGGTCAATCGCGGTCGCGGGGGCCACTCGGCCATGATCGTGACACCGGAGCTCGTCATCGCGAGCGGTCAGGACTCTGCCGGAGATCCCTTCATCTTCGGCCTCGACAAGGCGACCGGGGAGCGCGTGGGCGCCGTGTCGATCCCGGCCACGAGCCGCTACGGCATGTCGGGCTGGGTGCACGAGGGTCGCCAGTACGTGCTCGTCCAGCAGTCCAGCGGCCTGATCGCCTACGCCTTGCCTGAGTAGTCGCGACCGGACCACGGTCGGAGGGCCCCGTCCGCGGGCCCTCCGACGTGGCTCCCTCTCGACGGCGAGGGAATCTGGACCGAATCAAGGTCCTTGAACGGCACCGGGATGGAGGCGGCGCATGTCGTTCTCAGCAGCGGGGTACAACTCCAGGTGGCACGAGGCCGCTGGGAAGAGCTCGAGCGCGTCCCGGGGCTAGAGTTTCTGGGCTGAGGCTCAACACGGGACGACTTCGAACGGAGAAATGGGCGTCAGCAACGCTTCTCCAAAGATCGACATCAACAGCCACTGAACCCCGATGACGTCCGGCGGGAGGTTCAGCAACGTCGCATCGAGGGTCGTCGAGGCCTGACCTTCGAAAAACCCTCCGCGGTCGATGACCGTGAGATCCACGGGGTCGCCGGCCGGCAATGCCACATTCAGGTCGCCCGGCAGGCTCTTTCGGTAGAGGAGCTGCGCCCGGTTGGCAGGGAACGTGCCCGACGTGTACGCAAGGAGCTCGAAGTCGTGGCTCTGGGGGAGCGTGCAGGAGGGGTTTCCGAAGGCGTTGTACAAAATGGAGGGGCCGGTCACGACTTCGTAGTGGTCGTCACCCTGCGTCCCGAACACCCGATCCGTGAGATTGTACCGCCCGTCGACCGATTCGTCGGCCCACGAAAAGTTGCCCCCGGAGTTGAAGGCCCCGACGCCGATGACGCTGGCGGGGAAACGCTGCCCATTGGGCTCCTGAGGGAACGACGTCTCGGTGAGTTGAATCACGTGGGGGGCGGCGTCGATCTGGAAGTCGAAGGTGCCCTCGCGGGTGAGCTGGTCGTCGAAGCCGTCGCCGGTCATGAGGAACCCGGGAATCATGTAGAGGGGCGCGGTCCCACCGACCACCCCGTCGTAACGGACGAAGGGGGCGCCGAAGAGCACGTCGAGGTCGTCGAAGAACGTAGCCCGGAGGCTGAGGGTGAACGTGGGATCGTACGTCCCGCTCACCGTCAGATCCTCGACCCGCGTGGGGTTCGGGTTGTAGACCCCGTCGATCTGCATCGAGGCGCGGTTGCCGGCCCCGTCGGCGATGCTGAATTCACCGCGGGCCACTCCAGGCCCAAGCGACTCGAAGTCGAAGGTCACCCCCCCACCGAAGACGTCCCACGACGACGTGAACTCCTCGGCGCTCCCACGCAGGTACACGGAGCCGGTGGGGGTGTCGTAGCGCACTCGGCCCAGCGCCGAGCCGGTGTCGAGGTCGGAGCGAGCCGGTCCGTCGGCGCCCGGTGTGTTCGTCGTGCCCAGCCCGAAGACCCCCGTCGCACCGAGACCCAGTGTGTAGGGCTGGATGCCGCCCGGCGCGACATGGATCGCCGGGGGCGTCAAGTCGGCGTAGGCCATGAACGGCTGACCGTTCGCGCTGTTCAGAAGCGTGCGCGAAGCGTACTGGCCGAAGGGGTCCGTGGCGCGCGTCCGGATGAGGAAGGGGAGCCCATCCAGCCCCGTCAGGTCGGCTCCCGTCGTGACCCCGGCGTAACTCCAGTCCGTGGGCGTGGACGCGGCCGCAACGTCGAAGTCGTGCGCCGCGATCCCCGAGTAGTCGCCCCACCGGTCGAGCCTCCAGGCAGCGCGCTGGTAGAGGGGCACCTCATAGCCCGCCTCGGAGCCCACGAACCACGGGTCGGAGGTCTCGAAGGGTCCATCGTAGACCGGATCTTCACCGTCGAAGTCTGGAGCCTCCTCCAGGGTCCCGCCTCGCACCAGGTCGGCCGTGCCGATACGAATATCGTAGGGGTTGTCGTCGGCGTCGTATCCGGTGACCGATGCAAACGTGGTCGGCCCGGATCCCGACCGATTCTCGGCCTTCAGGATGAAGTTGACCACGCCCCCGACCGCGTCGGCCCCATACACCGCCGACGACCCGTCCGCCAGCACCTCGATCCGCTCGATCTGCGAGGCGAAGGCCAGGTTGGCCGTGAGCGCCATGTCGGTGTTGGTCACCCGGCGCCCGTTCACGAGCACGAGTGTGTTCGCGTTCACGCCACGCAGGAAGAGGTGGGGGCTCGGATTGACCGTGCCTTCGGTCGTGACCCCGGCGATACCGTTGAGGAGCAGCGATACGTCTTGCGCCCCCGCGGCGAGTTCCTCGACCTGATCGGTCGTCAAGGATACGACCGGAGTGGCGCCCTCGAGGTCGACTCGCGTCCGACCCCGGGCTGCACCCAAACCTGCCGGGAGTCCGGGCGCCGCGGCAATGGTGACGGTCTCCGACGCCAGCACCACGTCGCCCACCTGCAGGTCGACCTCGACGGCTGTACCCGCCTCCCCCTCCACGTCGAAGCTCACGGCGATCACATCACCGATGTCGTTGAGATCCAAGGGCAGCCCCTGGCCGTCGACGAACTCGACGTTGGAGATGCTGGGAGGCTCCGTGACCCGGACCGACGCGGTGGCCTCGACGCCGGGCTGTCCGTCGACCGAGGCCGTGACGTCGACCGTACCGGACGCGACTCCGGTCACCGTACCGGCGCCGTCGACCGTGGCGACGGCGTCGTCGGCCGACACCCATGAGACGGTGAGCCCGCTGCCGCCCGTGACGGTGGCCGCGAGCTGTACGGTCTCGTCGACCTCGATCTCAGCGCTGGCAGGCTCCACTGTGATCGTCGACGCCCGCACGGTGACGTCGACGACGGCCGACACGCCCTCACCGGCGACCGAGGCGGTGATCGTGGCAGAACCGAGGCCCACCGCCGTCACCAATCCCGACCCCGACACCGTGGCGACCGCCGACGCCGACGACGACCAATCCACGGAAGCTCCACTGGCACCGGAGACATCGGCCGTGAGGGCGTCGGTGTCACCCACGAAGAGTGTCAGAGTCGACGGGTTGACCGAGATCGTCACCGGATCCGGCTCCGTTCCACCATCGTCGCCGCCGCATCCGGCCATGAGGAGGGGGGCGGCGAAGACGAACAGCGCGACGCGGACGAAGGGATGGCGCATGAACACGGCGGCCTCTCGTTCTGCGGATGAGGGATGGACCTGACCTTACGGACCAACCCACCATACGCGCCAGCCAGCGAGACTCCCAACTGCCGCTCGGCGCGGGATCCGAGCTACCCCACGGTCGGGCGCATGCCGCGGGGACTCCACGCGTCGCGGTGGGCGCCATCACCCGGCCCCGACCTCACCCTTGCCCGTGCTCCCGCAGGAGGCGCGCCGCCTCCTCCAGCATGCGCTCCTCGACGAGCGTGGTCGGCTCCCGGGCGAGCACCTCCTCGAGCAGCCCGCGGCCCTTCGCCGGGTCGTCGCGTTCGAGGTGGATGCGGGCGAGCTCGATGCGAGGCGCCAGCGCGCCCGGGTCCAACTGGCAGGCGCGTTCGAAGTAGGCGATGGCCAACTCCCACGACGAATCCCCGACCCGGTCGCCCACGTCGCCACTCAGAGCGATCCTGCGTGTCACCCAATTGAGCCGCTGAATATTGGCGTGAACCCGACCCATCAGCTCCTGCCCTCCGGCGTGCAGAGAGTCGAGTTCCAACACCCGCACGGAGATCCCGAAGACCTCTCGTCCGAGGTTCAACTTCCCCAGTCCTCCCGTGTTTTCGGTGCGGATCCCCAGGACGACACCCAGCCAGTAGTGCGCGTCAGCCGACTCGGGCTCCTGCTTCACCAGCGAGCGCGCGAGCTGTTCACCGGCAGCGAGGTGGGAGTCCCGGATGTCGTCGACTTCGGCCAGAACGGCATCGTCCACATGGCGTTCGATGCGGGCCAGGAGCGATGAGGTGTGGGTGCTCGAGATATCGGCTACGGTGATCTGCGCGGAGGCCCGCCCCGGAAAGAGCCCCAGGATCACGGCTGCGAGGGCGAGGGCAGCCATCCACGGCGCGCGGCCCGGTACGTCGTGTTCTGAAGGTGGCCGGTTCGCCCGTTGGGGTCTGTCGTCTTTGATCATGGCCACGGCGTACCGGTCCTCTCGCCCGTGGTTCCGCCGAGATGTCCCTTGCATGCGGCCAGAGCGAGGGGCAAGCTGCCGCGTCGTCCCTGAATCCCGCTCTACCGGAGGATCCGGTGCCTCGAATCGCTCTTTCGTTCGTCGTCGCCGCGCTTTCGCTGGCCGTGGCCGCGCCCACCGCTGCCCAGACCATCGTGCCCGATCACCCCCCGGCGACGATGCCCGCCGAAGCCGAGCGCGACCCGAACATCTACGTGCTCGAATCGTTGGGTCGACACGGGCCCAGCCACTTCCCGCGCGTGCGGCTTCCCGAGGTCGAGTACGAGATCGGAGCGACCCTCACCTTCGATCGCTACCACACCGTCGACGTGATGGACGGGTGGCTCCGTCGTTGGGCTGACCAGTATCCCGACCTCGTCGAGCTCTACCAGGTGGGGACGAGCCTCGAGGGGCGCCCGATCCTCCAGGTCACCCTGACCAACCGCGAGACCGGGCCGGCCACCGACAAGCCCGCGGCCTTCTTCGAGGGGGGACGCCACTCCGGCGAGGTCACGTCGTCGGAGGCGGTTCTCTGGATGATCCAACGTCTGCTGGAGGGATACGGCAACGACCCCGAGATCACCGCGCTCCTCGATCGCGCCGCGATCTACGCGCGCCCGCAGAACAACCCCGACGGCTCGAACCTGTATCTGCATTCGGCGCAGACGAATCGGTCCAGCGTTCGGCCGGTCGACAACGACGACGACGGACTCTACGACGAAGATCCGGCCAACGATCTGAATGGAGACGGCATCATCCTGCAAATGCGCTGGCGCGACGACGACGGGGCCTGGGTGCTCGACGAGCGCGACCCGACCGGCCGCCTGATGCGGCTTGCCGCGGACGGCGAAGACGGTCAGTGGTCGATGGCCCGCGAAGGGCTCGACGACGACGGCGACGGTCGCACCGACGAAGACGGAGTCGGGGGGCTGGACCTGCACCGCAACTACCCAGAGAACTGGCGCCCCATGCCGGGTCGCGACCACACCGGCCGAGGGTGGACCCAGACCGGCGCGGGCGCCTTCCCGCTGTCGGAGCCCGAGACGCGCTCCGTCGTGCTCTTCGTACTCGAGCACCCGAACATCGGCGTCGCCAACTCGATGGACACCCGGGTACCCATGCACCTCCGCCCGCCCTCGACCTCCAAGTCCGAAGAGCGGATGTATCCGGAGGATCTGGCGCTGTACGAGCACTTCGACAGCGTGGGACTGACGATCACCAACTACCCCTGGGCCGGCGACGTCTACCACACCTACCGGACGCGCAACAACCCCGAAGCGTCGGGGAGCCCGCTCTTCGGGCACGGCCCCGACTTCGGCTACTTCTATCTCGGGGCCATCTGGTACGGCGACGAACTCTGGGACGGAGGTCGGGTGGGCGACGTGAATGGCGACGGAGAGGCCGACGACCTCGACCGCCTCATCTGGTCGGACAGCGTCGCGGCGGGGCGTGACTACGCCATGCCCTTCAAGGACTGGGAGCCGTTCACGCACCCCGAGCACGGCGAGGTCGAGATCGGAGGATGGCACCCGAAGTTCTTCAGCCAGAACGGTCCGCCCGAGGTGCTCGAGCGCTGGATCCGCAACCAGTCGCTCTTCAACATCTACATGGCCCAGAGCCTGCCCCACCTGGGCGCAGGCGAAGCCGACCTGCACGAGGTGCGCACCGAAGACGGCTACACCGAGTGGGCCCTGACCCTCACCGTGCGCAACGACGGCCGACTCCCCACGGCGCTCCGCCAAGCCGACCTCATCAAGGTCGTGCGCCCCGACCGCCTGGTGCTGTCGTTCGACGGAGGCGTTCAGGTGGGGGGCTCCGGCGGACAGGTGCGCTTCGTGGAGGACGGCGTGGAGCTGGACCGGGGAGGCAACAGCGTGGAGCTCGGCTACCTTCAGCCTGGCGAGGAGCGCGAGGTCGAGTTCCGCTTCCGCACCTACGAGATGGACGCGGTCTCGGGCTCGTGGGAGTTGCTGTCGACCCGCGGCGGCGTCCTGCGCGGCACCTTCGAGGGCGGCTGAGAGCCCCCCCGGGCCGACGCGAAGCGGGCCGTGGCCTGCGAAACGACGACCGACGGCCCGCAGGCAGGAGGCCGGTACCCCCGCTGTGGGAGACGGTCTGCGCCTCCGGGGCAGAAGCGAAGCGCGGCTCGCACAGCGGGGGTACCGGCCTCCTGCCGAATCACCCCGACGAGTCCTTCGTCTCCTCCGCTCGCCCGCCCTTCGCCCGCGACCCGATGATCAACCCCATCATCCCGAGCAGGATCGAGAAGGTGACGCTGTCGAAGATGACCCCACCCACGAAGACGCCGAGCAGGAGCCCGAGCCCCCCGCGGCCACCCGAGCTCTTCTCACCGGCGGCCTCACCCTGAACCTCCAACGGTTCGTCGGTCATGTCGGCGTCCCCTCGGCTCGACTTCCGTCGCGCACCTGTCCGTGCTTGCGCACGATCAGCATGGCGAGCTCGAGGGCCTGTTCGTAGTTGAGTCGCGGATCGACCCGCGACTTGTAGGCGCGCCCGAGGTCGGTGTCCAACAGGTCCCGCGCGCCACCTGTGCACTCCGTGACGTTCTCTCCGGTCAACTCGAGGTGGACGCCCCCGAGCAAGGAGTCGTTGTCACGGTGCACCTCGAAGGCGAGCTCCATCTCCTTCATGATGTTGCGGAAGCGCCGGGTCTTGATGCCGCCCGCGGTCGACTCCGTGTTGCCATGCATCGGGTCGGAGATCCACAACACGGGGCTTCCCGAATCGCGCACCGCTCGAATCAGTGGTGGCAGGCGGTCCTCGATGCGCTCCGCACCCATGCGATGGATCAGCACCAAGCGGCCCTCCTCGCGCCGCGGGTTCAGCACCTCGATGAGGTCGAGCAGGTCCTGCGGCTCGGCGGTGGGCCCCACCTTGAGGCCGATCGGGTTGCGAATGCCGCGCATGTACTCCACATGCGCGTTGCCGACCGACGCGGTGCGCATCCCGATCCAGGGGAAGTGGGTCGCAAGGTTGAAGAAGCCGTCCTGCCGCGGCACACGGCGGGTGAGAGCCTGCTCGTAGTGCAGGTGCAGGGCCTCGTGCGAAGTGAAGAAGTCGACGCGCCTCAGGCTTCCCGCCTGCTTGCCCGAGATGGTCTCCATGAATCGCACGGCGCGCCCGATGCTCTCCGCGAGTCGATGAAACTCCTCCGACAACGGTGAGTGCTCGAGCCAGCCCAGATCCCAGTACTCCGGGTGGTGCAGGTCGGCAAAACCGCCGTCGACCAGCGCGCGGGTGAAGTTCATGGTCTGCGCCGAACAGCTGTAGGCCCGGATCAAACGCTGCGGGTCCGGCATGCGCGCCTCGGCGGTGAACTCCGGCGCGTTGACGATGTCGCCCCGGTAGCTCGGCAGGGTCACCCCGTCGCGCGTCTCGGTGTCCGAGGAGCGCGGCTTGGCATACTGCCCGGCGAAACGCCCCACCCTCACCACCGGCATCTGCAGCCCGTGCACCAGAATCAAGCTCATCTGCAGCAGGACCTTGAGCCGGTTGGTGATCACCGGCGCCGTGCACTCCGCGAAGCTCTCGGCACAGTCTCCCCCCTGCAGCAGAAACCGCTCCCCCCGCTGCGCCTCGCCGATCTCCTTCCGCAGCTGGAGCACTTCCCACGAGGTCACCAGAGGCGGCAGTTCTCCGAGCTCGTCCAGCGCGAGCCCGAGCTGCTCCAGGTCCGGATACGTGGCCTGCTGCGCGGCATCGAAGCGCTGCCACGACGCCGGCTCCCACCCCTTCTCGTCCGGACCCGCAACCCGCTGACTGTCCCCCATCAAGACCTCGCCCAACATACCGGTTCATCCTTTCCCTGTACGATCCCCACCCCCACCCACCCGTCACGCCCCATCGAGTACGTCCAGAAGGCCAATCGGATCCACACCGCCCGACGCGAAGCGAGCACACAGGCCCCGATGCGAAGCGAGGGAGGCCGTGCCGAGCACCGCGAGGCCACGGCCCGCCCCGATGCGAAGCGAGAAAGCGCCCCGACGCGAAGCGAGGAAAGCGCCCCGATGCGAAGCGAGGAAAGCGCCCCGACGCGAAGCGAGGAAAGCCGCGCCGAGCAACGCGAGGCCGCGCCCCACCCCCGATGCGAAGCGAGGGAGACCGTGCCGAGCAACGCGAGGCTCCTTCCCCCAGTGCCGGCCAGCCTGAGCCGACCCCGCCGGCACGGAAGGCGGAAGGCCGGAACCCCTGCCGTGAGAGACGGTCTGCGCCACCGGCGCAGAAGCGAAGCGCGGCTCTCACGGCAGGGGTACCGGCCTTCCGCCGATCCCCGCCAAAAGCGGGTGTCCTCAGGTAATCAAGTTTTCGGTCTCGATCGGATTCAACCCCAGCGACCGCAGCAACTCGTTCAGCTGCTGCACATCCTGCTGGATGATGATCGTGAGGAGCTCGAGCTGCGCATCCAGCTCCACATTGAGCTTCTCGAACACGTCGAACGACTGGTCGGTCGGCCGTGACTCGGCCCCTTCGACCCCGCCGAGAAGCGCCGCGATCTTGTTGTTGAGCTTGATCGGGAAGTTGAGCGGGTCCTGGTTCGACTGATTGCGAACCTGGTAGATCTCACCCTCCACGGCGCCCAGCTTGCCGTCGACCTGCGTGCCCAACTCGGCCAGCTCGGCGTTGTCGGACTCGGCCTGGCGGGCCTCGATCTGCTCCTTGATGCGGCGGATCCGGATCACCGCCTCGTTGGCTTCACTGACCCGTGCGTTGATTTGCATGGCGAAGTCGAACCGCGCCTGCAGGTCGGCCATCGTCACGCCTTCGGCCACGGCCCGCGGGTTCATCTTGATCTCGAAGTCCTGCTCGTACGTCTCGCCGTCGACCGTCATGCGCGCCGTGTACACGCCCGGCACGGCCGCGGGCCCCTGGTTTCCGGCGGCCCAGAAGATGCGTCCCTCGAAGTCGGTGTAGCCCGGGTAGCGCATGTTCCAGCTGAACCGGTTCGACCCCGCGCGCGTCGACGGACGCGCCCCACGGAATCCCCCGAACCCGCCTCCACCCCGTGCCTCCTCCTGCTCGCCCGGGGGCTGGCTCGCGAAGGTCTGGACGACCTCCCCATTCGGAGCGATGAACTCGAACTGCACGCTCTCGGCGTCGTCGGCCAGGTAGTAGAAGAGCTGAACGCTGTTGTCGAAGCGACGCACCGGATCGACCGGATCGAACAACACCGCGTCGGCATCCATCATCTCGGCGGTGATCTGCCGCAGCGGGAGCATGTCGTTCAGCACCCAGAACGAGCGACCGTGCGTCCCCACCACGATGTCGTGGTCCTCGACCACGAGGTCGGAGTACTGCGTGTTGGGCAGGTTGAGGGTGAGCGGCTGCCAATCACCGCCGTCGTTCCACGAGATGTAGACGGTCTCCTCGGTCGCGGCGTAGAGCATCTCGGGCCGGACCGGATCTTCACGCACGGCGCGCACGAAGTGGTCGGCCTCGATCCCGTTCACGGCCTTCGTCCAGTTCTGCCCGTAGTCCTCCGTGATCCACACGTAGGGGGCGCGGTCGTCTTCGACCAGGTAGCGAATCCCCGAGACGTACGCCTTGCCGGGCGTATGCGGCGAGGCCTCGATCGTGTTGATGCGCACGAAGTCGGGCGCATCGGGCGGCGTCACGTTCGTCCAGCTGGGCTGGTCGGCGGTCGCGTTGCGCGTGATGTGCACGTAGCCGTCGTCCGAACCGGCCCAGATCACGTCGGCATCGTGCGGTGAGGGCGCGATGGCGAAGACGGTGGCATAGGTCTCCACTCCCGTCTGGTCCAGGGTGACGGGACCACCCGAGGGTCCGATCGTCATCGGATCGGCCCGGGTGATGTCGGGGCTGATCTGCACCCAGGTCTGCCCCTCGTTCGTGGTCTTCCACACCTTCTGCGTGCCCGTGAACAGCAGGTTCGGGTCGTGCGGCGAGAAGACGATCGGGAAGGTCCACTGCACCCGCTCCACCAGGTCTTCGGCCGACTGTCCCATCGGGTTCTCGGGCCAGACGTTGATCGACCGGCTCAGACCCGTGCCATGGTCGTAGCGGCTCAGGCTTCCGCCGTAGCAGCCGGCGTAGAAGATGTCGGTGTCCTCCGGGTGCGGGGCGATGTAGCCCGACTCACACCCCCCGGCCGAGTACAGGTAGTTCGGCCCACCGGCGTCGTTGGAGAGGTGGTTCCACCCCCCGGACGGGATGCAGGCCGTGGAGTTGTCCTGCTGCGCGCCGCAGATGTGGTAGGGCTCGTGGTTGGTCGTGATCACCCGGTAGAACTGGGCGGTCGAAAAGTCCTGATCGGTCCAGGTCTGGCCGCCGTTGACCGAGACGTTGCCGCCCCCGTCGTTGGAGTTGGCCATGCGCTGGTTGTTCGACGGCGCGATCCACAGGTCGTGGTTGTCGCCGTGGGGCACGCGGTAGGCACGGGGAAAGGTCTTGCCTCCGTCGCGCGACTGATAGAACCCGGTGTTCAGGACGTACGCGACGTCGCGCTCCTGCGGATCGGCGTAGATCCGGGTGTAGTAGAAGGCGCGCTGGCGCAGGCGACGCTCGTCGTTCGTGTGCTCCCACGTCTCGCCGCCGTCGTCCGAGACGAACACACCGCCCTCGGCGTGCTCGACGATCGCATAGACCCGGTCGGAGTCGACGGGCGACACCGCCACTCCGATCTTGCCGATCACCCCTTCCTGCGGCAGCCCGGGGTTCCTCGAGATCTCGGTCCACGTCTCACCCCCGTCGAGCGAGCGGAAGAGGCCCGAGCCCGGTCCCCCCGAGCTCATGCCCCACGACTTCCGCCAGGCCTCCCACATCGCGGCGTACACGATGTCGGGGTTCCCCGGGTGCACCGAGATGTCGACCGCGCCGGTCTTTTCGTCGCGGTACAGCACCTGCTCCCAGCTCTGCCCCCCATCGGTCGTCTTGTAGACGCCCCGCTCGGGGTTGTCGACGGAGTGCTTGCCGAAGGTGGCCGCCCACGCGGTGTTGCAGTCGGTGGGATGCACCCGGATTCGGCTGATGTTCTGCGTTTCGGTCAGACCGACGTGGTCCCAGGTACGGCCGGCGTTGTCGCTTCGATACGCCCCGTCGCCCTGCATGATGTTGCCGCGGATCTGGGTCTCACCCGTCCCGATGTAGACGATGTCCGGGTCGGCCTCGCAGACGCCGATCGCATTGACCGAGCCACTGCCGATGTGGCCGTCGGTCACATTCGACCAGTTCAGCCCCCCGTCTTCGGTCTTCCAGAGTCCGCCCCCGCTCGCGCCGAAGTAGTACTCGAAAGGACGTGCGTCGGAGCCGGCGACGCCGGTCGCACGCCCTCCGCGCGCGGGCCCGATGTTGTTCCACCGGAGCGCGTCGTACATGGCCTCGTCGACCAGCTGGGCCTCGGCCTCGGCCGGTGGGAGGGTGACGAAAGCGAGGAGCGCCAGCACGGCGGCCCCGTGGAAGGTGGACCGACTACTCATGGGCGTGTCACCTGATTGCGTTACGTGGAGTCGTGAATCGTCCGGCGACGGTAGGCCGCGCGTTATGGGAACGCAAGCAAATCTTCGCGCGCGCGAGGAGGCAGATCTCAGCCCACCCCGGCGCCCCGTGTCAGCCGACCCGCGCGATGCACTCGATTTCGACGTCCACGCTCTTCGGGAGCTCGCGCACGGCCACCGTCGCGCGGGCGGGTCGGTGGTCGCCGAAGTGACGGCCGTACACCTCGTTCACCGCGGCGAAGTCGGCCATGTCGGCCAGAAAGATCGTCGTCTTGACCACGGTATCGAGCGAAGCCCCCGCAGCGGCGAGGACGACCCGCAGGTTCTCCATCACCTTTTCGGTCTGCGCCGCGACGTCACCGTCGACGAGCTCCATGGTGGCGGCGTCGAGCGGGATCTGGCCGGAGCAGAACACCCAGCCGTCGGAGACGATCGCCTGGCTGTAGGGACCGATGGCGGCGGGAGCTTCGTCGGTGTGGATACGTTCGAGAGTCATGAGTCGTGCGAGGGCTGAAAGGAACGGGTTTGTTCGAGAATCTCGCGGGGCGACACCGTCGCCACCCCGGCCTTCTGGACGCCGAGAGCCGCGGCGTGGTTGGCGAGGATCGCCGCTTCGACGGGGTCGGCCCCACCTGCGAGGGCGACGGCCGTCACCGCGACGACGGTATCGCCCGCCCCCGACACGTCATAGACGGCGCGGGCCACCGTCGGCACACGGAAGAAGTGTGCCCCCCCGGAGGCGAGGGCCATGCCCTGCTCCCCCAGGGTGAGGAGCAGCGTATCACACGCGAGGCGCCGCCGGGTCGTCTCCATCCACTCCGGGTCGTCGGGGGCCAGGTGCTCGCCGAGCGCGTCGGCCAACTCCTTCGCGTTGGGCTTGAAGACGGTCGCTCCCTGGTACTCGAAGAAGCGGAGGCGTTTGGGGTCGACCACCGTGGGGATGGAGCGTTGTTTCGCGGCAGCGAGGGCCCCGCCGATCACGTGGGCGGTGAGGACGCCCTTGTTGTAGTCCTCCATCAAGAGCACGTCGGCTTCCCGTGCGCACCCCTTTATGGATTCGACCAGGGCGCGCTCCAGGGCACCATCGACGTCGTGGTCGGTCTCGCGATCGAACCGCACCACCTGCTGGCTGCGCGCCAGAACACGCGTCTTCACGGTCGTGGGCCGGTCTGGAGCCACCACCACGCCGCTCACCTGCACCCCGGCGCCCTCGAGAGCATGGGTGAGGCGGCGCCCCCCGGCATCGTCACCGACCACGCCCACCACATCACAGGCGGCGCCGAGGGCGGTGACGTTGGCCGCCACGTTGGCCGCGCCCCCGACAGCCCAGCGCTCCGCCTCCACCCGAACGACGGGCACGGGGGCTTCGGGCGAAATCCGGTCGACCACCCCCGACACGTACTCGTCGAGCATCAGGTCGCCCACGACCAACACCCGCACATCGGTCATGGCGTCGAGAATCTCGGCCGCTCGTGTGGGCCCGAGGCGATGCATTCCCACGGCTAGTCGGCGACTCCAGCCGGGCGCGAGCCCCCGAGACGACCGCGGGCCTCGAGCGGCCACGCCTCGACCCCGTCGTCACCATCGATGAGGAGCCGGTCCTGGAGGTTCACCGATACGCACACGTGATTCGGGACCACGTGTACGCGGTCTCCCACCTGGGGTCGCCAGTCGGAGCCGGAGACGTCGAGGATGCCGTGCTCCTCCGAGAGCGCCGCCACCTCGATGTCCGGTCGGTCGCGCAGAAAGCCGAAGGTGTTGCCGCCGCCGCGGGGCTCCTTCGACAGCGCCTTG
>JANQNV010000287.1 GCA_028279425.1 Longimicrobiales bacterium | reverse complement strand
CGGCTCGATGCCGGTCGCGTGGACGACGCGGGCGGCGATCAGGACCCCGTAGGGCTCGTGGCGGGGGCGGCCTCGGCGGGGGGGGCGGGCGTACCCGTGAGGTCGGCAAACACTGCGGCGTAGCGGCGAACGTACTCGTCGGCGCTGAACCAACGGCTGGCGCGCTCGAACGCGGCCGCCCCGAGGCGCTCGCGCAGCTCGGGGTCGCCCATGAAGCGGCGGAGGACGGCCTCGAGCGAGTCGACGTCTTCGGGTTCGAAGAGCAGACCGTCGACGTCGTCTTCGATGTAGTACGGAATGCCGCCGACTCGGCTGCCCAGTCGGGGGCGACCCAGGTGGGCCGCCTCGAGGAGGACACGTCCCATGCCCTCCGATCGTGAGGGCAGGATGAGGCCGGCCGCCGCTTCCATCTGCGGCACCAGCGCGTCGGGTGGCTGGGGACCGACGAAGTCGACCCCCTCGGTCGGTAGCCCCAGCTCCTCGGCCACCGGTTCAAGGCCGAATCCCACGAGCGAAAGCTCCCACTCCGGAAACGCGTCTCGCGTCCGGGCCCAGGCCTGGAGGAGCACGTCGATGCCCTTCCGATAGAAGGGGTAGCCGACGAAGAGGATTCGCTTCTGTGTCTCCTGACCCGACTTCTTGAACATCTCGGCGTCGATCAGGTCGAAGAACCACGTTCGGGGTTTGTCGATCGCATCCGGATCGAATCCGTGGAGCTGCTCCGGAAACAGAATCTTGATGAAGTCCGCCTGACGGAGCACGAAGGATCCGGTGCGGAGCATGGAGTCCTTCTTCTTCTTTCGCTGCGCCGCATCGGCGACGTCGATGAGATTGTCGTCGTCGCCGTACACGCCGTTCACCTCGCAGACGAAGGTCGCGCCGGTCGTCCATTTCACCACGGCTCCGACGAGTCCGCTCTGGAAGGGGTCGTAGGCCACCATGACGAGCTTGCGTCGCTGAATCCAGCGCGCGCGCCAGGCGCGAGCGACCACCCGCATCGTGTACCACAGGCGGGCAAACGGATTGCGGTGCTGGTTCCACACGTAGCGCCGTACCTCCATCCCCCCGTCCCCGCGGGGCAGATGGCCCGGCTTGTTGCCGAAGGTGCAGATCTCACCCTCGAAGGCGGTCCCCAGGGTGCGGGCGAAGAAGCCGAGCGTCTTCTCCAGGTCCCAGACCGGCCCGTTGCGAACGATGAGCAGATAGAAGGGGGCGCGCGTCTTCACGGGAGCACCGGAGTCTCGAGGGGCCTGGCCGAAGGAACGACGGTCAGGCGGCCATCGGCCACCTCCCACACCTGGTCGGCCAGCTCGCGGATCTTGGGCTGATGGGAGATTGCGAGGATCGTGAGCGACCCGGCTAGACTCGCCAGAGCGTCGCAGACTTCCGCCTCGGCCTTGGCGTCGAGCGCCGTGGTCGGCTCGTCGAGGATCAGGAGTCGCGGGTGGTTCAGCAGCGCTCGAGCAATCGCGAGTCGCTGTCTCTGGCCGCCCGACAGGTTCTGCCCCCCTTCGCCGATGCGTGTGTCGAGCCCCTTCGCCAGCCGATCGACGAAGTCGATGGCCTGAGCCGCAGTGAGCGCCGAGCGGATCTCGTCGTCGGGGACGTCGGCGGCGCCCAACGTCACATTCGCCCGTACGGTATCGCTGAACAGCATGGCGTCCTGCGGCACGTAGCCGATGCCGCGGCGCCAGCTCGCCAGGTCGACCTCGGCGAGGTCGACGCCATCGACCAGGATGCGACCCGAGGTCGGCACCAGCAGTCCCGCGACCAGGTCGGTGAGCGTGGTCTTGCCGGACCCGGACGGTCCGACGATGGCGACGAAGGTGCCGGCCGGCACCGTCACATCGACGCCGTCGAGCACCTCGTGCTCGTCGTAGTCGAAGTGGAGCGCGTCGATCGTCAGGCTTTCGGTCAGCTCCGGAGCGGCTACACCGGTGCGGCTCGCCAACCCCTCGTCGGCGGCCTCGGCCGAATTGATGTGCTCCATGAGAGACACGAACGACGTCTCTCCGACGCGCACCGTCGCCCACCGACCCTGAATGTTCGTGATCGTCTGGACCGTGCGATAGAACAGCAGGGCGAGCACCATGATGTCGGTCGGCTTGGCGTCGCCGAAGTTGATGACGACCCAGAGTCCCAGCGCCATGGTTCCGAGCAGGATCGGCTCCTGCGCCTTGTAGATCAGCTCTTCGAGAGCGATCTGCCGGCGTTGCGCCCGGAAGAAGCTCCGCGTGCCCTCCTCGAGGCGCGGCAGCAGGTAGTGCTCGCGCCGCATGGCCTTCAGCGGTTTCAGGCTGGGAATCGCGTCGGTAAGGCTCGCCAGGATCTCGCGCAGGGTCAGCGTCTGCGTCTGCCCGGCGTTGCGCGCGCGCTCCACCACCCCTCGGAACATGAACAGGATTCCGAGCCCGACGACCACCGAAGCCGTCGCGGTCTCCCACGAGATCAGGAAGGCCAACGACACGAACACGAGCACCTGGATGATCTCGGCCAGAACCTGACAGAACTCCCGGTACGCCTGCGACGTGCGGCTCGCTTCGAGGCTGATCGCGTTGCTGATGAAGCCGGTGGGGTAGTGCAGCACGTGACTCCACCGTGCGTCGACGACGGCCTGGAGGAGTCGCAGCCGCAACTCCATGCTCACGCGGGCGACCACCGTACCGACCTGGATCATCGCCCCGTAGGCCACGAACGCCTTTACGACGAACAGCCCCGTGAGCGAGAAGAGCACCACCTCGATGGTGAACGGGAGGCCGAAGAACGCGAGGATGTCACCGACCGTGCCAGCCAGCCCCTCGCTCGGTGGAGCCTCCGGTCTCGACATGATCTCGAGAAGCGGGACGATCGCGGCCACCCCGAACCCCTCCAGGACACCGGCGACGGCGAGGAGGCCCACCATGACCGTGGTGCGGGAGATGTTCGACGTCGCCATGTAGGCGAGCAAAGACTTGTTCTGCATCTACGGGGTCGATCCCGTACCGGGTCGAGATGATGTGATCCGGGTCAGGAGATCGGGGCGGGGGGTAAGGGGGGGACGCATTCCAAGGCTGCCATGGACCGGCCCGGAGTGCAACGGAAGAAAACGCATGTTCCGCGGGGCGAATGGCATTCTCATGCCCTCACCTTCGTCGCGTGGGTCGCAGTCTGGAGGCACTCAAGTTCACCGTTGTCCGGTCGATATTTCCGCGGGAAATGCCGCTGCGCATCAGTCTCGCCCGATTCTTGCGCGCACTGAAGCTCGGCGGCAGCTTTCGAACGTAAACAAATGAAGTGACTCCCCCCGTGCCACAGAGAGAACCCGTGTCTGGACCCACTGGCAGCACTCCAGAAGAGCGGCCGCTCGTCTTGGTTATCGTCGGGACGCGACCCGAGGCGATCAAGATGGCTCCGGTCCTCGAGGCCCTTCGCGGCCGGCCTGAAGTGCGGTCCGATCTCGTGCTCACCGGGCAGCACACCGACCTGGTCGAAAAGGTCATGCAGCAGTTCGGGCTCGAGGCCCGTTACGACCTTCAGCTCATGAAGCCGGGGCAGACACTCTACGATGTCGCGCACGGATGCCTCGACGGCCTCCGCGAGGTCGTGGCGGACTGCAAGCCGTCCGCCCTCCTGGTGCAGGGGGATACCGCGACGGTGGCCTTCGCCTCCCTCGTGGGGTTCTTCGAAAAGGTGCTCGTCGGCCACGTCGAGGCCGGGTTGAGGAGTGGCGACAAATGGGCACCGTGGCCCGAGGAGATCTTCCGGCGCCTGACCGACGTCCTGAGCGACTGGTACTTCGCACCCACGGCCCGCTCGGCTGGCCACCTTCTGAAGGAAAACGTGCCCGAGCATCAGGTGTTCGTGACGGGCAACCCCGTGGTCGACGCCCTACACCGCTTCGACCCGGCCCACCGGGTCGAGAATCCGGTGTTGGCCGGAGCGCTGGATCGCCGCGAGGCGGGCGACGGGCAGCTCGCGATCGTCACCCTGCACCGCCGCGAGTCGTTCGGGGCGCCGATCCGAGAGGCCATGGGGGCGATCCTCGAGCTGGTCGACTCGACCCCGGGACTCGAGGCCGTGTATCCCGTGCACCCGAACCCGAACGTGAAGGGGCCGGCCGACGAGATTCTGGGCGCACACCCGCGCATTCACCTCATCGAACCCGTCGACTACTTCGATCTCATGGCCGGAATCCGGCGGGCCGATCTGGTGCTCACCGACTCCGGCGGTATTCAGGAAGAGGCGCCCTCGTTCGGCACGCCGGTGTTGGTGCTGCGCGAGGTGACCGAACGTCCGGAAGGTGTCGAGGCCGGTGTGACCGAGTTGGTGGGCACGGATCGCGAGACCATCCTCGCGCGGGCCCGCCATCACCTCGGCAGCACGCCGGCGGGCGCGGTATCGACCGACAACCCATACGGCGACGGGCGAGCGGGTGAGCGGATCGCCGATATCGTCATTCAATCCCTGACCGGGACTCCGCGGCAGGTGGAGGACTGGCGGCCGTTCGACGCGGTGACCCTTCCGCAATGAAGGTTCTCAAGATCTGGGACGCCGAGTATCCGTGGGACGTCCGCGCCGAGAAGGTGATGCGGTCGCTGGGCGAAGCCGGACACGAAGTCCACCTCGTCGCCCGGAATCGACGCTGGGATCCGCCCGAGGAGTCCCTCCCGGAGGCCGAGGTGCACCGCCTCCGGCCGTGGCGAGTCCTGGGTCGCAAGCTCGACGGGTTCGCCCAGTTCCCGGCCTTCGTGAGCCCGCGGTGGTTTTCGCGCATTGCCGGGACGGGGCGCCGGTACGGCGCCGACGTGATCCTGGTGCGAGACCTCCCGCTCGCTCCGACGGCACTCGCCGCGGCGCGTCTGCTCGGAGTCCCCGTCATTCTCGATATGGCCGAGAACTACCCCGCCATGATCGAGGACATCTGGATCGGTGGTCGCCAGGGGCCTCTGGATTTCGTCCTTCGCAACCCCCGGCTGGTGTCACTCGTGGAGCGACGCACGCTGCCCGCGATGGACCACGTGCTGGTGGTCGTGGAGGAGTCGGGTGAGAGGATCGCCGGGTTGGGCGTCGACCCCGAGCGCATCACGGTCGTGAGCAACACCCCGTCTGCATCGCGAATTCCCGAGGACGCCGTCTCGATTCGCGACGACGGCGGACCGCTCCGAATGGTGTACCTCGGTCTACTCGAGAAGCCCCGTGGTATCGAGTCGGTTCTGCGTGGCGTGGCGATCCTTCGGGATCGCGGGGTGTCGGTGTGGCTCGACATCATCGGCGACGGGATGGATGAGGACCTCTTCCAGGCCGAGGCCAAGCGCCTCGAGCTGGGGGACGACATCGTGAAATTCCACGGGCGGCTCCCCTATGACGAGGCGTTGTCGGTCTTCGCGACCTCCGACGTCGGACTCGTCCCGCACCTCGCCCTCGAAAGCTGCAGCACGACCATCCCCAACAAGCTCTTCGACTACATGTCGTACGGGCTGCCGGTGATCACAACCAACATGCCGCCGTCGGAGCGCATCGTGAACGACGTCGGGTCCGGCGCGGTCTTCAGGAGCGACGACGAGGTGGATTTCGCCGCCGCCGTCGAACGTATGGTCGATCCCGAGAACCGTCGTCGGTTCGGGACCAACGGCCGTCGCGCGATCCTCGAACGGTACAACTGGTCCGAAGAGGCGAAGCGCCTCGTGGAGGCCGTCGAAAGCACGGTGGCCGTCGCGGCGGGTTGATCCGCGCGATCGCGTCTTGGCGGGAGTGGGGCGGTGGGGGGCGGGCGTCGGCGTGAACTCAGCGACACGAAGTCTCCAGCGTTCGGCCGGGCGGGACGATCGTGGTGGGCGTCGGCGTGAGCTCAGCGACTCGAAGTCTCCAGCGCTCGGCCGGGCGGGACGATCGTGGTGGGCGTCGGCGTGAGCTCAGCGACACGAAGTCTCCAGCGTTCGACCGGGCGGGACGATCGTGGTGGGCGTCGTTCGTGAGGCTCAGCGACACGAAGTCTCCAGCGTTCGACCGGGCGGGACGATCGTGGCGAGTTGGTGTCGCTATACGACCCAAAGTTGCCAGCGTCTTTGCGATCGGCCGCATAGTGGCGCGTTGTGGTCGTAGTGCGACCAAAAGGCTCCACCATCGCCTTTTCAGTGAGATGGTGGAGCCTTTCTGTCGTTCCCGTTTCGCCGCCCCGTCCGGCGTGGGCGCGATGCCCGCATGCGGCGTGGGCGCGATGCCCGCATGCTGCGTGGGCGCGATGCCCGCATCCGGCGTGGCCGCGATGCCCGCATCCGGCGCGGCCGTGAGGCCCGCATGCCGCGTGGCCGCGATGCCCGCATCCGGCGTGGCCGCGATGCCCGCATGCTGAGTGGGCGCGATGCCCGCATGCCGCGTGGCCGCGATGCCCGCATCCGGCGTGGGCGTGATGCCCGCATCCGGCGTGGGCGCGATGCCCGCATGCGGCGTGCGGGACCGCGGTTCCAGGGATATTCGCACCGCGATCCTTCCGACGGGTTCGTCATTGCCTCGTGGGGCTGGCGGCGTCGACGGTCTCCAGCGCGAACAGCACCACCCGCTCCACGTCGAAGTCGTCGAGCTCGATCCCCAGTGCGCCGGCCGCACCCACGGCATGCAGCTCGAAGCGCGGGGGAAACGAGACCGAACCTCGTAGTGCACCGTCGCGGCCGAACACCCACCAGATCCGGCGCGAATCGGGGTTGGTCGGGTAGCCGTGCACCCAGAGTTCGCCCGTCTCGGACTCGAGGATTTCGGGCGGGGCCGTGAAGGCGAACCCCTGCGCCGAACCGAGTGCCGGGAAGCGCTCGGGGCTCTCCACGGTGCTCCAGCGTCGCTCCATTGCCGGTCGGCGCTCGGGGTCGACCGAGCGGAGGGCCCGCTGCCGAGCGGCCGCAATATCGGTGTCGGTGACCACCCGCCCGCCGCTCTCCGCGCCGCGATCGCCACCCTCGGCGCCGCGACCGCCACCCTCCGCGCCGCGATCGCCACTCTCGACCACACGCCAGATCTCGCGAAGGGCCCCGTCGATGCCGTGGATCCGCACCTCGTGGGTCGGGCCCGCGAAGGAGGCGAAGCCCGCGCCGAACGGTCCGGCGCCGGGGCGGGCTCCGAAGATCCGGAGGGGTTCGGTCGGCTGCGACGACGCGCCGGATGGGCCAAGCATCACCAGGGTCGGTGGCGCGATCGGGGGAAGCTCCGGGAGCGGGCGGATCGGCTCCCCTTCGAAGTCGTGGAGCCCCCACAGCAGGTCGGCGTCGGGTCGTCGGGCCCGGGTGAGGATTCCCGCGTCGGGCGCCAGGCTCGCCCACCGGTGTCGTGTGCCCCACGGGCCCCGGGGCTCGACCTGACGCACGAACACACCCTCCCCGTCGAACACCGAGATGCGAAACCAACGCGAGTCGAAGACCAACAGGGAGTCTCCTCGAAAGCCCAGCCCGTTCAGCGCGCCGAACTCGCCGGGGCCCTGACCCTCCCGCCCGACCGTTCTTCTTCGTCGCCCGTCGCGGGCGTGGATCCGGACGCGCATCTCCCCTCGTTCGGCGATCGCGATGCTGCCGTCGGGGCCGAAGGCCAGGGCACCGATGGCGTGAAACGGTTCGCCTCCGTCGGCGGTGCCGTCGAGACGAAGGCTGGGCGAGGGCGAGCGGCGGTAGGCTTCGAGGTCGAGGGCGCCGGCCGGTGTGGAGCGGATGGTGATACCGGACGAATCGGTGGCTATGGCGACCGGGGTGGGCCGGGACTCGCCGGGCGGCGCGTCGGCCGCTGCTGCGCCGTCGCCTCGGGCTGCCGGTGGGGCGGACCCGTCCCCACAGGCGCTCGCAAGTGCGACCAGCAGCCACAGGGACCCGCCGATCGGCCGCGCGTGGCAGCCCCGGGGCCCACCGGTCGAGGGGCGAGAGGAGGGGTCGGTCAGCATACGCTCGTTTGGAGTCGCCTGCCGGGGCGCTGGGTTGCCTGTGGGCCGCGCATGGGCGGGCCTCGTTCTCGCTCGGAGGGGCGTCGTAGAGGGTTCGGACCAACGGCCCTTCGGAGCGCGATCTCCTCCGGCTGGCGCGAAGACTGCGTCCTGGTCAGACTGTGATGGTATGCACGCCACGGCGGTGTCGGTCTCGGCACGCGCGAAGAGGCAACTCGATCGATCGGATGGGCAAGATGCGTCGACTCTTCACCATACTCCCTCTCGCGATTCTCCTGGGCACGGGCATCGGGTGCTCCGACCCCGTCGCGCCCACCCCGGAATCCGTGGCGGGGACCTACAGCGCGGTCTCGTTTCGGGTTCAAGGGTCGAACGTGCTCTCCGCGGGAGGCAGTCTGACGCTGTCCCTGACCACGGCGGGAGCGGTCAGTGGGCGACTCTTCGTTCCGGAGTCCGTCGGTGGTCCCCTCGACGCCAACATGACGGGCACCTACGAGATCGTGGACCGTCGCCTCGTTTTCGACCAGGAGGCGGA
Organism: Longimicrobiales bacterium; assembly: GCA_028279425.1. GTDB lineage: Bacteria > Gemmatimonadota > Gemmatimonadetes > Longimicrobiales > Gaopeijiaceae > Gaopeijia. The sequence goes on along the minus strand of JANQNV010000287.1, from coordinate 254 downwards.
CACCTTCGTACGCGATGCGGAGTGGACGTGGGAGGACGGGGTCCTCGCGGGTGTGTTCGTGAGCGCCTCGTCAGGCGCGGAGGTGGTCGTCCGGATGGAGCGCTAGTGTCCCGTTTGAGAAAGTCCGATGCACACCTCCTCGAATACCATCGGGGCTTTTCAAACGGGACACTAGTGTAGTGTCGCCCAAGTCCTGATGCCGTTCGTGCGCGGGGGCATCCACGGGATGCGTCGTTGGAACTCCTTGCCGTAGC
>JANQNV010000234.1 GCA_028279425.1 Longimicrobiales bacterium | reverse complement strand
GCGGCGTAGCGATAGCTACGGCAAGGAGTTCCAACGACGCATCCCGTGGATGCCCCCGCGCACGAACGGCATCAGGACTTGGGCGACACTACACTAGAGCGCGAGAGCCCGCTCGAGGCGTGCCACCTGCGCCCGGTGGCGATCAGGTTCGGGAGTCCGCGCCATCACCTGATTCTGCTCGGGAGTCCGCGCCGGCACCCCATTCTGCTCGGGAGTCCGCACCGGTTCGGGCGGGCTCCCGGGCCACCACGCACCAGAGGCGATGGCGGATCGGGACGGGGTCGGGATACCGCTCGGCAAGCAGCCTCCCCAGCGCCTCGTCGAAGCGGGCAACCTCGGCAGCGAGTAGCCCCCCGGACCCGACGCCGTTGCAGGTCCGGACCCGCCCACGCCAGTCCTCGTGACTGTAGAGATCGTCGTAGTCCCAGCAGAACTGCTCGACCAGCTCCATGCCCCCGTCGACCACGTCCTCCACCCACTGCGGAAACAGGCCGGACCACCCCGCCATCGGCCATCCCGGATTGAACTCCAGAATCAGCGCTTCCGTGTCTCCGGCCACCGCGGACCGATGGGCGAGGTAGGAGTAGCCGACCACGGCGAGGTGGCCACCGGGCCGCAGCACCCGTCTGACCTCGGCCACCGCCGCGCGGGCGTCGAACCAGTGCCACGACTGGCCGGACGTGACGAGATCGAAGGTACCGGCCGGGGCGCCGGTCTGTTCGGCACGGGCGACCCGGAACCGCGTCTGGTCGCTGAAGCCGAGTTCGGCAGCCCGAGCTACGGCGGCGTCGATCTGTGACGCCGAGATGTCGATCCCGGTCACCGTGGCACCGCGGCGGGCGAGTTCGAGCGCCAGCACGCCCGGGCCGGTCGCCAGATCGAGCGTGCGAGCGCCGGCGATCGCAGTGTGGGCGGTGAGCCGCTCGTAGAAGCCCGCCGGCGGCCCGTGACGATGGAGCGCGTAGTCGCGGCTCCGTAGACCGAAGTCGACGCCGTACTCGTCCTGCCGAGAGCGACTCACCGACCCGAGCCACCGCCGAGGTCGACCGGGCCGACGCCGGTACCGGCGGCCGGGGGCAGACCGGTGACGGCGACCGGGTCGACACCAGCGGCGGCGGCCGGGGGCACGGCAGCCGCGGCGGCCGCGGGCAGAACGACCGGGTTGACGGCAGCGGCGGCGGCCGGGGGCAGAACGACCGGGTTGACGGCGCTGACCGGGCCGGATAGAAACCAAGCGGCACGGGACCAGCGTAGTGGATGTCGTGTCACGACGGGGTCCCCCTTCGAGGAATCGACTCCGGAGCATCGGTGCCGACGCAGTCGGCGTGCAACGCCATGACGGAGTGAGACCCGCCCATGACAGGCCTGATCGAATACCTGCTCGCCAACCCGATCTTCCTGCTTCCGCTGCTTCTGCTGGCCGCCACCATGCTGTATGCGGTGCTCAAGAAGCTGCTGAAGCTCGCCGCAATCGTGGTCATCGCAGGAGTCCTCTATTCGGTTCTGATCGAGTACTTCGGGGTCGGCATCTAGAACGAGCGGGTCGGCATCTAGACGAGAGTCGGCATCTCCGCGCGGGGGTCGGCTTCTCGGCGCGCGGGTCGGCATCTCGGCGAGGGGGTCGGCATCTCGGCGAGGGTCGGAGCTGTCGGGCGCGAGAGGCAACCAGAAGTCGCCACGATCCGACCGAAATCCCGATGCTGGAGGGTTGTGGCTGCTATACGACCTCTTCTCGGCGGCATCCAGCCGACCGCTCCGATGGCGGCGACTTTCGGCCGTATAGCGACCACAACTCGACATCATCGCCCCCGCACCGCATATGGTGGCGACTTTTCGTCGTTGGCCGCACCCGCATCGGCGCAGAGGCGAGTCGGCCTGCTGAAGCGAGGCGAGTCGGCCTGCCAGAAGCGGGGCAACCCAGCCCGCCCCAGAGGCGGGCCAGGGGACGACGGCATCGAGCACCCGCGGGTCGACCAGCGTGCTGCCCCACCCGCTACCGCACGCCCACCCAACCCCGGACCGACTCGAACAACCTCGCCGAGTCGTAGCCGACCCCGTCCTTGAAGACCAGCGCCGTCTGTCGAAACGCCTCGGGGTCCTGGGCGGGGTCCCCGCGCAGCAAGACGAGATCGGCGCGCTTGCCCACCTCGACGCTTCCAATCTCACCGTCTCGCTCGAGGTACACAGCACCGTTTCGAGTGGCGACCTCGACCGCCTCTTCCGCGGAGAACCCCATCTCGAGCAGGAGCTGCATCGCTCTCTGGTTCGCATAGCCGGGCACCACGTCGCCGGCGCCGGTGGGGTCGGTGCCTACCACCAGGAGTCCTCCCGCATCGTGGAAGGCCTTCTCGAGCGCCATCATCTTCGTCAAGAACGCACGCGACTCGGCCGACGGTTCTCTCGAGTCGAGCCGGTTCATCACCTGGTCGCGCAGTTGGGGCAGCATGGCCGCCTGGGCCCCCTCCGGCGGATCGGGCCGCCCCCCCGTGGCGCGCTCGAACACAGTGAGGGTCGAAGTGAGCGCCACCTCGGCGGCGACGAGGCGCTCCACGAGTGCGGTGAACCGAGGGTCGGTCGGGGCGAGGTCTCGAAGGGAAGCGCGGGCACCCGACGGGCATTGATCCTCGATCTTGTCGTCGACGAAGTCGGTAGCCGCGTAGAAGCCGTGCTCGAGATTGTCGATCCCAAGGTCCGCCGCCTCGGCATACGTAATGGAGCAGAGATGGGCGGTCATCTTCAGGCCCCGCGCGTGAGCCGCGTCGATGCCCGCCTTCAGGGTCGCCCGGTCCAGCAGGTTGTACGCCTTGAACGACGTCGCGCCTCGGTCGGCCCAGAACTCCACATGATCGCGGGCGTCGTCGGGTGACCTCAGCGCAGGCAGCCCCCAGGCGAAGCCACCTTCCCCCTCGAGATAGGGTCCGGTCACGTCCATGCGCGGCCCGAGGGCGCGGCCGGCCTCGATCTCCTCGCCCACGCGGAGGTCGGTGTAGGGATCCATGCTGCCGCCGGTTCGCATGGTCGTGACCCCTCCGGCCAGATACAGCGGCGGAAACGACCACTGGTTGGTGTTGTACCGAGCGAAGCCCGACGGATAGAACATGTGCTCGTGGAGCATCACGAGTCCCGGCATCAGGGTGTGCCCGGAGCCGTCGACGACACGCGTCCGCGCATCCACGGGTACGACGTCTGCCGACCCTACGTCGACGATCCAACCGTCGTCGAGCAGGACCGTCATCCCGTCCCGCGCGGGCGAGCCCGTACCGTCGATGAGCCGAACTCCGACAATGGCGACGCGACTCTCGGACACCTCCACGAACTCCCGGACGTTCGGCGACAACTCGGCGTAGGTCTGCGCTCGGAGGGCGGTGGCGGGCGTCGACCATGCCGGTAGGGAAGCCGCGGCGAGCATCGACAAGGCGAACCCGCGTGGCCTGCGACCCAGCCGCAACGGCGCGCCGGGTCGTGAGCCGCCCGGGGATCTCCAGCCGCCTCCGGATCTCAAGCCGTCCTCGCATCTCGAGCCGCCTCCGGGCCTCGAGCCGCCACCGGATCTCGAGCCGTCCCCGCATCTCGAGCCGCCTCCGGGCCTCGAGCCGCCACCGGATCTCCAGCCGCCTCCGGATTTCGAGCGGTCCTCGCATCTCGAGCCGCCTCCGGATCTCGAGCCGTCCCCGAATCTCGGGCCGCCTTCGGGCCTCGAGCCGCCTCCGGGCCTCGAGCCGCCTCCGTGCTTCGGGTCGTCATCGGGACCGACCTGCGGACGCCGGGGCCGACTCGCGGACGCCGGGGTCGGCCGGGGTGGCGTCGGTGGTCCGAGAAGCGGGCTGTCAAACATGGCGGCGCGGGTTGGGGGTGACCGTCTGGCTCCAACCTGCCCGGCGGAGGAGTGTCGCGACAGGGGAGCGGCTCGGAATGGCTCGACGCGCCTCGGCAACGTACACTCGGGCAGCTGCACCCACGCCGACCGACCCTCGGCGGAGACTCTCTCACGTCGCGACATCCAGCGGAGGCCGCATGACCGAGCGTAGAAGTGCCAAGGACTTTCCGCAGGAGATTCTGAAGCTGTTCGACGGGTACGTGCACGGCTTCACGAGCCGGCGCGACTTCCTCGAGGGTGCGGCCAAAGTGCTGGGCGGCGGAGCGGCGGCTCTGGGCGCCCTCGAGGCGCTCAAGCCGAACTACGCCTGGGCGGAGCAGGTGGCGCGCGACGACCAGAGGATCCGGCAGGACTACGTGACGTACCCGTCACCGGACGGATCCGGCGAGATGCGCGGCTACATGGTCGCACCGGCCGACGCGCAGGGCCCCCTCCCTGCGGTGCTGGTGATCCACGAAAACCGGGGGCTCAACCCCTACATCGAAGACGTCGTGCGCAGATTCGCCGCGGCGAACTTCGTCGCCCTGGGGCCCGATGCCCTGACCCCCCTGGGCGGGTATCCCGGCTCCGACGACGAGGGACGGGTGCTCCAACGCCAACTCGACCGCGAGGTCATGATGCAGGACTGGCTTGCCGCCTTCCGCTTCCTCCGCGACCACGAGACCACCACGGGTCGGGTGGGGGCAGTCGGATTTTGCTACGGCGGTGGAGTGGTCAATCAACTCGCCGTCCGCCTTCCCGATCTCGGCGCCGGGGTCCCCTTCTACGGCTCGGCCCCGGATCTCTCCGAGGTCCCGGGGATCCAGGCCCCTCTGATGATTCAGCTCGCCGGGCTCGACGAGCGCGTCAACGCGGGCTATCCCGACTACCAGGCCGCACTCGAGGAGCACGGCAAGGCCTTCACCATCCACACCTACGAAGGCGCGAACCACGGCTTCCACAACGACACCACCCCCCGCTACGACGAAGACGCGGCCATGCTCGCGCAGGAGCGGACGATCGCGTTCTTCAACGAACACCTTCGTTGACGCGGCGACGGACCACACCTCGGGCAACGACCCGCTTCCCCACTCCGGAGACGATTCGATGGCGACGTCCTTTGGCGCGACCCGCGCAACCGGTACGACCTGTGCCGCACTCGCACTCGCCTTCGCGGTGGTCGGACCGACGCCACTCATCACGCAAGACACCGCCGCCACCGTGGTCCACGCGGGCTGGCTACTCGACCGACCCGGCGAGGCACCTCGAACGGAGGTGTCGATCATCGTGAGAGGCGGAGTCATCGAGGCGGTAGAGGACGGCTACGTGAGTCGGTCCGACGCCGACGTGGTCGACCTTCGCGACCGCTTCGTGCTACCGGGGTTCATCGACTCCCACGTGCATCTCAGCAGTGAGTTGGGGCCGGGTCGCGAGTTGGACGCCGTCGCACTGAATGCGACCGACGTCGTGCTCGACGCCGCCCGCCATGCTCGTACCACCCTGATGGCGGGCTTCACGACGGTGCAGGACGTGGGTGGGAGTCTCGACGGTATGACCGCTCTGCGTGACGCGATCTCGGATGGAGATGTGATCGGTCCCCGGCTCCGAGTGTCGGGGCCCGGCGTGACCCCCACCGGCGGACACGGTGACATCAACGGGCTGTCGCTCGACGTCATGGACCTGCTGACGAACCGTTTCCGATGCAACGGACCGGACGATTGTCGGCGCGCGGTGCGCGAGCTCGTGCGCGGCGGGGCCGACGTGATCAAGATCACGGCGACCGGAGGAGTACTGTCGAACACCGCGGCTGGAGTGGAGCAGCAGTTCTTCGACGACGAACTGGCCTCGATCGTCGAGGCGGCACGCATGATGGGGCGCAAAGTCACCGCGCACGCCCACGGCACGTCGGGAGTCGATTCCTTTCTCGAGGCGGGCGGAGCTTCGATCGAGCACGGAACCTACCTCGACGACAACTCGATCCGTCTGTTTCACGAGACGGGAGCCTACCTCGTCCCCACGGTCCTGGCCGGGGTCACCGTTGCCGAGATGGCGGCCGGCTCGGATTGGATGCCCGCGCCGATTCGAGACAAATCGCTCGCCGTCGGCCCGCAGATGATCGCCATGGTCCGAAGGGCGCACGAGGGTGGGGTGAAGATCGCGTTCGGTACCGACTCGGGCGTTTCACAGCACGGCGACAACGCCCGGGAGTTCCAACTTCTGGTCGAGGCCGGGCTCACCCCGATGGAGGCCATTCACACCGCCACGGTCGCGGCCGCCGACCACGTCGAGATGGGTGACCGCATCGGCACGATCGAGGCCGGGAAGCTCGCCGATCTGATCGCCGCGGACGCGAACCCACTCGACGACGTCTCCACCCTCATGGAGATCAGCTTCGTCATGAAGGACGGCGTGGTCTACAAGCGCTAGTGTAGTGTCGCCAAAGTCTGGTGACCGCCGAGGGTGCGGAGGCGCCGCGGGGGCGAGGCGGAACGACGCGGCGTAGCGATAGCTACGGCAAG
>JANQNV010000233.1 GCA_028279425.1 Longimicrobiales bacterium | reverse complement strand
GCGGCGTAGCGATAGCTACGGCAAGGAGTTCCAACGACGCATCCCGTGGATGCCCCCGCGCACGAACGGCATCAGGACTTGGGCGACACTACACTAGGGGTACTTCGGCGGCCCTGGGGCCGGTGTCTGAACGGCCTCGGTCAGGGCCGCCTCACCCGTGGCGACAACTCGTTCCAGAAGGCCCAGGAGTGTCTCCCGCTCTTGAAGGGAGAGGTCGGCCATCAGGGTCTGATTCACATCCTCGAACAGGCCCAGCAGCGGTCGCTTCGACTCGCCGGCGGGGGTCAGCGCGACGCGAACGACTCGCCGATCGTCGGGGTCCGGCGTGCGGGCCACGAGCCCTTTCGACTGCATGCGGTCGATGAGTCGAGAGGCGGCCGGGTCGGTAACTCGCAGGTAGCGGGCCAGCTCGTTGACGGTCAGTGAGTCCTCACGCAGCAGCGCGGTCAGCATGACCCACTGCGCCCGGGTCACCCCAGTGTCTTCCAGCATTTTTTCCGTGATGGCCGCGGCGACCTGGCTCGCGAAGGTCACCAGTCGCCCCAGGGACGGGAGATACGGCGGGTCAATCGTTGCCATGCACATATTTACCATGTAAAATGTCTACGAGTGCCGACCTCTGGCACCCGTCCTGTTTCCTCCGGCCCCCGGGCTACGATGCGGTTCGTTCGATCCGAGAGCTACTTCCCTCTCATCATTGGTCTGCATTTCGTGTTGTGGGCGGTCGACCTGTGGGCGTATGAGGGGGTTGTCGATCCACAGCAGGTGGCAGGTGAGGCCTTCTCGTCGTGGGTCGTCACGGTATTCGCCTTCAACTTCCTGATGGCGACCCGGGCGCATTGGGTGGAACGGATCTTCGGCGGCCTCGACAAGATGTACCTGATCCACCGGCGCTCCGGCGTGATCGCGGTGGCACTACTGCTGTTGCACTTCATCGCCATTCCGAAGTCCTCCGGCTTCGCCCCTGGAAAGCCACTCGGCGTCGTGGCATTGGTCTTGATTCTGATCGGCGCCGTCGTCGCAGCAGTTCCACCACTGAAGCGACGAATCCCATACGGACGGTGGCTGCCCAGCCACCGTTGGATGGGACTATTCTATGCAATCGGGATCGCACACGCCGTTCTGGTCGAATCGCTGATGTCGGAACTCGTCCTCGTGCGCACCTACGTGTTCGGGATGGCGGTCGTGGGGCTCGGAGCCTGGATCTACCGAGTGTTCCTCTACCGACGGCTTCACCCCCCGATACCGCACCGCGTGGTCGACGTGTGTCGGCCGTCGAGTGACGTGGTGATTGCCGAACTGCAGCCGGATTCCGACCCCCTTGCCTTCACGCGGGGGCAGTTCGCCTTCTTCAGCTTCGAAGGGCTTTCCGGACGGGAGTCCCACCCGTTCACGATCAGTGGTACTTCGGACGACGGCCGGATCCGCCTCTCCGTGAAGGTCGCGGGGGACCTGACGCGCCGCCTCCATCGAGACCTCGAGGTGGGGACGAGCGTGGCGGTGGACGGCCCCTTCGGACACTTCACGCAAGCGCACACGACGAGCGACGAGCAGGTGTGGGTCGCGGGGGGGATCGGGATCACACCGTTCCTGTCCATGGCTGCCGATCTGCCTGAAGGTCGACGCGTCACGCTGTTCTGGTCGGTGAAGAATGAAGGGGAGGCCTTCGCGCGCGCCGAGCTCGAAGGAGTGGCGGCCAGGAACGACGACTTCGAACTCGTCGTGTGGCCGTCGGACTTGCGGGGCCACCTCACGGCCGAAGACCTCGCGCGTGGGCGGGATCTCAGCCACGCCGAGGTCTTGATCTGCGGCCCGGAGGCCATGAAGGACGCGCTGCGCGCAGGTCTCTCCGCCACCGGACTCGCGCAGCGACAGATTCACGACGAGTTCTTCCGGTTCCGATGAGGTCGACGGTCGAGAAGTGGCTCGGTGCCCCAGCTGTCTCACCTTCACAACGAGTAGAGCCCATGAGCAAACACACCTTCTTCAACGTGATCACTTTCCCCGAGGGGATGGAGCAACAGGCCTTCGCGGCGTGGCAGGCCGTCGGGACCTTCATGGAGGGTCAGGAGGGGTTCATCGGGTCGACGCTGTATCGAAGCAAGCGGAACCCGTTGATGCTGATCAACCACGGTGTGTACGACAGTGAGGCGTCGTTCCTCGCGTCGGTTCGCAACGCCGAGTTTCAGGCGTTGTCGCAGAAGCTCACCGATCTGGGGGTCCAGCGCGTCGCCGACCTGTACGACGAGGTGCACTCCTTCGGGACGGCTCCGTAGCGCGGCAGGCCGGGAGGGCTCACCGAGATCCGCGACCTGCTCGCGAAGGAGTAGGGCCTCGTCTACTCCGCCCTCATCGCCGTCAGCGGATCGATGCGCGTCGCGCGCAGCGCGGGGATGAAGCTCGCCGCCACACCCACGACGACGAGTACGATCACCACGCCGAGGTAGACGACCGGCTCACGGGGGTCGACGCCGTAGAGCTGCGTCGCGAGGGTGCTCGAGAGGAAGAAGGCCACGATCAGTCCGGCACCGAGACCGACGCCGACGAGCCGCAGACCGTCCTTGAGGATCATGCCGCGTACGGCGCTCCGGTCGGCACCGAGGGCGATCCGGATTCCGACTTCGCCGGTGCGCTGCTCGACCGTGTAGGCGAGTACGCCGTACACCCCCACGGCCGCGAGGAGGAGCGCCACCAGACCGAACATCCCGAGGAGGAGGGTGCTGAAGCGGTCCCGGGACTGTGCGTCTGCCAGAACGTCGTTCATGGTCTGGACCCGGGTCAGGGCGACGCCGGCGTTCATCTCCGCGAGCGTTCGTCGCATCGCCGGGACGAGGACGCTGGGATCCGCGACCGTGCGCACGACGATCGTGCGGCGCCGAAGCGAACTCTGAAGACCGCTCAGGTAGATCGAGGGAACCGGATCGACTCGCAGACCGTCGTAGCGGACGTCCTTCACGATCCCGACGATCTCCGACTCCTGGATGTCCCCTGCGAGGTGGAGGGCCCCGAGGGGCCCGTAGCGCCCGCGCAGATCCCCGAGGCGCTCCCCAATCGGAGAGCCCTCGGGGAAGAAGCGTCGCGCAAAGGTCTCGTTCACCAGTGCCACGCCGGGCGCCCCGTTTCGGTCGCGCTCGTCGAAGTCTCGGCCCGCGACCACCGGCGTGCGCATCGCGTCGAGGAAGCCGGGCTGAACCATCCGGAAGTAGGCCCGGGTCTCGAGCTCGGGCGGGAACTCCCGGTCGAGGATCCGGAAGTTCTGGAAGTAGTCGAGGTTCTCCGAGAGAGGCAGCGTCGTCGCGTCACCCACCGATTCCACGCCGGGGAGTTCGGAGAGGCGCCGCGCGTACTGCTCGTAGAAGTCGGTGACGTCGGTGTCCTCGGGGGCGACCGCCGGGGAGAGGTCGAGCTCGGCTGTGAGGACCCCCGAGGCGACGAAGCCGGAGTCGATCGATCGGATGTTCTGGAACGAGCGCACCAGCAGCCCCGCGCCGACCGCAAGGACCAGGGCGAGGGCGAACTGCGCGATCACGAAGGTGTGCTGCAGCCCGGCTCCGCGGCCGGCCGACCCGCGCCCGCCCCGACGGATCGCCGTGTGCAGATCCTTCCGCAACAACTGCCAGATGGGCGCGAGCCCGAAGAGGAGGCCGGTGGAGAGCGAGACGGCCACCACGACGAGGAGCACCGTGCCATCCAGCGCGATCGTCTCCTCCCGCGGCAGCGTGACCGGCGCGAGCTGCAGGAGGCCCCGCACCCCGAGTTGGGCGATGATCAGCCCTGCGAGTGCCCCGGCCGCGGCGAGCATCGAGCTCTCCACCAGGAGTTGGCGCACCAAACGGCTGCGCGGCGCACCGAAGGCGACGCGCACGGCCATCTCGGTCGACCGCACCTCGGCGCGGGAGAGGAGGAGGTTGGCGACTGTGGCGCAGGCGATGAGGAGGATCAGCCCCGTCGCCCCCAGAAGGATGACGAGGGCCGCCTTGGTGTCGCCGACCATCTCCTCCTGCAGGTAGTCGATCGAGGTGGTCCACCCCCGGTTCGACTCCGGGTTCGCCTCCTCGATCCGTGCCGCCACGGTCACCATGTCGGCCGATGCCGTCTCGAGGGGGGTCCCCGGCGAAAGCCGCCCGACGGCACTCATCCACCGGGAGTTGCGACCCTGGATCTGCATCGTCCAGGTCATGTTGGTCCACAGATCGGCGTTGTCCGGGAAGGTCTGCGGGCCGGAGACGACGCCGACCACGTCGAGGGGATTCCCGTCGAGGGTGATCCTCTGACCGACGATGCTCGGGTCCCCGCCGAAGCGTCGTTCCCAGAAGCCCTCCGCGAGCACCACGATCTGCGGAGACCCGGGCCCGTCGTCCGGGCCGAAGGCGCGCCCGTGCAGGGGGCGGGCGCCCATCACGTCGAAGAAGTCCTCCGTCGTGTAGACGACGTTCACCCGCGTGGGATTCCCATCGTCTTCGGTGACCGTCCCCGTGGTCGGCCAGAAGGCCGCCATCGAGGCGAACGTGTTGTTGGTGGTGCGCCAGTCGTCGAAGTCCATGGGCGAGACCATGTACTTGTCCTGACCGAGCTCGTCGTTGCGCGTCCAGAGGAGGACGAGCTCGTCGCCGTCCTCGAAGGCGAGGGGTTCGAGGAGCACCGCCTCGACCACGGTGTAGATCGCCGCATTCGCGCCGATGCCCAGAGCGAGGGTGAGGATCGCGACGCCGCTGAAGAGCGGATTCTTGACCAGCATACGGAAGCCGTACTTCACATCACTCCACCACATCGACCCACCTCCATTCAAGATTCCGTCGGCCCCCGCCTCCAGCCGGAGCCCCATCCCCGTCCAGGCGACGTCCAGCGACGCACCCCACCACCCCGACCGCGCACGCCCCGACGCGACCTCCCGCGCGTGGAAGTCCGCCATGTCTGCTCCGTGGCGCGCCCGAAAGCGCGCCGGGAGCAGACGGCTGAGCATCCGGTAGATCCACGGCTTGTTCACGCGCCCTTCAGCCTCGGTCCGTCGCTGGAGAGCTCGGACTGGATGTCGTCTGCGAACCCGCGCAGGAGGGCGGCCTCACGCCGGGCGACGACGAGCCCCTCGTCGGTCACGCCATAGAGGCTGCGGCGTTCAGCCGACGCCTCGGGGTCATCCACCGCCTCGAGGAGGCCCCGGTCCATCATCCGATCGAGGACGCGGTAGAGACTCCCCGGCCGAACGCGCTCGCCAGCAAGGCGATCGGTCAGCGCCTGGGCGATCCCGTAGCCGTGGGAGGGCCCGCGCACGAGGACGGCGAGGATCAGGAATTCGATGCGCGTCAGCGCTGCGCTGCGGGGGCCGCGGGGGCGATCCGCCATCTCCCTCTCTCCACGTGGTGAGGATCAACGACCCCCTACGTTATGCGCACAATGCGTATATGCGCAAGTTGCGCACATGGTGACGTCCGCGACCTCCGCCACGGCCCTGATCTGCCCGTCTCCTGGGGCCATCTCTTCGCCCCAACCGGCGCGTGAGCTTACCGGGTTCACGCTACCGTCGTTGCACGGCCGCGACCGTTACATCATGATGTAAGACATGACCATGACCCGAACACAACTCTCCTTCGAGCGCGAAATGCTCCGCCGGGCACAGGCCCGCGCCGCGGAGCAGGGGATTTCACTGGCCGAGTACGTGCGCCGACTCGTGGCCCACGACCTGGGCGAACGCCCGCGCGGCGTGGGCCCGGAAGCCGTGTTCGATCTCGGCCGGTCCGGTGGATCGGATGTCGCTGCCGACAAGGACCGGATGATCGCCGAAGCGTTCAGCGCCGAGCGGCGGTGAGCCTCTTCGTGGACACGTCGGCGTGGTACGCCGCGGCAGACTCCGACGACGCGCGCACCGCCCGCGCCCGCGAGATTCTGGGCGCTGGTGAGCCGCTGGTGACCACCGACCACGTGCTCCTCGAGACGTGGACGCTGCTTCGCTGGAGGATCGGCCGCGACGCGGCAGACGCATTCTGGTTCGGCATTCGTTCGGGCGCAGCCCGCGTCGAATTCGTTCGCGAGGCGGACCTCGAAGCCGCGTGGTCGATCGGAACCCGGTTTCCCGACCAGGGCTTCTCCCTCGCGGATCGCACGAGCTTCGCGATGATGGAGCGTCTCGGCCTCGAACGGGTCGCCACGTTCGATCGCGATTTCAGCGTGTATCGCTACGGCCCCGCGAACCGACGCGCCTTCGACGTGGTTCGCTAGCTACCCCTACCTCAGCCCGGACCCGCCGATGGGTCCCCGGAAGCGTCGTCGGTGACCGCCTCCCGTTCGCGCAGGAGGCGCTCGTACTGCTCCTGGTTCAGGTCAGTCACCCCGATCCAGAAGTGCCCCATCTCGTCGGCGGCCCGGTCACCCCAGGTCACGAAGTCGCCGGGATGGGGATTGTTCGGGTTGTCGGTGGTGTTGTCGTACCACATCGAGAACTTGAGCACGGTACCCGCGGGAAGCAGCGGGGCCGCATGGTCGGCGTAGATGTAGTTGTTGTGCCAGTTGAACTGGAAGTCGTCGATCTGGCTGATCACCTCGGTCCGGCCATCCGGGTAGATCGCCTCCATCGAGGCCCCCTTTCCGCGCAGGTGGAAGTGCGCCTGGAAGCTCTGGATCCGCACCGGGTTCTGCATGACGAACTGCCGCTGATAGATCGGCTTCGAATTCGGCTCGATGGCGAGCACTCCTTCGGGCGCGATGTTGAAGAAGCGCAGTCGGGTCGGGAACTCGGGAACGTAGTCTTCCGGGTACAGCCAGATGCCGAGAGCCACCCGGTCCTGCGGGACCGCCGTGCCGTTCGGGTAGTAGTGCGTCTCGAACTGGATTTCCGAACCCGCCTCGAGGAGCTTGCCGGTGCCCTCCTGGTAGATCTCGCCCGTCTTGCCGAGCGCCCACTCGGTCAGGAGACCGCCGACGCTCTGCTCCTGCACGGCGGTCACGAGCATGTGGTGTGTGACCCCGCGACCGTCGGGGAAGGACGGCAGCACCTCGGTGGCGCGGACGTATCGGTCCTGCGTGAGCCCCGTCGGCACTCGCGGGCGCCACCACAGATCGTTGCCCTCGGCCGGGACATCGAAGGGCTTGGTGTAGATGATGAGGTCGGGCTCGCCCAGCATCGGCGTGGACTGGAAATCCTCGCCCGTGGGCCAGTCGACCGGCGGCGGCGCGTCGGTCGGATCTCCCTCGGGCATGCCGGCGTCGACCCACGAAAGGATCGCGCCGATCTCCTGGTCGGTGAGCGAACGGTCGTTCTTGAAGTCCTGCACACCGAGGTGGGGATTCAGATGCCACGGCGGCATGAGCCGCTCGCTCACCCGATTCCGGATCATCCGGCCGTACCGCCGCACCTGGTCGTAGGTCATGAGCTCCATCGGGGCGATGGCGCCGGCCTGGTGACAGGCCTGACAATTCTGCTGGAAGATCGGGAGGATGTCGCGGTGGAAGGTGAGGTCTCCCCCAGACTCCTGCGCGGAAAGGCCGGATCCGGGCAATAAGGCTGCGCCGATCATCCACACAGCCAACAGGGGCATGTATCGGTTCATCATCGGATCTCCCGCCGCATCTGCGGCTCTGACTGCGTGACCGTGACGGCCACGTATCCGTTCGACCAGCAGCACTGCTCGAGTCCCGCCTCACGTACGCCTCGCTCCGTCTGACCGGTGCGAACGTACACGACGTATTCGCCGGCCGTATCGAAGGTGGCCGTGGTCGTCGCGGTCCGGTGGCCGAGTTCGAGGTCGACCTCGTCTGCCGAGAATCGTACAGAGCCCGGTCCCCGGTACCTGTAGAACCACACGGAGACCTCGTGCCCGTGCTCGTCCCAGGCATCGACGCTCAGTTCGAGGGGCTCGCCCACACCGACGGTCGCCTCCACCCAGTCGCCCGCGGGGCCCCGGACTTCGGGACCTCCGTCGCGCATGACGAGCACCGGCGGAAACATGTCGATGGCCGGCGCGTGCAGGTTGGCCGTCTGGTACGAATCCAGAAGGCCCCCGGGAATCGAGAAGCGCTCGCCGTTTCGCTCGAGCGTCCAGGTCACACGGTCATCCGGACCGAAGTCTGCGGGCACGACGACGGTGAAGACGCCGTAGCCGCGGCGCGACGCGAAGAAGGTGGGCTGACCCTGATCCTGCGGGCCCGGAGATACGAAGTTGCGGTCGCCGACCGGAATGCGGACGACTTCGTCGGTGTTCTTGTTGAAGAACCCGAACGACAGCGTGTACGTCCCGTCGGGGTTGGGGTACCAGCCCTCGAACGTCGGGCTCACGCCGAGGCCCCGAGGCTGCAAGCGGGCGCGCGGGTCGTACTGGGCCTCCGCACCGGGGGCGAACCCGAGCAGGAGGGCGGCGACGACGCCGAACAGGGTCGGGCGATGGTTCACGGTGGGCGCTCCCGAGTCAGAGGGTTCGGGGTCGAACCGAGTATGGGGACGCCGGGGGCGCGACCGCCAGCGCTCCACCGGGTGGTCCTACCGATCAATTCCGGTCCGGAAGGGCGAACGCCACCAGCTCGGCGGCCTGCCCCCCACCCCCGACCGACAGCACCACGTACTGCCGCCCCTCGTGCATGTAGGTCATCGGGAGGCCCACCTGCGCGTTCGGGAGCGCGATCTCGGTGATCGTCTCACCGGTCGCCTTGTCCAGCGCGCGAAGGATCGGATCCCCCGACGCGCCCTCGCCCGCGAAGAGCAGCGTCCGGGTCACGAGCAGGCCTGCCCGCGACACCTTCCCGGTTCGGGGAATCAGCTCGGGATCGATCCCCAGGCGTTCCGCGACGTAGTCCGGCGTGTCCCCGTTCGGAACCATCCACGCCTCCGAGCCGTCGGTCAGATCGAGTGCGGTGATGCGACCCCACGGCGGCTTCACGATGGGGACGCCCCGCGCGAGGTCGGCCCGGGTGAACCCGAAGACGTAGTCCATGTCGGAGCGCTCACCGCCCGGCACCAGCTGGAGCACGGCGGGGTTGGTCTCCGAGCCCACGTAAAGCACACCGGTCTCGGGATCGAGGGCTCCGCCCTCCCAGTTCGCGCCGCCCAGGGTACCCGGGAGGGAGAGCGTGCCGTTCGTGCCGTCCGGCGCGTCTCGCAGCGAGGGCGGGCTGAAGACCGGCCCCATGCGGTAGGTGGAGGCGACCTCGCGGGCCCGCTCGAGGATCTCGGGGGTGAAGTCGATCAGATCGTCCGCGCTGAATCCCTGGCGCTCGAACGGGACGGGTAAGGTGGGGATTGGCTGCGTCGGTGAGGTCCACTCCCCGGGCACGTCCGTCTGGGGCACCGGGGTCTCCTCGATGGGCCAGATCGGCTCACCGGTGAGGCGATCGAACACGTAGGTGAAGCCCTGCTTGGTCAGCTGGGCGACGATCTTTCGCTCGACCCCGTCGACCCGAACGTCGGCCAGGATCGGAGCGGTCGGGTTGTCCCAGTCCCAGATGTCGTGGCGGATGATCTGGAAGTGCCAGACCTTCTCGCCGGTGCGGGAGTCGAGGGCGACCAGGCTCGTCGAGAAGAGGTTCTCACCGTGCCGGTGGCCGCCATAGTAGTCGCCGGTGGCGGCCTCCGTCGGGAGATACACGTAGCCGGTCTCGGGGTCGAACGAGATGGGCGCCCATACCCCCGCGTTGCCGGTGTACGCGGCGGATCCGTCGAGCCAGGTCTCGTACCCCTCGTCGCCGGCTTCCGGAACGGTGCGAAAGGTCCAGAGCAGCTCGCCGGTGCGAACGTCGTACCCGCGCACGTCGCCGGGCGTGTTCACCATGGAGGGAGGCCGAAGCCCCACGTGGTGTGCCGAGCCGACCACGACGACGTCACCGACCACGGTCGGCGGTGAGCTGGCTCCGATCGATCCCTCGATGGGGACCCCGTCTCGGACACGATGCTGCTCGTGCAGGTCGAGCACGCCGGAGCCCCCGAACGTCTCGATGGGACGCCCCGTGTGGGCGTCGAGCGCGACCAGGTGGTATCCCGGGGTGAGGGCGAGGATAC
The DNA here is from genome assembly GCA_028279425.1 of Longimicrobiales bacterium. Taxonomy (GTDB): domain Bacteria; phylum Gemmatimonadota; class Gemmatimonadetes; order Longimicrobiales; family Gaopeijiaceae; genus Gaopeijia. The sequence goes on along the minus strand of JANQNV010000233.1, from coordinate 55,403 downwards.
GGTCGTCGCCCGCGCCGTCCGACCACCAGGCGATGCCCCGACCGGGGTTCGCGCGGGGCGCGGCCCTGAGCCGCTCTCCTTCGTCCATCTGCCACATCCACAGCGTCTCACCCGTGCCCGCGTCGATCGCGACCACCGCGCGGCGCTGACCCGCCGTAGCGTACAGTACGCCGTCCACCATCAGGGGGGTGGTCTGCGATCGGAGCCGCGGGTTGGGGCCGTAGTTCCGCGCCGTCCACTGCCACGCGATCTCGAGGTCGCCGACGTTGGAGGCGTCGATCTGGTCGAGCGGGGCGTAGCGGGTATGGCCGGGGTCCCCGCCGTAGACCCGCCACTCGCCGTCGGCCGCGCCCTGCTGCACGGCAGGGAGCGGGAGAGCTACCGCCGGTCGAGGCAGGAGCCCGAGCGTGGCGATTGCAACGAGCATCGACACGACGGCCGGCGACGAGTCGGGACGAGAACGGATCGGGGCCATATCGCGTCGGCTGGCGGGGGGTGGGCCCGTAGCACCCGGGAGCGGGCAACCTCGGAGGCTGCACGGTGCCGCGCTGCGTGACGGGTCGCAAGTGCATACCCCTTCTCGTCGACCGCTATATTGAAGGCATGAACTCGAAGCCCCCTATTCGCCCCGGCCTGACCCCGGCGGTCGTGCGCAGGCTCGACGAGGACTGCTCCGACGATCTCTCGTCCTCCACCACCGCCGAGGAACGGATCGAGATGGTCGCCGTGCTTTCCCGCCGGATGTGGGAATTGACGGGCCGAGCCATCCCAACCTACGCGCGGCACGAGATGCCGGTGCGGATCGTGCGCCGCGCGTGAACGACGACTGGTTCGAACTGCTCGAAGCCCTGCTCGACGCCGAAGCTCGCTTCCTCGTCGTTGGTGCCCACGCCATGGCCGTGCACGGAGTTCCGAGGGGAACCCAGGACCTCGACGTCTGGGTCGACCCGTCTCCGGCGAACGCCATCCGGGTCGAGGCGGGGCTGATCGCGTTCGGCGCACCGCTCGAAGCACTCGGGATCGACCGGGCCGACCTGACGGTGCCCGACGTCGTCGTGCAATTCGGGCTTCCTCCCAACCGAATCGATCTGCTCACCTCACTCTCGGGCCTGGGCTCCTTCGCCGAGGCCTGGACTGACCACGAAGAGCATTCCGTTCGCGGTCGCCTCGTTCCGTTCCTCGGCCGCTCGGCATTGATCGCCAACAAGAAGGCGACCGGCCGAACGAAGGACATCGCCGACCTGGAAGCGCTGGGCGAGTAGTCAGCCCTCCTTCGCAACGACGGAGATCACACAAACGGGTGATTCTTCGGCCTGGAGGGGCCGAATCACCCGAATGTGCGATGCGGTGGACTCCTGCCTGCACATAGCGTCCCGGTGTTGCTACCAGCACCGGCCCCCGGGGCCCCCCTGGCACTCCGTTCGAACGGGAGATCTCCCATGAACAACTTCCACCGCGCGGCCCTCGCGCTCCTCTTCACCCTGATCGGATCGGCCCCGATCGCGGCCCAGCAGGGCTCCCTGACCCTGGGAAACGGCACCCCTCCCGAGACCCTCGGGGAGGGACTCCATCATCAACTCGCCGCCATGGCCCTGCACTTTCGCGGATCCGGGACCGTCAACGCACACCTCCGTGTTACGGCGTATCACGACGGTCGGGTTGCGGACTCACATACGTCGTCCCCAGTGCGGCTGTCATCGGGCGGATCCGAGTCACTCGCAGGCCTCCTTCCGAGCGAGGGATGGTTCGATCGGTTCGCTGTCGGGTCCGGCGATCGCGGGATCCTGAGCTGGCTTGCCGACCTCTTCACCGGCGGTGGCCAGACCGCCACACCGGGCCCCTGGGACGGCTGGACCGAGGCGGACTGCAACACGCTCAAGGGTGAGGCGAGGCGGAACTGCCTCAACGCGGTCCGCGGTCGGTCGGGCGGTGGTTCCGGGACGATCATCGTCGCGGTCCCGTATGCGACGGATGGGTCCGGGACAGAGGTGAGCGGTGTCGAATCCGAGGGTATGGTATTCATCGCTTCGGGAAGCTGAACGCGAAGGCGAGGACTTCGCCGCGCTGGCCACAGCTTGCGATGAGCCCGGTACAGCCCCAAGCTCCGGCCCATCGTCGAGCTACCGGGGGCACTCGTGGCATATGCGCGCATAAGAGGACGGATCTCACACCTGGTTGCGGCCTGGAGGCCCGGGTCGTCGCCGTCCGAGCCGAGGCGATTGCGATGGTCCATCCCCGTCGCTCTACTCACGAGCCTTGCCATCGGCTGTACTGAGCCGTCGGCCGAGGGCCCGGTCGAGTCGAGCATCACCATCGATCCAGAGCCCTTTCTCGTCGTCGGGCCCGAGCCCTCGCCCGGGACGACCATCGAGTCGGTTCGATGGGCGACGGGCCTTTCGGACGGGGGCTTCGCGATCGCCGACCAATACGGCGCGGTGCTCCACCTCCTCGACAGTGCGGGCGTGGTGCGTCGCACGGTGGGTCGCAGAGGAGAGGGTCCCGGCGAGTTCGGGAACATCATGTGGCTGAACCGGTGCGGGACCGATTCCCTGTTCATTTGGGATGCCACACGCCGCGTCGTTCACGTCACGGACTCGTCGGGGACCTTCGTCCGGGACTTCCGTCCCGAGCCGGCCCCGTGGGAGCTTTCCTGCTCCACGGCGGGTTGGATGGGTGCTCTCGGACTCCCCATCGAATACCTCCCACCGGGTGCGGATGGGCGGCGGGCGGCGGCGCCAGTGTGGATCATGGATCGCGAGGGGACGGCGCTATCCGACACTGTCGTGGTACCCATCGGCGAAAACCGCCCGCTGGGACGACAAACCGGGGTGGCGGCCGGTTCTGCGGCGTTGTGGGTGGGAACAGCCGACTCCGCGTGGGTCGATCGGCGGGACCTGACGGGACGGCTCGTCGGCGGCGCGCGGGTCGGAGTGGAGGGCCGCACACCCACGCCTGCCCAGTTCGAGAGCTCGCTCACGGAAATCACGACGGTCAGTCCCAATCCGCGGGCCCAGGAAATCCAGCGGCAGCAGCACGCCCCGCTTCCGATTCCCGAGGCACTGCCCCCGTACCGGCACCTCTTCGCAGACCCCGACGGCCTGCTGTGGGCGGTGACATCGGCTACGGGTGACCCCGTCACCGCGTTGATGGCGGTGTCGGTCGACGGAACCGTCGAGTTCGAGGGGTCGCTCTCGCGGGCGGTGCGCGTGTTCGAGGTGGGCGGGGACTACCTGCTCGGCAAGGTGGCCGACGAACTCGGCGTGGAGTCCCTCGTCGGATTCCGGATTCACCGGTTGGATGGTCCCTGAGCGGCCGAGCGAGCTACGGTTCGAGGTGATCGGCGCGGGGCTGCGCAGACGGGTGCGGGTTATGGCCGTGGTGGCGCTTACCATCGCCGCCGTGGGGTGCGAGTGTCCGGAGCAGACGTTCCCCCCGGACCAGTTTCCACGTGTCTCCGTCGAGAGCGGGGTCTGGGGGCGGGTGTGGCTATGGGGACCGGAGCCGACCCCACGAGGGGATGGTTGCGATGAGCCGAGAGAGATTGTACCCGCCTCGCGCACGGTCCTCATCTTCGCGAGAGCGACCTCGGGCGACGCCACCGGTGCGCGCTGGTCCGAGCAGGAGGGCCGAGTGTTCGGCACCTACTATGACGCGATCCTGACCAGCGCCGTCGACAGCGTGTCCTCTGACGAGACCGGGTTCTTCCAGCTTCGCCTCGACCCTGGTGAGTATACCGTGCTGCTCAGAGAGGGCGACGCTCTCTTCTGGCCCGGCGGGAACCGCGAGGCGGACGAGATCAATCCGATCGAGGTACCGGACCAAGGGGTGGCGGCGCTGTTCATCGACATCGTATCGCTCCGTCCGCTCTGACCCTCCAGGTGAAGGAGGGGTGGGTTAGCCAGGAAGGTTACCCGGCTCGAAAGCCCCGAGGAACTCCTCGACGGGGGTGCACACGACGTCGCCTTTCCCGATCCTCCGCGCTCCCCGATACAGCAGCAGCGCCTGGCACTCCGGGTAGTCTTCGCGAAACGTCCGGAGGCCACGGAGGTCGGCCGGCCGCACGCGGGCGGAGTGCTTCACCTCGATCGCGTAGAAGACGTCTCCTCCGTACAGCACGAAGTCGACCTCCACGCCAGACCGGGTGCGCCAGGTGTGGAGCCCGACGTCGCTCCGGATCGGCAATCCACGCACGCAGACGTTGTGCCACCAGTCTCTCGAGGGCCGCTCTTGATCTCCGCGGGAACGATCAAGGGGGCCTGCGGGCGGAGGGAGCGGAAGCCCTCGTATCAAGGAGGTCGAACTTCGGGTGCGCGACCGTCCCAGCAAGGTCAGCAGGAACAACCCGATCATCGTGACGCAGGCCGGCAGGTTGTACGCGGCCGACACCGCGAGCCCCTCGGGGATCGTCGCCGGCCACGAGGGCATCCCGCCTGTCCGAACGCATCGCGCCCATCGTCGATCGGACGGCGGCTCTCCCGCACCGCCATCGCCACCACCCGCTACGCATGGGGCGGGAGCCCCTCGTACGGCCACTCCGACAGCGTCCCCTCCTCCAAGGACGTGTGCCGAGGCTCGGGGATCTGTTCGCACCGCCTCGATCAGGCACCGCGCGTTCGTCTCCACCACCTGCCAGCCCCACCCGCTTCCCGCCCAGGCTCACCACCCAAGCGAGCAGCTTGACGGTTGCACGTCCAACCCGATCGGCCCGTCTACGGTCCGTTCTCAGTGGAGGCCGGGATCCCAGGACCGCTTCCGTCTCCATAGCCCGCCGCGTCATCTGATCCCCCGAACAAGGACGGCCTGCCCCTCTGATTGCCTATCCGCTAGCGCGACCGGCAGAGCCACACGATTCGTGGCCCCCGCCTGATCCAAAGTAAAGGGTGAGGTCCCGCGGACGCCCGATGGGCTTGCGCCAACCCCGCCCGGAGACGCATGGTCGACGCGAAGTGACCGGCCCACCCACCGTCCTTCCCGGAGCCCTCGGACAAGTCGTCGAGCGCAGACACGAATGACACCGCCTTTCCACGGAGACGCGTTCTCGGTTGACCTCCCAGCCGGCTGGGAGGACATGACTGTCTACGCCCTCGAAGATCCGTCTACGGGAATTACGATGCGAGTCACTGTGGATCCGCGCTTCGGCGACCGGGATGTCCCCCGTTGGGCGAGGGAGACGATCGATCGTTTGGCACGGGAGGGATCGGGCACTCAGCTTCTCAGGGCCGGCCCGGATGATGAAGAGAGCAGTCGTCAGCGGTACTTCGCAGAGCACCTCGTGCCGCTCGGCGAGGGTCAGGAGGTCTTCCATCGGCAGTGGTTCTTCGCAGACGAGGGGATCGGCATCATCGCGAGCATATTCGCGAGCGAACGGGCGCGATCAACGGCGCTGGCCGACTTCGAGAGGACGGCGCTCAGCCTGCAAGCGGGGCGCTTCGCCCAACGTTCTGGCGGGCAAGATGGGGGTTGGCTCACCTACGAACACTTTCGGATCTGGGCACCTGCAGGCTGGCTTGACACCACCACGTACATGTTGGTGGACGGCGACCCAACGGGTTTTCGACCCGCGCTGGTCGTCTCGAAACCCCCTGCCAGCGAGAGCCCGCCCAGCGAGGTTCTCGAAGGCATCCGGTCCGATCTCGAGGACATCGATGGCCTGGACGAGATCTCCCAGAGGCTGGGAGAGGCTCCGGATGGCTATCCGACGGTCTCTGTCGTCTATGACCGGCCCTACGACGACACCGCCCGGGTTCGTCAATGCATCCACCAGATACTTGCCAGCCCCTGGTCCCTACACCTCTCCCTGACCTACTCGGCCACTGTAGGTGAAACGGAGGAAGAGGAACTCCACGGCATGCTGGCCAGCGCGACCGTCCTCCCCGTAGGTTGAGGCGATACCGCTGAACGCTCCTTCCATCTGAGGTCTCTCGCAACAGGCTATGAGCGATCGGATCTGGTTCCGGGGTGTCCGCATTGAAGTGGATCCCGACTATCGCGATTCCACCGACTATCGTTTCACCGACGAGTCACAGACCCACGCGTGGAGTCTTACTTACCACGAGACGTCGCGCGCGCTCGCCCCCGCGGCCTTCCTCGACGACCGGGCCAGTGCAATGGCGCAGGAGATGGGTGACGACGTCCAGATTCAGCCGACGACCTCAGTATCGATCGCTGGCTCTCCCGCGCTGATCCAGTCATTCGAGGCACAGACCTCAACCGGAGACCTCCGTGGCTTCACGGCCCTGGCCGCCCTATCGGGGCATGGGCTTCTCGAGGTCACGCAGATCGCGAGGGGCGAGGAAATTCCAGACAGCCTCGGTGAGGAGATCCTCGGTACCATCAGGGTTGGCGGAGCGCCCCAGGGGCTTCCAATAGGTTGGTCCACTCACCGGGTCGGTCGTGTAGAGGTCGACATGCCGGACACCCTTCGCCCCCCCTCGACCTTGGTGCTGAAGCACTCATCGCAGGAGACCATCCGAGTATCGGTGGTTGACGATCGTGACGATCCGACGCCGGCCGAGGATCTCTTGTCGAACGAGTCCCGATTCGGCGAGTCGCTGGAACTCCACCCCGCGGAAGCCGTCGCGGGCATGGAATTCAGCGGCTATCTGCAGGGCTACGAATGGACGGATGCCATGGCGTCCGTACCCAGCAGCGAGGCCCGATTGGTGGCAGCTGCCGTGAACGGATCTGGGACCGAAGTGAGGCTCTTCGGAAGGGCCCCCGGGCCACGAGGCGCGCGAATGCGCGCGGCGGCGAAAGACATGATCACCAAGATGGTGACCCGCTAGCGACATGTTCCCCGTTGCCTTGGATTCACTCAACACGATCGACCGGAAGCGGATCCCGGTCATCTTCTTCCCAGGCGTCATGGGCTCACGCCTGCGGTTCACCGCCAGCGAGACTCTCTGGGATCCGGACAGCAAGTGGACGTCGCTGAAGGACCACATCCTGACGTCAACCTCCTCACAGCGCGACAACATGCACTTCCGAGAGCCGGCCGAGATCCTGGAGTCTGATCCGGCGATCCCGCTCAATGAGACGGAAGCAGATCGGGGATGGGCGGGCCTGTACTCCGAACACTACGTGCCCTTCCTCCGGTGGTTGAGCCAAGAGCTTCAGGGCCCGTTCGACTTGCCCTGCTATGCGGTCCCGTACGACTGGAGGCAGGATATCGGCCGGCTCGCGGCCTACGCGGCCGGCAAGGTCGAGGAGATCCTGGAAGACGCAGACGTGGCGTCCTGCTCCTTCATTCTGGTCTCTCATTCGATGGGTGGACTCGTCACGCGACGCATGCTTCAGCACTTCGGTGCGCTTTCGAAAAGGTGCTTGGCCGCGATCCACGTCGTCCAACCGGTTGACGGAGCTGCGGTCCTCTACAGACGCTTCTTCAGTGGTAACGTCTCGGGTCTCGACGGGCACGGGGCGCGTGGAGCCGTCTTGGCGCGTATGCTGGGGAACACCGCAACGAAGGTCCGTCAACTCGCGAGCGCCCTTCCCGGAGTGATGCAGCTGCTTCCAAGCCCACGGTACTACTCACAGTTCCAACCCAAGCCCTGGCTCACCTTCTCGACCGCGAAGGAGGTGGGCGTCATGAAGGAGTGGACGGCATCCGTTCACGACCTGTATCGGGCCGAAGTCGCCCCTCCGGGTCTCGCGCCGGAGGCGGAAGAAGGCGATGACGATGCGAAGGCGCTGCGTTCAGAGATGATTGAGCGCGTCGCGGAGGTCGAGGCGTTCCACTCGAAGTTGGACGCGTATCGGCACCCGAGGACATACGCAATCTACTCGACCGGTATCGAGGGGGACTCGCACGTCCATTTTCGCCTCGACGAAGATCCGCCCCACGGCAGTTGGAAGAAGATCGCGTCGGCGGCGAGCAAAGCCGAAACCGTCGGGCGGGTCGGCTCGGGGGGCGAAGTCCGAACGAAGTGGAGCGGGCTAATCATCACCCGAACCCACGACACTGACGGTACGGTCCCTGAAGCGAGTGGTGCTAGTCTCTTTCGCAAGCCTACGCCCCACGAGGCCAGCTCCTCGGGGGACGTAGCGAAGCCGAATGCACGCCAGTTCGTGGTCCACGGTGTTCCGCACGACGAGGCGTGCAGTCACCAACATATCGGTGTCGCGAACCTTATCCTGCGACTCGTACACCGCAGCCTACGGGAGGCGTTTTGAGGCCCGAGCCGTTCGTTTGGGGCGCCAGCGGGAGAGTCATTTCAGCTCAGGTGACGCCGACCCTGCGCATCCGCGTCCTCGTCGATGGTTCCCCTATGGCCGGTCGCCCTTTCTTCGCGAGGTTCGGAGATCTAGACGTCACCAGCGGCACGACGGATGGCGACGGCTTTCTGGAACTCGACGTACCGGCCGTGATGAGCCGGAGGACCGGCGTCCCGCATCGGGTCGGCGAGGGATACGTGATCGTGAAGGACACCGGTGGGCACGACCTCCTCTTTCGTTTCCACGGCGATTCAAGACGACTTCCCGGAGGCGAGAAGGGCGACCTCTACCGGGCGGTCATGCTAGGGAAACCCGCCTCGATCGGGGCGGCACTCTGGGACGCGATGATGGTCGGCAACAACACCCTCACCGAAGGCAGCTGGCTTAATCCGCTCGACCACATGACAAGTCCGGGGAGTACTCTAGGCCCTCTTCCAATACCAGGGGCCGTCTGTTTCGTGGGGCCGGATGGCCGCGTCCATTCTGGGTCAGCGGGGGCCGACTCAGCAGTTGCTCCCGACCCCTCCGTGTTCAGTCTGCCCGAATCCGACGAGTTGATCGAGGAATACGGGCGATGATCGTGCCGTGGCAAAGGACCGGCTTCCAACCGCGCATTCGTTACCCCGGGCGCAGTCAACCAAAGGACACTCACGACACCGTTCACCTCCGGACTCGGATCTTCGTAGACGCGGGACACTGGGGGAGCGCCAACTACTGGTGGGCGGACAGGACTGACGCCGACTCGACGAAGACAGACTTCGTGGTGATCTCTGGGCGCAGAGTACTCCTCTGTTCCTGGCTTCCGGCCTCCGACGCGGAGTTATCTTCGGATCAGCACTATCAGGAAGAGAAGCCCCCCCTGGACGCGCTTCTGAATCGACGTCATCGCGGATTCATCGTGGATGAGATCTGGGCTTGGTCGAACATTACGCCGGATGACCGGGCAATCGTAGTGATTCCGGATCTTCACCTGAGCCTGTTCAGGGGACAAGCGACCGACAACTTCGTCCACTCTGTCGACGGACAGCGCACCTCGCTCGAGGAGGAACTGGCAAATCTGCTCGACGCTTGCGCCGGAGCTGGGGCGGAGGTGTGGCAGGTCGGGGACGCCTACGAATCGTGGGAGGCACAGGCGGTCCTGCTCGGCGACTTGGCCGAGCTTCGACAATGGCAACGTCTCATCGAGAGTGAAGTGCCCTCACGCCCCGCGCAAGCATATGCGCGCGCGCTGCGGAAGGTAATCCAAAACGAGGTAATGCAAGACGGTCAAAGTGAACTGGGATCACTTGAGCGCCCGTCTTCGGGAGCCTTCGCAGAACTGCGTTACCTGGAATGGGTTCGGGACAGGGCCCTCCCGTTCACCGTGTACGAAGACCCTCGGCAGACCGCTCGGAGAAGGCAGGTTTTGGAGGCGGCCGACAAGGAGCAGGATTCCATCATCATACCAAGGAACCCGAAACGCACCCTCTATGAGGCGATGCTCGGGGTCGAAGGGAGTGGACTGACGGGCGCACGCGACGAACCGTGGTCTGCAGCACGGATCAAAGGAGAAGGCATCGAGGTCCTCAAACAAGCTAGCCTTCGGGAGGCCATCGAGAAGCAGTACCCATTGATATTCCCGAAGGGCCGACGGCGCTGGGAGTGGATTCAAGGCAACCACGACAACATGCTCAAGACCGACCTGGCTCGATTCGGAATCAAAGAGCCAATCGCCGTCGCAGGCGATCTGCCCGAGGAGAGGATCGAGCACACTCACGAGGGCCGAGTCACCGTGGTCGCTGAACATGGTCACGCGTACGATAAATACAACAACAACCAGGACTTCGCTAAGGAGGGCCTTGGGCTAGAGAAGACGGCCAACTATGTACTCGCCCGGGGGCTATCTGGGTGGACGGGCGGTGAGATGGGGCCCTTCAGCGGAGCCGTGGATCGCTGGGCGGCAGACCTCTTCTACAACATGCGACCGTCCCAGAAGGCTCGTGCGGCCATCCTATTCCGAGACTACCCGACGGCCAAGGTCGTCGTGATGGGGCACACTCACTCCGCCCTACTCGAAGACTTCGATAGCGCGGCCCGAATCATGGTCGTCGGGAGCCCGTAGATGAGCCTGAAGCACAGTGGCCCGACCGACTCGGTGCACGAGGTACGACTCAGCTCGACCCTACAGCGGGTCTCCTGGGGACGCGGAGGAGCCAGCGCAGGCTCCACGGTGTCGATGATCGTGGCGACGCAGTTCGTTGGCGATGGGGCACCCGTCGAGCTCGTGATCCGGAGCCAGGACAACACTGAGCATCTGCGGACGCGAAGCGAGGTCCGTTCCGGGCGTTGCGTAGCTCGAATCGTGGTGCCCGACGATGCCGGGGATTGGATCTGCTTCGTAGCGAGGCTCTCCGAGTACGGACTCGAGGAAGCCTCGGGTTGGCTGAGGGTCACACCCCGCCGAGAAGTCGTCCGAGCGGCCTGGGATCGGGAGATCGTGGAGCGAGGCGACACGGTCACGTTGACTGTGGATACGAAAGGGATCCCGGACGGAGAACCCGTCGAAATCACGATTCTGAGATACGACCGGGACGGTGCACATCGCGCACTCGTCGCCTTCGACGCTCCCGCCCAGCGCGACCGGGTCGACACCAAGTGGACCTTCGACTTCCGAGGTGACACGGCCGACATCGTCGCGAACGGAGAGGCGGAGGGGGGATATCGATGGCCCGAGTTCTTCTTCCGCGCAGCCTACGAGGACTCGGTCGTCGAGTCCTCGCGCGCCGCCTTCCAAGACTGGATCCAACTCTCCTTCGCGGATGCCGACGGGACGCCGTATGCGCACACGCGCTACGAGATCGACCTGCCCGACGGGTCCACCCGCGGCGGGACGCTGGACGAGAAGGGAGAGTTCCTCCTCACGGGTGTGCCTCCCGGACCCTACCAGGTTCGCTTCCCTGAAGTCAAGGAGAGCGTGCGACAACCGCTATCCATCCGCTCTCGGGTGGCCGAATGAGTATGCCCGCGGCCCGCATCGGCGATACGACCGTGCACGGCGGGGCGATCGTCGTCGGCGAACCGTCGGTCCTCGTGCAAGGCATACCCGCGGCCCGCATGGGAGATCACCATGCGTGCCCGATGGTGACTCCGGGGACACCCCCGGTCCCCCACGTCGGCGGTCCGATCCTGGGGGGCTCCCCAACGGTCCTAATCAACGGCCGACCCGCAGCTCGAGTGGGCGACATGGCTCTCTGTGTGGGGCCGCCGGACTCGATCGCCCTCGGCTGCACCAGCTGCGTCATCGGCGATACCGGAAGCAGTGCAGGCCCTGGGGGCCCGTCCCTGGCGATGGCGGCGATCAGCCTGGTCCTGGCCACCCAGCATGGACCGCCACCCCCCGACTCCCCCCCCGAGCGCCACTGGGTACAGTATGACTTTAAGGACGCTGCGGGGCGCCCGGTGGGAGGTATTCCGTTTCGGTACACGAACAGCGATGGAGCAGTATCGCGAGGACGGTTGCCCGAGTCTGGCGTACTCCTGCGGCGCAACATCCCTCCAGGTACCACTGAAGTCTGGTTTCGCCAGATCGTCGAGGTTGAGTGGTCGAAGCCCCAGGCGATGGCCGACGAGACGGTACTGATGAAGGTCACCGCCGAGGGCTTCGAGGGTGGCGAAACGGTACTCCTTACCGTCATGGAGCGAGACGTCGATCGGCTCGACATGCCGGTCGCGCATGTCGAGACCACGCTCGCTGGCGGCGCCGCGGAGGCGCAGTGGCGCTTCCCGGAGCCAGATCCCAGGGATCTGGAGGCGGCGCCCGGTGGATCGCTGCGCTTCTCCGACCCGGCGTTCTACTTCCTCGTCGACATCGAAGGCGCGACCGGCCGATCCGGGCTGCTGAAGTTCAGGGACTGGGTCGAGATCGAGCTGAAAGACGAAACCGGTCAGCCCGTCGCGGGCGCCGACTACCAGGTGCTTCTGAGAACGGGCGAGGTGCGAACCGGACAGCTGGACGGATCGGGCCGGGCCCGCGAAGACGACACTCCCGCCGGGCCGGTGTGGATCTCCTTCCCGGGAGCGGGAGAGACGGTGCTCTACGAGACCCACACTCTCCGACCGGAGGCGCCCCCAGCGGCCGCGAGCTTCGAGGACACGCCGGTGTCGCCCGCGACGCCGATCGCCGGACGGACGGGCCCGGCGCCGAAGAAGGCCGCACAACCTGGGAAACTCACGGGAATCCAGCTCACCTGCCAGCATGGAAAGCGGGCGTCGCTCGACGGCGAGATACAGGTGGTGCCCGCTCGCACCGGGGACGAGGTCACCCTGACGGCGGAGTCTACGGGTCGGCTGAGGGAAGAAGTCCAATGGACCGTGACGGGAGGACACGCGACACGGCTGAAGGGGAAGGACGTGCGCTTCAGGGTCCCCGCGGTACCGGGTGCGGGAGCTTGGCTCGCCGGGGCGAAAGGCGTGGGCTTCGACGTCGAGGCGTGCTGCGAAGACACCACGCTGAACGGGAGGATCGTCGCCTACCCCTCGGACAAGCTCTCTATCACGCTGACGAGCGCCCGACTCCCCTCGGCCAAGGAGAAGCTGGACTACGTCCTCAACAAGGTCCTGGCACAGTACGTCAAGGACGTGCGCTTCAAGTACCTGGAGGGCAAAGGTTCGATCGAGGGCCGCTGGACGGAGCACACGGACGCGACGGCCTTCTACAAGTACGAAGCCGTCCTCAAGTTCGCTCCGCTCATCGGTGTGTCGGGCCGCTTTCCGTTCGGGCCGCTGGCTGCGATCCCGAACTGGTTCAAGGAATACGGGGACGCCTACATGTACGTACAGCTCTCCGGGGGCGTCGACGTCGAAGGATCGTGGGGCCGAGCGACGCCCGCGAAGCACGAAGCCGACGTGAAGGCGAAGGGATACGTCGCCGGCGCGATCGGGGCCTCGCTGTTCCTCTTCGACAAGCGCGCCGTGAACGTCGACGTCAACGGAAGCACCGCGCTCAAGTTCGAGGGTCGGGGTGAGGCGGACGAGGAAGTCGGGCCGATGATCGTGGCGGAGCTCGCCTGGGATGGAATTAGAGGGCACATGACCGTCGAGATGGCCTGGGGGGTCGTGGAATTCGAGCGGGAGTTCAACGTCGTCGACGGCGGACGTCTGCACGACGAGCCCTTCCGGTGGCCTCTGGTCGACGAGTCCGGACCGTGATCTACGCTCTGGAGGCCGCCATCCGAGGTCTGTTCGGGGAGGTGTTGGTCAACGGCGTGAGCGTCTTCCGGCATACCGGCAGGACGTCTCGCTCCAAGGCGACGAAGATCAACGGCTGGGTGGTCACCGGCACGAACACGGTAGAGGTTCGACTGTCTGCACCGTGGACCACGCCCACACCGCCCCAGGGTGATGCATCGCCGATGTTCCAGACGCGCCTGATCGGAGCCCCTCACGGGGCCATCCCGGACTCCGGGGCGACCCTCGTAGACTTCACGTGGTCCGCGGAGGAGTCCCCCCTGCCTCCGCTCGTACCCACTGAGGTGATGTCCGCCGACTTCACCGCCAACGGATACGGCCCCTGGGCGTGGGAAGGCGCCGTGAACGCTCCGCTCGGCGACGCCGACCGGGCCGAAGCGATCGAGTTCCTGGGTGAGATCGCAGCAGCGCTGCGCCTCCGCGACGCCTTCGTGGTCGCGGGGTTCTTCCAGTTGAAGCACGAGGAACTGGCGCGAGCGCTGGACGTTCCGTTCGAGGACCTCGAAGCCGGACACCGATCACTCCTGCAGCGCTGGTTCGCGGACCCTGCGTGGACGATGGAGCCTCCGAACGGTGCCGCCGTCGTGCTCCGCGAGGGAGCCGGCGGCCGGGTATTCGAAGCGCTGGGCCCCACCGGAGGGCCCGCCCTAGAGGGCCGCACCGGAGCCTCCGCGGGCACCGTGGGCGCCATTCCCATCCCCCTCTTCCTGGCACGCGTGGGCGATGCCTGGACCGTCGTTCGCTGAGAACGATGAACGCACGTCTGGTCGCGACGGGCCTCATCTTGCTCCTACTGGGCGTCGGAGCGGGATGGCTTCTCTTTCAGTCGTGGCGCGCGAGTCGGGGACTCGCGGCATGGCCGACGGTTCCCGGACAGATGCTGTCGATGGAAGCCGCAGAAGAGGTCGACGTCGTGCCAGGCAGTTCGAACTCGAATCGGCGAGCTACCCCTCAGATCCGGTTGGTCGGCAGGTATCGCTACGAGGTCGCGGGACAGACGTACGAGGGGGATCGAATCGGCACGCGACCATTCATTCAACGCGACGAGGGAGCCGGTCTGACCCGCGCCGACATGCTCGGTGTCCTCCGCAGCCATCCCGCGGGATCGACGGTCTCCGTGCACCATCATCCGACGGAGCACGAGCGCAGCTACGTCGTCTACCGCCCTGCCCGAGATTCCCTCCTACTGACGGCGCTCTGCACCGGTATGGTCCTGTCCGGCCTAGTGACCTTGCTCGCAGGCCTTCGCGCGTCGAGTTAGGCGCCCCCTCAGGACCCGTACCACGCCCGGATCTGATCCGCGGTCGACGCGTCCACTTCGCCGGTCACCGAAAGCCCGAACCGGGTCTGGAATGCGGATACGGTCACGGCGAAGTCTTCGGAATCGACCCGCGGACAGGGGGTCCCCAGATTCGCAAGTCGCTGACGAAACCCGTTGGGTGTGTCCGGCGGATCGAGGAGGCCAATGCCGAGCTCGTACTCGACCGCCGACTCGAGCGGGCCCACCCGAAGTCGGACGCGGCGCGTGGAGGCGGCCACCTCGAACAGGACTAGACCCTCTCCGTCGGTGGTCCCCTCCACAGGATCGCCGAAGTATCCCGGTTCAGGGCCGAAGTGGTGGACCCAGGGCGCGGCCGAGAACTCCTGGCCGGCCATGGGCTCCCCTTCCTTCATAAGCCGAACGCGGACCACGGAGCGGGTTGTCTTGAAGGTGTGTCGCCGCCCTTGAAGTGACGTCGTCCCTGCCGCTTCCGCGGGTATGAACACCACGTCCCCGGCCTCCAGGACGTTCGGATCGTCGCGTTTGTCACGGAGAGGAGCATTCTCTGGGAGGTCCCAGAGCATCTCCCAATCGCAACGATGAAGCGCCCCGATCGATCTCATGCACTCGCCGGGCTTCACGGTGTAGGAAATCAAAGGCTGGTCCTCCTCGAGCGATGTCGGTCGCCACCAGTCCGGTTGCGACTTCTCCTTCCACCATCGAGAATGTGGATAGCGCAGCCCATCCGCAAACTCGACGATGCCGGCTTCCCCATCCGCACTCATTGCCGTCACGCCCATTCCCGGCGCAGAGACCCCGCTCACCGAGCCGCTGGTATGGATCGGATCGGGGCCCGGGTGCGCTGTACGGGTCTGCCTACCCGGCGTAGCAGAATTCCACACCTCGATCGAGGTGCGTGCGGACGGTTGCTGGGTTTCGGGGAACGGTAGGCACCCCACCCGAGTCAACGGAGCCGTGATTCACCACCCCCAGCGTCTCAAACACGGTGACGAGATCGAGGTGGTCGCTGGGTCTACGTATCGCTTCGACGACGGTGTGCCTCGCGACACGCCCGCGCCTAACCCGAAGAAGAAGGTCACTGGGTTACTCGATCGAGCGCGGCGGGGGCGTGCGCCGCGCCTCCGTGCCGGAGGCCTCGCCCCAAGCGCCAACTGGCGGCTCATGTTGGGCCTCCTCGTCCTGGGTGGCGGGATCCTCCTGGCCTCACTCGCCGTGCGACACGCCGCCCGACCGTCCGAATTCGACACCCCCTTCACGGGGGCCGATGTCGTGTTGTACGACTCCCTGATGCTCGTCGCGTACGATCGTATCGAAACCGGTAGTACGCTCCTCACCATCGGCGCTCGGCGAGAGGCCCTCCTCCAGTTCGCGGAAGCGATCACAACGATCGAGACCAGCAGACTCGGTACCAACCCCTGGGTTCAACCCAAGATCGAGGAGTTGAAGCGCGTCGTGGCCGACCTGTACCAGCGGCTCGGTGAGACGACTCCCGACCAATATTCCGGTGCTGTCGGCGCGGGGGGTCTTGCCACTTCTCTGAGCGCCAGCATGACTGTGGCGCAGTTCCGGACTCTCTTCGAGTCTCTCGCCACCAGATTCGAGCAGCGATTCGGGCGGGAACTGGTGGTGACTGGCCGTGATCATCCGGAGCACGTCTCGCTCTACGGCCGCGGCGGGGCGATCGATCTCCGCACGCAAGACCTCAGCGCAGCCGAAATCGACTGGGTTATCCAGGAGGCGCAGGCTCGGGGAATCCGAGTCAAGGACTTCTCTCGCCTAGAGGTCGTCCGGGAACAGGTGCGGCGCGCGAACGCGGCCGGACTTCAAGACCGCGCCTCGACTGGGGTTCACCTCCATCTCGATCGAATGGTGAACCGCTTCGACCGCTACACGGTCCGCTGACCCACGCTCGCTGACAGTTCGTCGATAAAGGCCTGAAGGGGGGGGCGATCCTGCGGCGACGGCGAGAGGCCCCGCGCTAACAGGGTCCCGAATCCACTGTTCGGGACGGGGGCGCTCCGTTCGGATTCGTGTCCGGGGCGTCGAAGGTGCAGAAGCGCGTACGCGGTCGCGCTGAGCCCGTAGACGTCGATCGCGGGGTCCACGGCGGCCTCGGGATCCGCCCGCAACTCGGGTGCTGCATACCCGGGCGTCCCCACGGCATCCTCACGCCAGGGTCGGGGGAGCGATCGGCCAGCGGGACCGTCGACCGCCACTCCGAAGTCGATCAAGGCGGGTTCATACTCGACTCGCAGAAGCACGTTCGCAGGCTTGACGTCTCGATGAACGATCCCTTCAGCGTGCAACTCTTGGAGCGTTTGCGATAGCGCCAGGACCCACCTGGCCACGCGGGTCGGCCAAGCGACACTCCTGCCCTCACACGCGACCTTCTCCGCGCGCTCCAGCAACGAGCCACACTGAAGCCACTCCATCACCAGAACACCGTCCGCGAACGAGTGGAAGCGAGGGATGCCGCTGATATGAGACTGGCCGCAGAGGATCCTGGCCTCCTTCTCCAACCGCAGCGCCGACACCGGATCGTCACGCACATCAGCGGCCCGTGCCTTGAGCACCCAGCGGCACCCCGACTCATCGGACGCGAGCGAGACCCGGAACAACGGCCCTTCAGCGAGAACCGCCTCCTCCCTCCAGGGCGTCACCACGACCTCCGCCCGGTCAGCCGACTACTCGTAGATGAACGTCAGCCGGGAGACCCCCGCCACTTCGATACGCGAGTTGTTCTTCAGCGGGTAGTAGAAGTCTCCCGCCGCCTCACGCCCATCCAGCATCGTACCGTTCGTGCTGTGGTCGATCAACACGAATTGCCCCTTCCGTCGACGGATCGTGCAATGGTGTCGAGAGATCAGGGATCCCGAATCACTCAGCACGAGGTCGAGCGGCTTGCCGTCCCGGTCGGTCGCCGACGCACCGATGGTGAAGACGTCTTGGTCGATCGTGCGGGACAATCCCCGCCCGATTCCTTCGACGACCTGCACGGCTCCCACGGATTTCTTCCGGGGGCCACGACGGGACCTGAAAAAGCCCTTTCGAGACAGCAGCAGCAGGACGCTGGCAAGCCCCCCGAGCCCCAAAGCCGCACCGATACTCGTCGTCGTAAACCGCCGACTCCGCCGATCACTGGTGACCGCTTCCCTCAGATATCCCGCACGGGGGTTATTCGGGTCGGACTGCTCGACCTGCTCCAACAATACCTCGGCCTCATCGGTCCGCCCCTCGCGCGCCAACCTCTCCGCCTCATCCAGCCGACGCCGATTGTCGTCCGCCGCGCCGAGAGCGGGATCGGCGGTCAAGGCCCGGTTCTGAGCCTCCTGGAGGTCCTCCTGCGCCCTGGCCAGCCCCTGGATCGCGCGTGAGTCCGTAGCGTCGAGGATCAACGCGGCCCGATACAGGTTGATCCGCTCCTCGGCGTTCTCGATCGAGAGATCACCGAGTTCTTCATAGCGCTGGCCCTCGGCAAGCAGCCCCTCCAGGTCCCGAGTCTGGCTCTCGTTGAGCTGAGCCGAGGCACGAGTCGGAGCCACCAGACCGACGAAAAGGAGAACGAGGACAACGGAGGAGCTTCCTCTCATGGCACACCACTCCCATCTTCCTCCGACTCTTCGTCGACCTCGGCACCGGACCCAGACGCCTCCTCGCGCATCTTCCGGACCTCGTCTTCGACCTCCTCGGCCGGGCCCGCGAGGATGGTCACTTCGTCGGCACCCACCCGAACGACACGCACGGTGTCGCCTTCATTGATGGCTCCACTGATCAGCGCGTAGGAGAGCCCCGAGACGACGTGTTCCTCCAGGGTACGCTCGACCGGACGAGCCCCGTAGGCGGGGTCGTAGGACATTTCGGCCAGGACGTCGAGGGCATCTTCGTCCACCTCGAGCTGCGCCCCATGTTCGGACCGCAGCTGACCGCGGAGATCTTCCAACTTCAGCGACACGATGCGCTTGAGGACATCCACGGGAAGGGCGTTGAACGGCACGACACCCGAGAGCCGATTGAACAGCTCCGGGCGCAGCGTGCTCTGTACCACCTTCACGATGATCTCCCGTCGAGCGTCCAGGTCGTCCGTCGCTTCGTTCGCCTCCTTCACGCCGAGGTTGGAGGTCAGGAGGACGATGGTGTTGGTGAAGTCGCAGAGACGGCCTTTGGCGTCACTGAGCCGGCCTTCGTCGAGTACGCCGAGCAGTATGTCCATGACCTCCGGGTGTGCCTTCTCTATTTCGTCGAACAGGACCACCGAACTCGGATTGCGCCGAACCTGCTCGGTGAGCCTCCCCCCCTCGTCGTACCCGACGAGTCCGGGCCGCGCCCCGATCAACCCGGAGACGGATCCCGAGTCCTTGTACTCGGCCATGTCGATCCGGATAAGGGCCGATTCGTCATCGAACAGCGCCTCGGCGAGCCCCTTGGCGAGCTCCGTCTTTCCCACTCCGGTCGGCCCGACGAAGAGGAACGAGGCGGGCTTCGGCCGCTTTCTGAGGTTCGCCCGCATCCGCCGCGCCGCTTCAGCGACCGTCGAGACCGCCTCATCCTGGCCGATCACTCGACCGCCCAGTCGCTCTTCGAGGTTCAGCAACCGATCCTTGTCGGACTCCAGCATCCGCGCGACGGGAACTCGCGCTCGTCGCCCGATCACCTCGGCGACATGACCTGGGCCGATCTCGAGCGCGACGAGCATGCCCCCTTGCTGGAGTCTCTCCAGGTCGCTCTGGAGCCCGGACAGCTGGTGCTCGAGTCCCCGGAGTTCTCCCAGGCGGTGTGACGCGGCGCGCTTGGCGTCGCCAATTTCTTCGGCCTCCGCAACCTCGGCCTCCCGCTCACGAACCTTAGCCCTGGTTTCCGCCATGAGGCGCTTGATCGCGCGTTCGTCCTCCCACTGCGTCAGCAGGGCCGCGAGCCGCTCCTGAGATTCGGCTAGCCGCTGGGACAGCTCGTCGGCGACGGTCTCCCCCCGCTCGGTGAGCATTTCGACCTCGCCTTGCATGCGGAAGACGCGTCGCTCCAGCTCGTCGATCTCGGTCGGCTTTGACTCGCGCTGCATGCGCAGATTCGCCGCGGCCTCGTCCAGGATGTCGAACGCCTTGTCCGGGAAGAAGCGATCTCGGAGGTGGCGGCGGGCCAACTTGACCGTCGACAGCAGCGCCTCCTCACCGATCTCGACGCCGTGGTGCTCCTCGTACCGGTGCTTCGCCCCTCGAAGCATCGTGAGCACCATCCCGTCGTCGGGCTCCGGGCACACCACGCGCTCGAACCGACGCGCGAGGGCGCCGTCCTTCTCGATGGACTCACGGTACTCGTCGAAGGTCGTCGCGCCGATCACCCTCAGCTCCCCACGAGACAATGCGGGCTTCAGGATGTTCGCGGCGTCCATGCCCCCTGCGTTGCCCCCTGCCCCGACGAGCGTGTGGATCTCATCCAGGAACAGGATCAGATCGTCGCGACCTCGCACCTCGTCGACGACGGCCTTGATTCTCTCCTCGAACTCACCCCGGTACTTCGCCCCGGCTACGAGCGCCGTCAGGTCCAATGCCACGAGGCGACAGCCTTTCAAGGACTCCGGCACATCACCCGCGACGATTCGTCGGGCGAGCCCCTCGACGATCGCCGTCTTTCCAGTACCGGGATCCCCGACGAGAACCGGGTTGCTCTTGGACTTACGAAGCAGCGTCTGGATGACGTGGCGGAGTTCCTCCGATCTACCGATCAGCGGCATCAGTTTGCCGTTGCGGGCCGCCTGAGTGAGGTCACGCGAGAAGCGCTCCAGCTCGCTCCCGCTCGCACCCGGCGACTCGTCGGCCGGTTGCATCACCACGTCCGAGTCAAGCGCCGCCCGAACGACGTCCCTAGTAAAGCCCGAATCCCGCAGCGCGGCGCCCAATCCGTCGTCCCCGCCCTCGATCGCCGCGAGCACCACCTCCATGACACCCACGGTGTGTCCACCGCCCTGATCCGTGATCGCGAAGGAACGGTCCATCAGGTCACGAAGGGCTCGGCCGGCGATCGGTTGTCTGCCGGGCTCGAGGCGGATCTGATCGGCGACCGCCGGGAGCGCACGCACCGTGTCGAGGGCTCGGGCGGCGTCGACCTCCAAGGTCGCTGCCATGCGCGCGAGGGCTCCCTTCGGCTGCAAGAGAGCCATCAGGAGGTGCCGCGGGCCGATGTAGGCCGCGCGCACGTCGCGGGCGTGTTTGCGGGCGCCCTCCAAGCCGGCGCTGAGGTCGATAGCGAGACGATTGAGATCCATACGTCGAACTCTCTACCAGCGCGGGTTGATCACGATGCCGCCGCCGGGCTCGGCCGGCGGGGGGGATGGGGGCGGGACCTCTTCGATCACCGTCGGTGGCAACGGGTCGGAGACGACCCCCCGCACTCGTCGGTAGATCACCGCCGTGCGGAAGCGCGTGCCTCGTACGACCACTCTCAAGTCCGTGATCGCTCCGACTTCGGATGGCGGATCGAAGTCGATGCCGAAATTGAGTTGCTGTGAGATCTCACACACCCTCTGTTGCGTGATGGGCGGCGACCCACCCCGTTCGGTGTTGAAGTGAAGCGTGACGTCGACGACGTCGCCGACATTCAGGCCCGCGGCCGAGCCCGCTTCGCCCACGAGGACCAGCCGGTACCCCATCTTGGCGTTCAGCGAGATCTGCGAATAGGTCAGAGTCAGGATGTCCGCCTGAGTCCGCATGCGGGGTTGGGCCTGGACGGCCTCGAAGAACTCCTCCCCGTCCCGGTCGACCAGGAACCGGAGAGCGTCGATCCGCTCGTTGATCCGGTAGTCGACGTACTTGGCCTCTAAGGCATTCGTCAGCCGCACCGCGCGTTCTACCACCGCCTGAGCTCGCGAGAGAGGCTCCGCGAGATCCAGGCCGATGCGGGTCTGGCGGTCCACTGCGAGCAGGTCACTTTCCTCTTCGAGAATGGTCTCGTACGAGTGATCGCTCTGCGAAAGCTGCCGAATGAACGACTGGGTCGAATCGGAAAGGTCCAGCGCAAGAGCGAGTCTTCGTGCCATCCGATCGACCTGTTGGAAGATCGTGTCCGGGCTCTCCGTCGGGTCGAGCAGGGCGTAGGCACAATCATCGACTGCAGCGACCGCACGTCCGACGAACAAGAGGCGATCCACGTCCGGCCGAACGTCGACGCTCCTCTGGCGGGCACCCGTAATCCAGGCCGCAACCACACGGTGCAACGCCGTGAAGCGACCCGCGAGGGACAGGACCTCGCTGCGAATCCTTCGATACCCCTCGTAGAGTTGGCTGTGGGCTAGAAGGGTCATGCACGCCGGAATGAAAGACCCGTCCATCTCGAAGCCGAGCGTCGCGGAGGCTCGACGCAGGCGACCGATCGCGAGAGCCTGAGGTGCATGTTCAGGCGAGACGCCCAGGCTGATGCGCAATTCAGGTTGGACGTAGGCAGCCTGATTCCGGTTCGCCGGGTCCTGGCCCACGCTCGTCGGGTCCTCGACCGTTCCCCCCGTTGCCACCACGTAGACCACGACCGACGCCGATCCGTCGAGCGCCTCTTTCGAGAACTTCTCCGAGAGGGGACTGCCGCCACCGACGTCGATGAGGGTGCCGCTGCGTGTGACGCCCCTCGCCTCCCGAACGTCCAGATGCACGGTCTCCCCGTCGTCGACGACTTCGAACTTCGGGTCGTGCCGCATCATCCCGTACTCGGCCGGAGCCAGATGGACTCCGCCCCCCACCAGACCCGCTCCGGGAATACAGTGGCGTACCAACCATGAGACGGACTCACGGACATAGCGATCCTGGTCCTGGAACTGCTCGGGTGAGAGCAGCATCCCGACCGTCCAGTTCACGGACCTGCGACTACCAGGATCTATCACGACGCGCCTCCGTCGAGCACGGGTGCGAGGTAGGAATCGATACCGAGCCGAGCAGGATTCTGCCTATCGAGCGCAGTCGGCTGTTCAGGGTCACCCACGACCCATCGTTCGGAGACGGCCCCAACGAGTTCAGCCGGAAGCACCATGCGGTAGATGCGGCGCCGGAGTTCACCCCAGTCATGGTCCGACTCGACGTCACCCGTATGAACGAGGTAGGTATCCACGGGAACGGGGCCGAACGTAAGCTCGACACCGTTTCGCGCCTGGAGTCCGACTCCCGCGACCGCGTCCACGCCCAGGCTCGAACGCTGCCTTCCCAACTGGGTTCGGTCTCGTTCCCGCAACGGGAGTTCCTGCATGTGCAGTCGCACATCGCCGACGGGAAGTCCGAAGACCCGCTCCATGGCAAGTCGTAGCCCTCGCTCCGTTCCGGCCAGACGATGGAGCGCAGGCAGTAAACTCGCCAAGGCGAACCAAGTCGACTTGGGCCACCCCTTCAGGTCGATTTGGAAGATATCCGAGATCCACCTGGCCGCGACTCGGTAGTCGCCCCGGCGGAGCCTGAGGTAGCTGCCCCCTTCGCGTACCTGGTAGCGGAGCTTCAACAGCGGCTGGTCGCACACGTTCAGGAGCCGGTCGATCGCGAAGCCCTCTCGGCTGCGCTCTCGCAGCGGGTAGGGCAACGCCTCGAACGAAGCCACTCCGGCCACTCCCAATCGGACCCCATCGCGGCCGATCGTCTCCCCGGGCTGGGGGCTTTGCCATTGAATACTGCCTTCGCGAGGCCCCGGCCCCGCCGGCTCCAGGACGACGCGGGACTCCGGGACTCCAATGGCGTCCAGAGAGATCAGAGCGGAGTTCGCGTCGTGCCGGATCAGTCGGGTGCGGTCGACGAAGTTGGGCATGACGGGAGACTTCACTTCGCCACCTCCACCCGCACCACGCGCCCCATCCCGACACGTTCCTGAAGGTACTCTTCCAGACGATCGGCCAGGATGCCGAGCTCGGATTCCGGGTCCGCGAACAGGTCGCGCTCCGCCGTCACGGTGACCCGTTCGGCCACTTGCAAACCTGCTCTCGTCACGGCAGAGGTGACCTCCACGGAGACGTCTTTGATCCGCGCGTCGAACGCCTTGGCCACGGCCTGAAAGTCCGCAACGGTGACGACCCGCTCACGAGTGCGGAGCGCTGCCGCGAAACGGACCTTCGCCTCGGAGTACGGAGGCGGAGGCATTCCTCCCTTTGACAGCATCAGATTGGACACCCGAAGCCCCACGTTGTCCAGATGAGTCGTATCGACTCGGTTGACGGACCCCACATCCAGATTGTTCGCCTCCTCCCCATCACAAAAGAGAATCCGTACGTGTGCATGGGTGTCCAGACGGCCCGAAGCCGCTCGAGCAGGTGTGATCTCGATACGCTTGTTCCGATAGCTCCAGGAGCCACGATCCTCCCCTGCATCGGCGGGCCCAAGGCTGGCGGCATTGACGTACGGCGATGAGCCCTGGACCGAGAGCACCCCCAGCACGTGCCTGCGGTCCAGGCCTTCGGGACTGTGGGCTACCGCCTGCCCTTCTCGCGAGAAACTCACGATCTCAGATAGCACCTCCGCGTTGGAAGCCGACATCGAATGGAGATGAACCCCCCTCAGCTGGTTCGACCATCCCCGGGCCCCTGGAGGCAACATCACTTCGATCCAGGTCAACGGCTGCTCGAGCACGGACTCCCCGCCCGCCGGCACCACCTGCGAGAACAGTCTTCCGAGTCCGGGAGGCGCCTTGCCGACGAATCGTCGCTCGGCCGGCACGAACGGAAACCGGTAGACGAGGTGCCCGTACACTCCTCGTCCGAGGTTCAGGACCTGGTCGACTTCATGTGGGGCGTCTTCGTGAGGCCCGTCGTCGTCGAACCACAACAGAGCTCGCGTTCCCCCCCGGGATCGCACCGATCGCATCGCTCCGTCGCGATGTACGGTTCCATCGGGGCCGAGCACACGCCAGACGCTATGCCGGAGAAGCGCCGCCAAAGGCCCGTCGGACGGCACTACGTCCACGAACAGGCTCTGATGACTGAGATGGGCGTGGTCACAAGCCACGCCCAGATACAAGGTCGGATGGCGAACACCGGTCGTCGCTTCGAATCGTGCGGGCGGAGCCACACGCCCGTCGTACTCGACGCCGGAGAGAGTCTGGATCGAGTCCCTCTCGGCCATGGCCGCGAACCGGACCCTCGCGGTCGAGACCTGAAAGGCGGCATCGGGAGCGAACGGTATCCGGTCTCCCTGGGCACTTTGGCCGATCAACGCCGTCTGAGGAGTGATCCACTCCCGCGAAGTGATGTTGTCGAACTGAACGATGGTCTGTGCGGCCTCGGCCAATCGAGGGGCCGTTCCCAAGCCGGCCACGAGGTCATCGAGCACCGCTTCGGGAAAGACCCTCTGGGCGTCCTCATGAATTCGCGAGATCTCCGACGCAAGCGTATAGAACAGCGTTTGCAGGGCCGGGTCACGATCCGGGCTCGTTCCGTACACCTTGTGAAACTGCCGTTCGAACTCACGGTCCAAGGCGTGGGCGACATCCGTCTGGGCTCGGGCCAGACTCCGCCGAAGCCCCGCATCCAGTTCAGGGGGCGGCTCCGCGCGCGTCATCCGCTACCCTTCCCCGGCGTGAAGTCCTTGTCTGCCGGGGCCTTGGGCTCCAGCGCCTTGGGCGCCTTCGGGGACACCTCTGGGACGACAAACCCGGGCGGCTGGATCTGGACCAGGCTACCCTTGATGTTCGTCGTGACGCCTCCAACCAGGTTGAGGCTCAAGCCGGCTTTGGACGTCACGCTCTCCCCGCCCTCGTGGCCCACGCTCATTCCCGCCTTGACCAGATAGTCCATCCCCGCGTCGACGCTGACCGAGCCACCCGTCTTCGTCCGAAGGTCGGCGCCGACGTCCTGATGGATATTCTGCGTCTCGACGATGATCGCATCCGACTTGAGCAGGATGTTGTTCTTGGCCTCGAGCGAGATGTCCCTCTTACTGTTCAGGCTGATGTCGCCGCTCGAGAACACGTTGATCGTAGGTGACCCGCCAAAGTCATTGTGGAGCTGAATCAGGCACTTCCCTTCCGCCGAGTAGACCTCGATCACCTCCCGCGAGTCTGCATCGTCGAAGAGGATCGTATTGCCCGAGCGGGTCTGGATTAGCTTAAGGTTGTTGTCGTCCAGGTCCTCGCGCGTGGGTTCCGGGGGTGTGTCTACACCATTCCAAAGAGATCCGACGATCAGAGGGCGCTCTGGATCCCCCTGTTCGAACACCACGAAGACCTCTTCGTCCACTTCCGGAACGAAGTACATGCCACGATTGACTCCGGCGTGAGGGCGTACCAGCCGAGCCCACGCGGTTCTTTCGTCGTGCCACCAGTACCGGACCTGAATCCGGCCGAGTCGCTCCGGGTCGAGGTTGTCTACGACAATCGCGGTCGTGGCGCCGAGGTGACTGCGCGGAGGACGGTCACCGAGAGGAAGCGTCACGTCATACGGCGAAGCCAAGAACACGTTGGAGTAGTCGCCATCGACGACTTGATGACGCACGGAGACAATGGTGAAGTCGCCCCGGATCGGCACGCTGAGATTCTGCCCGTGCTCGATGGTGAGCGGCGTACCGGCCCGGAGATACGGGTTCTCCGACTCCCCCTCGACGAGCACGCTCCCCGCGGTCGCGCGCCGACTTTGTAGTCGCAGCATATCTCGAGCCCCCCGCGGACCGCTCACCCGCGCGCGATCAATCTCGGCACCGAAGTCTTCTCCCGGCCCTGGCCGAGCGTGCTTCGTCGCATTCACGATCGCCGCTGCCCCACCTAGTAGAGCCGGCTCCTTCGCGACGCCGCGAATCGCGAGCGCTTCTCGCTTCAGGTAGTCGTACCCCCCACCCTGAAAGCCATAATTGGCCGGTCGGCTCTTGGCCGTGAGCCGCAACAGGTCGCGGCCCCACACGACGCGGGTCGCCGGTCCGCGAGCCGCGTCTCGAATCGCGATCCCATTCTTCAGGTTCGTCTCAACGAACGCACCGAGTTCATCGGCTCCCCGGACGATGAAGTCGAAGTCGCTAGTGCCCGGCTGCACCCATTCCCGCTTGTCCTCACCCGCGATCGTCTCGATGGACAGTCCGTGCCGACCGGCGATCGAGCGCGCTACGTCGCCGAATTTTTGCTCCTTGAAGAACTGCAGGTTCGCCGCCTCGAGCCGGTGGGATGCGGAAGCCGCTTCGATGACGAAGCGGCCTCCGACCCCCACCTCGAAGACCTGCGATGCGGACGTGACCTCGCCGGCGAAGACCGGTCCTTCCGGGTCTCCGTCGAGACCGGCCTCATCGTCGGCCGTGACCAGGACTTCTACCGCCGCTCCGATCAGGTCCTCGAGACGTACCTGGCTGCTGGAGTCTCGTACGAAGTCGAGCCGGCATGTCGCATGTCGGCTCATCTCATGGCACACGGAGAGTTCGCCCACTTCACCGTGCCTCAGCTCTAGCTGGCCGATGACTACCTTCAGCCGGCAGACCATTTCGTCTCTATCGCCTTGTGTACGGGCCTCTCGCCGTCGATTTGAAGCGCAATCGTGTACGACGGGTCACTTTCGTCGGTTGGGTTCGGGCGGGCGCGCACCGAAGCGACGGTCGCCCAGTCGATGCCCATCTCTTTCAACGCCCGATTGAAGGCCTCCGCCAAAGCCGGGTGTTGCGAAACGTGCGGGTTCGCCGCGGAGAGCCTCTTCCGAAGCCCGAACCACGGCGCGCCCGACCACGACGAAGCCGTCGTTCCCACCATGACCCCGAGCAGCTTCACCACGGCATCCTCTCGTCCTGCCCGCTCGAGGCGTCCGGAACTCGAGATCCGAATCGGAAGCGAGATGGACTGCGCCACGCCCCGCTACCCGCCGTCAGTTCGTCATCTTGTGCGCAGTCACATTGTCCTCATCCAACGTGACCGTGAACTCGATCTCGAAGAGGTTGTTGACGTTCGGATCCGCAGGCGGGTTGGACAGCGCGAAGTTGGAAACCCAGCCCTTGAATTCGACCGCCCCCAGCACGTCGTCGGCATCGTCCTTGTACCATGTGCAAATCACCCGGTAGAGCGGGTCTTTGGATTCGGTCGCCATCCTCCAGAGGGAGAGGAGCGATTCCTGACTGAGGCGGGTCGTGTCGTGCGCATCCACCCATGCGTTGAGCCGCGCTACGATCGCTTCGCCAGACCGCCGTCCAATGGAATTGCTGGCCCGAACCACGGAGTACTTCGCCTCGGCCGGAAAGAACGTCACCTTCTGCCCGCCCTCAACCTCGAGAACGACGCGCTTGTAAGTCGTGTTCATCATCACTCCTTGGTGGGAATTGGCGTTTCCAACTGCGGCCCTGCTACTTCCAGAATTTCAACCGATCCAGGAGGGACTCTTGCTCATCCCGAGTACCGGCCTCCCTACGCTCGACAGTCCTTTCGTCGCTGTCCGGTTCGGGCGGAGCTCCACCGTCCCTCGCGACGAAATGGGGGTCTCGCCCCCCGGTACGGTGTCCCGTCGACCGAAACTTCAGTGTGTGCCCGCCCGTCTTCGTGCCTCGGAGAATCCGTCCACTCCCCGTAAGGTCTCGCGAGACCTGGACGCCGAGGTCGTCATGCTCGGAAATCCTCGGGTCCGGCCGGTCGTTCTCATGCTGTTGGTCTCGCATGGCATCCTCGTTGGCGCCTAGTCTTTCTTGTAATCGGGCGTATCGATCGTGAGGTTGAACGTCTCCGCAGGACTGACCGGGGCGATGACTAGATCCATGTTCAGTTCACCGCGGGCGAAGCTGTCTTCGCTCATGTCGATGGTCAGGTCGAAGCCGTAGATTGTGCCCTCCTTCTTGGCCTTCTCCAGCATCGTCTCGATCGGCGCTCGGATCTGGTCGCGAACGAGCGTCCGCGTAAGCCGTTGCTCAGCAACGCGTCGCAGGTAGGTCGCGATGCGCCTCTCCAGGTACCGAAGCACTCGATAGCTGGTCGAGAACTTCAAGGGACCGTCGGGGTCGAGCGCCTGCGTTCGGGAACCCGTAAAGCAGAGATCGTTGTCTTCGCTGCGGATCACGGTGACCACCTGGCGCTTCATCGTCAGGTGCTCCATCTCGGAGATCATGGCCTCGATACGAGCCTGTTCGACTCCACGGATCTTGCCGAACTCCATGCCGACGGGCCCCTGGGCAATGCCTCCTCCCGCCACGCGATCTGTGCGTACCAGGCACCCCCCCAGCAATACCGACGCCGGAGAATAGAGGCCATCGCGCACGCCGTACCCCTTCTCGAAGGAGTGCGCCTCCCGGAGCTTCACGTGCGTACTGACCAGCACGTCCGCCGCAGCGCGGTCCTCCGGTCGCATGAGGAACTGATATTCACCATCCGATCCGAACTGTCGCTCTAGCGAGTCGAAGTCACGCTCGTCCTTGAGGTCGCCGATGAGGAGTAGCCCCCAAGCGTGGGCGATGTCCTCGAACCGCTTCCTCACCGAGTCCTTCATGTAGCCCGGAAGGATGAGATTGCAGATGTATTCGCGGAAGTTGAACTGGTCGTTGCGAGACTTGATGAACTTCTCGATCGCGATGATGCTCTCGGATTCCGTCTCGTGCTCGATCGCCTTCGAGTCGCCGTTGAAGATGAAGAAGTCCACGGGCGGCCGTTGCTTGCCGTCACGAACTTCGGCGTTCTCGAAGAAGAGATGGACTTGACGATAGCTCTCCTCTACGGGCCGGATCTCATCGAACAACTGTCTGAGGACCTCGTCCCGAATTGCCTCCGCGCTCATGATCGCATCGTCGATCTTCTGCAACACCGCCTCGTAGTCGTCCGTCGCAGACAGTAGCGACGTCAGATCCGCGGCCCGCTCCATGAACTGGCCCGCGCTCTCGGCCGTGAAGATGTCCCGCAGCGGCTCGTGCGTCCTAATGGGAGCAATCGCGGTGAAGATCTCTTCGATCGCACGCTTCGACCGACGCTCACCAATGAGCTCCTCCGTGGTAATCGCTTCGTCACTCACCGTCGCCCTCCGATTCGGCACCCGCTGATGCGATCCGGCTCAACTCGTCCTGGAACTCGCCCAGGGCCTCCATGATCTCCGCGCGAAGCCCCTCGTCTCGCCACGCCTTCTTCAGGCTGATCGACCCGAACCGCTCGCGAATCCGGTACATCAGGTCGATGCGGCCCTGGAGGGCGGCCACGTCATTTCTCTTGCCGTCCTGGCCCGTGCGGATCTTGTCGGGGGAGAAATCCTTCAGGGTCCTGAAGTCGTGTTGCACCACGAACTCGGTACCCTCGTCGCCCACGGTAGCCTTGAAGTCGACGGACGGGCGGAAGGCCTCGAAGGCCTCGGTCAGATTCGCGACCTTTGCCGGAGTATCGTCCTGACCGGCTTCGCGGCCGACCGCCTCCACGGTCATCGGCAGCATCGTGGTAGTCGTATCCGTGGGCACTTCGCGCACGGAGGGCGTGACCCCCTTGCGATTGATCTTGGTTACTGGCATTCCGAGCCCTCTCGAGTGTTGTGAGCGTTTGCCGCCCAGTCGTCCTGATTCACATGATACACGTCAAACGCGTTCAAGCGAGGCCTTTTGCAACGTGGGGGCGTCGAGTGCCCTCGGAGGAGCCTCCACGATATCGAGCACCTCTGGCTCCAGACGTTCGCGTGGGATCTCGGTCGGCGGTCGAGTGTCGCGGGGGGCCGCCGGGCCCGTTCGGTCCCTATCGACCACCGACTTCGACCGAGCCCCGCCCGTCGCCATGCGGACCAGAAGGGGTGCGGCGACCCACATGCACATCCACCCCAGCACGAGCACCGCGAGCAGCCCGAACAGGCGGCTTCGGCTACCGGGCTCGAAGCCCCCGAACTCGGATGCCTGGCCGCCTGATCCTTGCGGCATGAAGGCGGGAGACGCGGCAAATGGCGGACGCCATTCGGTGCGGGCACTGAAACGGGTGCCGCCCGCCAGATCGTCGAAAGTGACGAGCACTCCGCCCTCACCACGCCCCAAGGCCAGTCGACCCGCTGGAGCGAGTGCGAAGGTGAGGCGCCGTCCGGTGACGAGTTCCCCGAAGGCCTGGGCCATCGAGCGCGCCAGATCGGAAGCACGGACCTGCGCGGGAATGAACGTGTCGGAGAGCCCTGCCAGCTCTGCCTGGTTCACATTTGATCCCACCCCGATCGCGATCACTCGTACGCCGGCCTCGAGCGCCGTGGATCGAACGAACGACAGATCCGCAC
Source organism: Longimicrobiales bacterium (assembly GCA_028279425.1). GTDB lineage: Bacteria > Gemmatimonadota > Gemmatimonadetes > Longimicrobiales > Gaopeijiaceae > Gaopeijia. The sequence continues at coordinate 24,555 of JANQNV010000233.1, read as the reverse complement.
TGGACGAAAGCAGATCGACGTCGTCGCCCCGGTTGCCGACATCGTTCTGCCCATCGGTGAGCACGATTACCGCTCCCCGCGCCGGGCGGCCGAGGGCCCGTAGGGAGTCGACTTTCGAGCGCACCTTGGTGGTGCCTTCGTGAACCGCGGTGTAGAGCGCTGTATTCTCGTCGTCCGGCTCCCGCATGCGCTCCAACTGTCCCGCCAAAGCCTCGCTAGGTGTGCCGAACTCGGCATTCCGGATGGTCGTGCGCACCTTCCGGCTTCCGAATACGGCGACGGAAACATGGGCCTCGAAGGAGTCGAGCCGCTGGATCAAACCCCGCACTGCCGTGCGGGTCAATGCGAGCACCTGGCCGAGCCGCATACTCCCCGACACGTCGAACAGGACGGCGAGTACGAGCTCCGGCGAGCCGGCGCTGGTGACCTCGACCTGTCGAATGTCCATGATCTCGCGACCGACGGCTCCCGTCCAACGACGTTGCTCGTCGTCGATCATCTGCTCGCGCCCGGACGTCTCCGGCGTCATGGACACGTCGAGCTCGAGGCAAGTGGCTGGAACTCCTGGCGTGCTCTGGGCGGCAAAGTCCTGGACGCAGCGCACGAGCCGCGGTTCTCCGATCGCCTGGCCCCACAAGGCGGGCAGGGGTGGGGGATCCTGTGCGGCCAGGTCGGCGACACCGAGCGCGCCCGGGAACACCACCACCGCGAGCATCGCCCAACCGCGCATCACTCGCCCCCGGCCAGAACGCGGAAGACGTAGCGCGAGTCGCCGAGAACGAGCCGATCGCAGTCCTGCAGTATCGTCGGGAGCGGTCGCCCCATCACCGTGGCCTCGCGGCCACCGACCGATCGGGCCGTACACTCGCGTCCGTCGCACTCCAGCTCGACACTCTGCGCCACGGTCAACCGCGACCCCGGCCGCAGTAGCCACTCGCGCACCCACATGAGTCCGACGGCGCGGTCGTCTTTGATCTCCAACTCCAACAGGCCCCACGAGCGTCGCTGGCCAGGCAGAACCAACCCGACCCCGATGCCGAAGCCCGTCAGGCAGTAGGCGACGGCCTGCCAGAAGTCGAAGGGCCCCGGAAGCACGAGTACTGCCCCTCCCACCGCACCGAACAGGGTCCCCCACAGAGCACCATCAAGAGCCCGGTGGGGGTCCGCGTTCCAGAATCGCAGCCCCAGGATCAACCCGATCGTCAAGCCGGACACAGCCCACAAGACGATGCGCCCGATAGTGAACGAGGTGAGAGACGCGACGATCGTGCCGGCCTCGACCCCCATAACTCCGCCCAACACGCCGGCGATACCGCCGAGCAGGAGTCCTAGCAGTCCACCTTCGAACAGCGCACCGTCCGAGCGCAGCGCCGTCCCCCCGAGGACGAACGTGCCCACGCAGCCGCCTAGAAACCCCATCGACACGATGTCGAGGAGCGCGTAGCTGGAGACCACGGCACTCAGGTCGGTGGCCCACGCCACGGAGAACCAGGCACACGACCCACCCGCGAATCCCAAGAGCGCAGACGCGTACGCCCCCTTTGGAAAATAGGCCGTCGGAGGACCCTCGAGATCTGGACTGTAGTTCTCCGTCGGCGGCACCATGACGATCTCGAGGGCACGCACGTTGGATATTTCCAGCTCCATCGGGGTCAGACTCGGATCCAACTCCGAGCCCTGCCATAAGATGGCGGGGCGCTCGTCGGGCGCGCCTTCAAGCATCACGCCCCGGGCGTTCAACTCCGCGAAGATCTCATCTACCTGGGGCCCGAGTGGACGGTGGTCGTCCAGCGTGAAGGTCTGGCGGAGTCGCCCCGATGGACTGGCGAACTCGAAGTCGTAGTTCGGCACGAAGCGAGCCCCTCGTCAGTCGATCGGTGACATCTGATCGACGGGTCCCTCCCCATCTCCCGTATTCGCGCAAATGGCCCACGCTACGACGTTGAGATCGAGACTGGTTTCGTTGACGAACACAGTGGTCCACTCCGATTCCGACGCCGGATAACTCTGGGCCATGGCCACCGCACCCGATCCGCCCCCCCCGAAGACCCGCTTCCCCGCAGGACAGGTGACACGAACCTGCCGCACGCCACCCGCAGGCACGGTCGACTCTTGTGAAACCCTGACCCACCCCGAGACCGGTAGCGAAGATGGGGCTTCCGGCTGAGAGGTGGGCATAACGGCAGGACGCCGCACTACACCGGGCCGCTCCGCGTCATCACCCGGTTGTGGTTCGGGTGGTGGAGGCCCTCCGCCACCGAACAACCCACAGGCCGAAGTGGCCGCCGCGAGAGCGCAGATCAAGAACAGCCGCACCACACATTGCCTCACTGGCTCAAGAACGATCACGAAGTCCTCGCGGGGAAGCGCGAGAATAGGACAGACGGGGGCCCCGCGCAACCTACAAGCGACCCGATGTCGCTCTGCGGCCCTACAGAACGAAGATGAAGATCAGGGTCACCACGAGCCCGAGAGTGCCCAGCAAGGCCAGGATCTGAAGGGCGGGTACCGACGGAGCCCTCGGGCCTCGTCCTTGTCCACGGTTGCGGCGCTCTCCGGCCCCTTTCCGACGCTCGGGCGGGTCGGGCCTCGGCTCCCTCTGATCGGGCGGGGGTGTAGGAGGCGGCGGGCGCTCCTCCATCTTCGGCTCGGGCGGGGGTGGCGCGCGATCTTCAGGCCGGTCCGGAGGACTCGGAGGCGCCTCGGGGCGTGCTGTAGGGTGTTTCGGCGCCGATGGCGCGTTGGGTCGATCCAAGGCGCCGGGAAGCCGCAGCGTGGACACCTTCGCCATGTCGTACCTCGGCCGACCGGTGCGTTCGTCCATGCCAGACCGGACCAGGCGGAACGACACCAGACGCCCGGTTCGCAATTCACGCCCGAAGAAGACGTGGCCCTGCCCGAAGGCCATTCCCCCGAGGATCTGGTGTGTCCCCGAGAGTTCCCCTTTGACGCCCTGAAGGAGTTGCTCCTGCGTCGGACCCGTGTCGCCCCGTAAATCCGCCCTGCACCACGGGCAGAAGTTACTCAAGTACTCAAGCCGTCGTCCGCACTCCGGGCACTGACTCTCGTGCGTGGGCACAGAAGAGTCGAGCGAATCCAGGACATCGAGATCGAAGCTGTTCCCCGCCGTGCCACGAGTGAGCTTCAGAGCCTTCAGCTCGGCGGTGTCGAGGCGCCGAGCGAGGTAGTAGATCGCCCCCTGACCGAAGCCGATCTCCCCGAAGATCGCGAAGTGGTCGCCGGCCACCTTCTCGAGCTGGTGTAGCAGCGCATCTCTGTTGCCCTGCGCCACCCCCACGGAGAGGTAGAGTTGGGTTCGACCAGATGGGTTGACGGACACGCGGCGGCCTCGCGGGTGTGGTTTTGGGTCGCGGACTCGCGGCTAATTGTTGACCTCAACCACGACCACTCGTTCATGAGACGACTCGTTCGGAATCTCCACCCTCACCTTGAAACGAGGGGTGGCACCCAAAGGAGACGCCGGGACGAGGCCGGACAACACACCCGAGCATTCGTCGATCTTCAACCACGGAGGAGGCTCGAGCACGCCCTCGTCCTCGTCCTCGAAAGCCACGATACTCCATCTGCGATGGAAGACCGGAGGGTCGGCTCCGCAGGCGGGCGGCTCCGACGCCTTCGTCCCCCCGACCGACTCGGCCTCGAACATGAACTCCGTATCTGCCTGAGCCCTCAGACTTGACGTAGGCTTCAGTATCAGCAGTCGCGGAGCGAGCAACATCGAAAAGGCCATCGTATCCGTCTGAACTGATACGCTATCTGTGACTGAGATTCTGAATTCGTAACTGCGAGCCTGACCGGCCGGCCTACCCGAGACAACCCCGCTTTCTGACACTTCGAGACCCTGTGGAAGTGAGTCGGTATGCGGCGCCAGGGCCCACGACAGATTGTCTTTGTCAGAGCCGCCCGTAGCCTCAAGCTCTACCATGTACTGCACCGTCTGTAAAACGCTCGCTTCCTCGAGTTTCTCCGCGGTTGCAATCTCGAGCTCCTCAAAGACCCGCACCTGAACACTATCTGAATTTGAAAGGGATCCTTCCTTTACGGTGACCTTGATCCAGCGGGTCCCCTCGCCATTGAAGGTGATCATGGCGCCCCCCCCCGTCTCCTCCACGTCATCGGCAGCGTTCGAACTTTCCCAGCCCGATACCATCGCCGCCCCGACCGGCGTCGCCTGGAACGTATAGCCGGCACCACCCTCCAAGTAGGGCCCGTCCGGCGCCTTGATGGTCACCTCCGGCGGATCCTGTGCGATCAGATTGAAGGTAATGGAGTCCCGGCCCATCGCTCCCTTTTCGTCTTGAACCTGCGCCTTGAGTTCGTAAGGCCCGTTGGGCAAGGCGTCCGACGCGAGAATCGTGAACGTACTGTCAGCCTCTTCCTCGTTGGAAAGGACCACCGGGTCGCCGCCCGGGCCGATCAGCGTCCAGGCCGTGCCTCCCGCGATCAGGCTTTCGTCGTCGTCTCCGTCCGTCACCGCCGCTGTGAACGTCTGATCGACCGTACTTACAAGAATGAGGGCCTCCGCGTCAGACCCCTCGGGGGGAGAGATGCTGACCTTGGGCCAGAGGTTCCGGATCTTGAAGGAGACGGAATCGGCCTCGCTGAAGGCATCTCCGTCGGTCGCCACAACAGATACCACCCGGACACCCTTCTCCGGACTTTCAAGCGTAAGCTCCGAAACGAAGCTCGAATCGGTCCTGAAGTCTTCGACGGCAAACCCAGTTCCAGAAGTGTCCAGCGATTCTCCATCCAGCTTCCAATCGAACGACACCGAGTCGCCTTGATCCTCGTCCGACGCTTCGGCCCTGAGCTTGACGGGCGTACCGAAAGGGATTGAGTCCATGGGTTTGGGGGACAGGATCAGCAGCTCGTCCAGCGTCGGAGGTCGGTTGAGCACAACCCGCGCACTCTGGTCATCCCGTCCGTCCTTGCCCGCAAAACTGGCGACGACCTCGAAGGTCACCGGCCCGCTTTCGGCGGCGTCATCCTCTAGTCGAATAGTCCTGGTATTGCTTGCCGATGGACCATCGCCAAGGCCGATGATGCTCCCCGCCCCGGGTCCCGTCGCCGAGAAGTCGAACATCACAGGGCTCGGGTTCTCCGCCCGCTCTTCATCGATGGTCACCGTGACCGAAGCGGTCAGGTTCACCGTGCCTTGGCTTAACGTCAGTAGAGTATCGCTCGCCGTCAGGAAGACATCGATCGTGAACTCCCCAAGCTCCTCCCCTATTTCTGAGGGAAGGGTGCACGAGGAGGCGAGGGACAGCGAGAGTATGGCGACGACGCGTCTAAACACGCGGGTCACTCCTGTGGAGAGCCAACGAGCAAGAGACCCAGCAATGAACCCGCATCATTTGCGGTGCGTCCGAGGAAGTCAAGCCGTCCCACCCGCCTCCAGGGGCCCTTTATGGACACCATCCGCGCCCCCCATCGGAGCCTCCGCGTGGTGGCATGCTACTCGATGGCCCGGCGTCAGCGCGCGCGACCCCGGCATCTCCGACCCACAGTCGGCCGGGCTGCCGAGCTCTGCTCGACGTGCGCATTGTAAAGCGTAGACACACCCGTCGGCGGCATCTGCAGCCCAAGACTCGAGCGGAGCGCCCACGCCCTCCACGGCTCCGTCCGAGCGGGCGAGAAGGTCCACCCTGGAGCGTTGCAAGAGCTGGCTGTAGGGGTGCACGAACTGGTCCGCGGCACGCCCTTCGCGTTCACGCAAGACCATGTCCTCGACGATCCGGCCCCGATACATGACGAGGACGCGATCACAGACCTGATTGACCCGCTCCAGATCGTGCGAGACGATCACAAGTCCGAAGCGTCGTCGGGCTCGCTCCCTTAGAAGCCAGGCCAGAACTCTTTCCTGGAGGAACACGTCCAGCCCACTGATGGGCTCGTCCGCGAGAATGACTCGGGGTCGGGTCGCCAAAGCACGACACAGGCCCACCCGCCGCTTTTCCCCGCCGCTCAACTCGCGCGGAAGCTTGTCTGCGAATTCAGGGCCCAGTCCCACGGTGGCGAGCAGCTGAATCACACGCTCGTGGGTGGCCGCCTCGTCGGGCCCCGACTCGTACAACTCGAGTGGCTTCGCCAGCGCCGTCCCGATGGTGTATCCGGGGTTCAGGACCGCTTCGGGGTGTTGAAAGATCATGCGCACGTTCGGACGAACGAACTCCCGCACCGCCTTCGCGTCGAGACCGAGGATGTCGCGACCGAGCAGCCGGACCGACCCGGACGTGGCGGGAATGAGACGGAGGATGGTGCGAATCAGCGTCGTCTTGCCAGACCCGCTCTCCCCGACGATCCCGACGACCTCTCCCTCGCGCAGAGTGAACGAAGCCCCGCGAAGCGCTTGTACGCTCGGGCCCACCCTGCGCGAGAAGCCCACACGCCTTCCAGGGAACACCTTCCCGAGATCCGACACCTCGAGGAGCACCTGGCCCTCGGGCCGGGTCACGGTGCTACCGCCCAGCAGGCGATGCTGCGGTCGGGGCCGATTTCCCGGAGCTCGGGTTCGTCGCTCTCACACCGGGTCCGAACCGCCGGATCGAGAGTGGTCCCTCGAAAAAGCTGGCACCGCCCCCGATAGCGACACCCGCTCGACACGGCTTCCAGTTCGCCGTGCCCCCCTCCGTCGACCACGATCGGTAACCCCGCGGCCCGACTCGCCTGAGAGAGAAGCAACTCTCGCGTGTACGGATGGTGATGGTGGGGCCGATCGTCTTCCGGGGCTGACCCCGCCTCGTCTGCAAGTGTAAGCTCACTCTCGAGACCTCGCACATCGTCGACGTGTAGCCGCTCGACGACCCTGCCGCGAAACATGACCATCACTGGACCGGCCAAGAGCTTCACCACGGCGAGGTCGTGACTGATGATCACGAGGCTGAAGTCCGGGTCCCGCCGCATGGCGACGAGGCGGTCGAGGATCAACGTCTGGCTCACGGCGTCGACCGCGGTCGTGGGCTCATCCGCGATGAGCAGGTCCGGATGCAACACCATCGAGAGCGCGAGCATGACGCGCTGGGCCTCACCGCCACTCAACTCTTCGGGGAGAGCGCCCAACACCCGGCCGGGATCGACAAAGCCAAGCTCCCCGATCGCGGCCTCCGCGCGGGCGCGCCAATCGGGCGCCGGGGCAAGTACGGCCTTGAAGTGTTTCTGAACCGTCCAATAGGGCAGTAGCGCACTCCTCGGTTCCTGGAACAGAAGAGACACGCGGGACTCGAGCCGCTTGGTTCGCGACTGGTGCCGCCGACGCCAGCCGCCGGTATCCAATGCTTCGAAACCCCGACCGGACGGGTCGAGGCGAATGAAGTCCTCGATTCCCTCCAGCAGGTCGAGTCCGTCGAACTCCGCCGTTCCGGCTACGATGCCCGGCAATCCGCTCGTCAGACCCAGCACCGACAAGAAGAGTTGGGTCTTTCCACTCCCCGACTCCCCCACGACGCCCAACGCGCCTCCCCTTGGGACCTCGAAATCCACACCGTCCACCGCTCGAAGCAGCTCTCCGCGGGCATCGAACCACGTGCGGACGCCGCGTCCTCGAAACAGGGTCCCGAGCGCCGTCGCCGCCATCAGTCCCCGGTCTCCCGGACGAAGAGGCGACGTACCTGGTTCTCGAGAATGCGGAGCCCGACGACAGATCCCACAATCGCAAGTGATGGAAAGATCAGCAGCCACCAATACGTGTTCGGGTTGCCGAGACTGTTCTTCCCCTGGAGAAGGACGCCCCCCCAACTGATCCCGCCGCCCTGCAGCTTGAAGTACGAGATCGTCACCTCCATCAGAATCGCAAGGCTGATCGTCCGGACGACCTGCGCGAGGAGCACGGGTCGCAGATTGTACCACACGATCTCTTTCCAGAGAATCGTCGAATCGCCGAGGCCCAGTTCCCTGGCAGCCTCAACGAATTGCCGGGCCCGGAATTCATCCACCCGTGAAGCGATGGTCCGCGTGACTTCTGGCACCACGACCAACCCCACCACACCCATGACCACGATCAGGTTGAACTCCGTAAGAACGGCTGCCAGCAGGATCAGGAGGAGCGCGGGAACGGCCTCGAGCGCATTCACCGACGTGAGGACTCCGCGCCCCAAAAGGCCGCCGTAGAAGCCCGCCAATGCACCCAGCAGCAGCCCCAGAGCCACGCCCACGGCTGCCGCGATGAGTCCGGCGAAGAGTGCTGTCCGCATGCCGACCAACAGCAGCGCACCCGTGCTGCGCCCCCCCTCGTCGGTACCCAGTAGGTAGGCACCGTCCGTACCGGTCACCGAGTATCGCTGCTGAAGTGACGATCCATCGTTCGCGCGAACATCGACCCAGACCGCGAGTCGCCCTCGAGTAAGGGGTGCGATCCGAACACCGGAACTATCTGCGAGCACCTCGAGGTCGAAGGCATCCGCATCCCCTTCGCCCGGCCGAACATCCGTGACCACGGCAGGCACGTTCAACCGGGGCCGGTATGTCGACTCCCGTCCGACGGGGATCGAGACGATCGGCTCGGAGAGAAACGCAGGGATCCGTGCGTAACAGCGTCGGGCCTTTTCGACCCTCGAGGCGGGCTCGAACTCGATCACACACTCCTCGATATCGGGAGCGGCGGTCGGCGGATCCGCGTCGATCACGAGTGCGTAGCGTTGCGCCACGACGACCCCGCTGGCGAAGCGAACTTGCACCTCGACGGGAAACGAACCGGCCTCGGCAGGAACCCCCTCGATGCGCAGCCCGTCTTCCGACACCCCCAGGAAAGAGGGGCCCAACAACTCGATCGACCACCCGTCGGCCGACACCTTCGGCCCGTAGGAATACTCGCGCCCTGGAGATCCCGAGGTCGATGGTCTCGAGAGGAAGAACAGGGCCGAGCGCGATGAACACTCCCACGGTTCCGCGAAAGCGAACAGTCCGCCACCGTCACCGGCGTTCGAGGCACACACTTCGGTTGGAGGATCGGACATCGCGCGCTGCAACAGCGGATGTGTTGGTGGCAGTAGGCGCGGGAGTTGATTGTCAGGAATGCGAAGTGGGAGGGTCTCCAGGTCGCGAGCTATCCCGGGAACCAAGAGAAGGCACACCAACAGGACGCCGAAGACGCCGACGCCGATCATTCGTTCAATCGGGAACTCACTCCATCGCGGCCCCTTCATCCTCCGGCCTCCGCGGGATGCCGGACCCGGGCTTTACGAGGATCAGCGGCCACACTGGCGAGTTCTGACATGACGCCCAGAACGACGCCGACCAGCACTACCGAGATCGAAGCCGCAAGCACCTCGATGAGCTCACGATCTCTCTCCCCCACGAGGGAATCGACCACCAGGTATCCCACTCCGTCGATCACGAACACCCATTCGACGACGATCGCTCCCCCGACCAGGAAGAGGGCTCGAGATCTCACCAGTTCCCCGACCGAAGGTGTGAGACTTCGCAGAAGCTGGCGACTCACACCCAGACCAAGGGCACGGACCGTACGCATGTACGGTTCGCGAAGGATCGCCCGCGTATCCAAGCGTACCCGATGAATCAGGTCTCCCAGCATCCCGTCACCGAGCACCAACGCGAGCAACGGGCCCACGTGCCGGAGACCCCACTCCCAGAGGTTCGTCGGCTCGAAGTTGACCAACGCGACGTCCTGAGCGGTCTGCACCCAGAGCACCACCATGGCCCAGACGAGTACAGGGACATTCGAAATCGTCGCGATGGCCGCCGCGCCCAGCGCGAGGCCGCGAGCTTCAGGCCGCAGAGCCGTGCCGACACCGAGAAGAACCCCGATTCCCAGCAGAAGGGTGATGCTCGCGCCGATAAGGGTGACGCTGGCCCACAGATGGTCGAGCACGACGGGGACGGTCCGCTCACCGACGTCGAACGTCGCCCCTTTTTCGAACAGTATCGCAGCCCGAGCGGCCCAACCCGTCTCACACTCCTCGATACCCGACTCTTCGCAAAGGGCAGAAGCGGAGCCCGGAAGTGCCGCGAGGGCTCCCGCCACGAGCCCCAAGGCCGCGAGCAGAACAATCCCACCCGCCATCACCCGACGTAGCGACCCGGCGGCGACGGATGTCGCGACGCTCATTCACCAGCCCCGAGCCGTAGGAGCGGTCGACGGAAGCCCGACCTCAGCCGGACACCCTGAACCAACGATGAACGTTCGTGAAGAAGTAGAGCGGATTCACCGAAAGGAGGCCCCATTCAGCGCGGTACGCGTAGATCGACTCGGTCGTGAACAAGAAGATCGCCGGACGCTCCCTGGCCAACAGCGCCTGCAGCCGCCTCGACATCTGTCGTCGAAATCCCGGATCGCTCTGCAACTGCAGATTGTCCAGCTGGCCGTCGACCTCAGGGTTGGAGTAGTTCATGATGTTCAGCCCGCCCGGCCCGATCTCATCGGTGTGGAAGAGCGGACGCAGGTTGTACGTCGGGTCGAACTGCCACTGCAGGTAGACCATGTCGAAGTCGTACGTCTCCGTGATCGACTGCTGGAACTCCGCCGGCTCCTTCTGGACAGTCTCCACGGGTATGCCGATGGACTCGAACGAGTTCTCCAAAGCCTGGACGACATTGCCCGAGATTTCACTCTCCGTCCCATATATCAGGCGGAGCGGCTGACTGACGTCCAGGCCTGAGGCCTGCACGATCTCGCGCGCACGCTCCGGATCGTAGACCGGTGCGCCCAGGTCTGCATTGTGGAACGGCCCACCCGGGGCGATCGGACCTGCCACCACCGTACCCTCGCCCTGGTACCATACATCGAGAAGGTTCTCCCGATCGACGGCGAGGCTCAGGGCTTCTCGGATCCGAGAGTCGTTCAAAATGCTGTTGGGGGTCTGCCTCAGGGCCACGGCCCAGACGTTGTGACCCTGGCTGACCCCATAGCTCAGCGACTGGTTGTCCCGGACCCGGGGAATGACCGATGGAGGCACCTCCGTCACCAACTGGAGGCCGCCCCGCACTACCTCCAGACTGCTCATCAGGGCGTTCACATCGTTCAACCGTGTGTACCCGACCTTGTCGAGGATCGGCGCACCTCGGTGATAATCGTCGTTTCGTGTGAAGTCCGCGGTCTGGCTCTCACGGGCCTGAAACCGGAACGGCCCTGTCCCGACGGGCCGATCCCGCAAGTTCATCGCGGCCGAGCGGAACGCCATGGTCTCCGTATCGAACACGTGCGCCGGAATGATCCACTTGTTCAGGTACGGCCCTGGGTCGACGACACCGTCTGCGAAGACGAAGGTCACCTCGTAGTCGCTCTGAGCTCGAACTTCGATGAGTCCTTCATCCAGCGCCTTCTTCAGTTCCGCATTCGCCCCGTGTCGCATGTACTGGTAGGAGAACACCACGTCTTCCGCCGTGAAGTCCCGATCGTCATGCCACTTCACCCCTGGCTTCAAGGGCACCGTCACGGTGAAGTGGGCAGGCTCCCCCATCGTCGCCCCGGCCCAGGGGCCGGCCGCAAGAATGGGCTCGTACTCATCCCGATCGAAGTCGAACCGATACAGGCTTTCGTACACCAGCGTCAGGATACGCGCAGTCTCCGCCGATTCGGTGCGATTGTGGTAGGGGCTCAACTCACCGTACGAGTCGCGCTCGCCATAGAAGAGGTCGCCTCCATCGGCCACCTGCGCGGCGATGCCGGCCGGCAGGACAAGCCCCGCCACGAGCGTCACCCGATGCACCCAGTTCCCTATCATTGAATCCGAACTCCAGTGGAGCGTTAGTTCCATCAGTAACCGGTACGAACCCGACCGACGACACGATTGGGGTCGGTCAATTCCTGCAGCATACGTCGCGCCGGCCCCAGCGCCGGGAAATGCCCCACCAGACGGTCCAACGCGCTGCGAGCCTCCTTGAAGCGTTGAACGCCGCCTTCATCCGCACCCGCTATAGATAGGCGACCGACCGCATAGGCCGCATGGGCATGCACGAGCGAGAGGCTGGGCGGAACCTCATCGAGGCCCTTGCCAAAAACCGGTCGCATCGCGGCATCCGCCCTCTCCAGCGCTCGTTGCGCGTTGCCCGATGCAAGGAGAGCCCGGACTTCGTACGCCCCGACCAACTCCCTGCTGCCCACCGCAGGACCCTGCGGAGCTTCGTCGCGGATTCGGGCTCGCGTGAAATCCCCGAGGGCCTGCGAGCCACTCACTTCCACACCGTCCAGAAGCGAAAGTGCTAAGGCAAAGTCGGCAAGCGACAGAAGCCGCAAGTCAAAGGCGTCGTGAAAGTGGACATCCACATCGACAATGACGTCGTCGACACCGCGAACCCGGCCTTGCTGCGAGAAGACGGGCCCCGAGGTAAGGAGTCGACGGGACAGCACGGCAATCTGCACTCGGTCGCCTGCGGCGACCGCGGCGAACAGCTCGCATCGAATTGACGAACTCGGACACGCGACGGCTTGCGGCGGAGACCCTGGAGACGCTGCCCACGCTACATAGACGCCCGGCCACCCCGCTCGATCGTTGATCGCATTCGACCACAACTCCGCGAGCGAGCGCACCTCCACAGCGGTTTCGGCCTCTAGCGAAGAGAACGCTCGGCGAGCCCCTGCCAGATCTCCCATCTCCATCAGGGCGCGGCCTTCGAAGTAGCGGGCCTCTGGGACACGCACTTCAACTTCGTCCGAGCTGCGAAGGCGAGCGTAGTCCCGCTGAAGGGCCGACTGGAATCGGTAGAGGTCGTAGTAGAACTCTCCTCGCAGCACGAGAGCGCCGACGAAACCCCTCACCTCGGACCACCTAGCCTGAGCGAGCCCCTCGGGCCCGCCGAGCGACTCGATGCCCTGCTCGACGATGCTCCGATAGTCGTGGGCCTGGGCCCGGGCCAGGCCCGGCAACAGCGAGACGCATGTGCCCAGGACTAGCCAGTGCCGAGTCATCGGAGACCCCACTTCAGCGAGAGATCCGGAACCCGAGGTCCCACCCCGAACCCCCCTCGGTTCTCCAGGTGGTCGGAGACGGCCCGATCTCGAACCCCATTCCGGAATCCCCCGACCCCAGAACGAAGGCATCGAGCGCGCTGATCACCCACGCCGCACCGAAGACACCGGCGGCGAGGAGGAGGGTGCCTTCATCGTCTTCGAACGCCGCGACGGCGGGGTCGCCGGGAAGGTAGTAGTTGTTCCCCCCTGCCGTGCTGACCCGCTGCACATCGGCGACATCCACTGACGGTATGCTCGTCAACGCCAGGACGGCCGCCCCCGCCGCCACCGCCGCTAGCACCGCGCCTTTCGCCGTCTCTCCAGCCGCAAGCTGGCCGGCGCCTGGCAGAAGGAGCGACAGCGCCTTGCTCGAACCGTTCGAGGGCCGCCCCGTCGTCCCCTCCCGCTCCCGGAGTGATACCCAGCACCCCGGCCGACCCAGGCGGCAGCCGACCTGCAGGGAAGCGAGCGCAGGGTTGGCCACGTCCTGGATGCCGAGGGACTGCCCCCCCCGGACCTGGTGGACGTACGCGAATCGACTCTGATAGGCACCGGTAAGCCGATGCGGCGCGACGATGACGAAGGAGTGCTGCTCGGTTGCCCAATCCAACTCGTCGTCCAATCGGACCGCATAGTCGGCCTGAGCGTCGCTCCAGGCATCCACGGAGGCCAACATCACCGGGTCCCCCCGCGCGTCGTCGTCGGCGACGTACACAATCGCAGGAGCAACCTGGCCACCGCCCGCGTTCCACTGAACCCAAGTCGGACCCCGAATCTCATTGGGGAACACATCGTCGGCGATCCGGGGTGAGCGGCCCTGGAGGACCTCTCCCCGCGCCACTCCGCCCTGGGGGTTCTCCACTAGGCGAAGCACCCCGATATCGATCTGAGCCGCGCCACCGCCGCCCGGATCGCGATCCAGGAAGTACGCCAGATGGGTACCGTCGTGGGACCACGATGGCCGCAACTCGTTCGAGTTAGTGAGGGCCGGCGTCATCAAGACGGGTGAGCCCTCGGCCTGACCATTCGAATCGACTTCCACGACCTCGACCCCCCAATTCTGACCACCGACGGTGGTCTGAACCGAATAGGCGAGCCGGTCGCCGCCGGGCGAGAAGACGGGATACAAGGCCGTGCCCCGAGGGCCCTGCACCTCGACCGAGACTCCCGCCGGCACCGAGCGTCCCGGTTCGAGGAGTCGATCGGCCCGAGAGATCACATAGATCCGGCCGTTCGCGGAATACGTGAGCATGCGACCATCGGGGGACCACCGCGGCGTGACGACATCTCCCTCGGTGGGGATGAGGATCGGCTCGCCGGCCCCCACCGCGTCCGACCGGTCCAGGTAGTGAAGGAACAGACCGAGCCGTCCATCGCCGGTGCCCGCGGCGTAGGCGAACCAGCGCCGCTGATCATCCCACACCGGCCGCCACGCAAGATCTCCGGAGAAGCTCCGGAACTGGGCGCCGCGGTTGCCGATGCCAGGTAATACGAGAGCGCTGGAGTCGACCTCCTGAGGCGTGCCTTCAAGCGGAAAAACACGGCCGGACTGGATATCGAGAAAGTGGATCGTGCGCCTGTCGCCCTCGACCCGCTCGAACGAGATCAAGTTGGGCAGCAGGGGGGGCATCTCCGGGTTGAGCACGCGCCCGAGCGACTCCTGGGCCGCGGCCGGCGCGGGGCCAGTCGCGGAGAGAAGGCCGGCGCACGCAACCAAGACTATCGATCTTCCTCTCATGTAGCTCTCAACAGAATGGAAGGAGCACTAGAGCGACTGAAGGAGTTGCTCAGCCTCGGATCGCAAGCTGGACAGCTGCTCGAGAATGGTCGGGCTGGCGACACGGCGGCCCAACTCTTCTTCCGCCTCAGCGAGGAACTGAGCGAGTGCAGCCCTCGCCGCGGTCCGGAGCACTCCACGGTTTTCCGAGGTGTCGGCTCGGTACTCGTCCACCTTGCAACGGGCGACCCGGAACTGAACGATCGTTCGAAACGCAAACCGATCTCCCACCGGGACCTGGGCCGCCCCGGGACCGGACGCTTCTTGAAGCTCGCGATAGCCTCCAGCGAAGTCTCCGAGTCCGCAGAGTATCTGTCCCTTCAGCTCCCGCGCCGTGACGAAGGCGGGGTTGAATCCGAGAATGCGGTCGGCCGCTTCCAGGGCCTGATCGTACTCCCCCTCATTGGCGAGACAGTCGCCATAGCGTTGGAGGGCGCTGGCCCACTGGTAGCCCGCTTCTCCACGGGTGTCGGTCGGGGCGTTCAGCGACTGCATCGTGCGGATGACCTCCTCGCACGCCGCGGACCGAACCCCGCCCAGGGTTCGAGCCACATCCTCCGACACCAACTCGACCGTCGTCGACACGTCGCCCGTTCGCGTATCCAGCACCGCCATTCCCGGTGTTGCCGTTTGGTACCCAGGCTTCGTGACCTCATAGCCGTAGATGCCACCCGCCACCGTGAAGGCTGCGGGCGATTGCCGCTCTCCGACGAGTTCCTCAGATCCGTCGGCGTTTCTTCGGAACAGCCGCACCAGCGCGTCTCCCGGCTCGGTGGCAATGTTGACGCGCCGCATCTCGTCTGAGAATGTGAGGACCTCCACACGATTCCCCCGACGGAGGTCCACTCGCGCGCTTCGCTCGCCCCGACCATCCACCGTCGCCCGAACGATGTACTCCCCGGGCTCGAGATCGAAGGTGCCAGGAGCGACGCCCGATGTGACCGCGTTGCCCGGCAAATCCTGAATCACGAACGAGGCTCCCGGCGGGTCGCTTCTCACCGTGAGGCGATTCGTACCGGAACCCGAAACGGGCCCCACCACCCGCACCGTTCGCCCGGGCACCAAGACCGTGTGGGTGCGGGAACTCCCGGACGCTACGGCGAGACCGGAGACCGCGATCACGGTATCCAACCCCGCGGGGCGTACTCCCAGATCAACGATCAGCGTATCGCCAGTCCGCACCATGCGTCGAATCGGGTACGCCCGCTCCGGCGACCAATCGTCGAATCCGCTGTCGAGCCTTGGCTGGGAGGTCGACCAATTGATCGAGACCGAGTCCGCGGCCATCTCTTCACCTTCGGCCACCGCGAATTCCACGAGCAGGACCGTCTCGTTGAGTGACACGGCCTCGTGCGCACACGCACCTGCCAAGTCGTCGAAAACATAGCCCGCGTCGCAGGCAGGCTCGTTTCCACCGCACGCGCCAGCGAGCAGCCCACAAGTCACCGCGAGAAGATGGCGACCGGGTAGCATCTGAGCGCGCACCCCTATTGCCCCCCTGAGACGCGGATTACAGGCGGACCCCGGCGAATCACCTCGCCCAGCCGCTCGATGACGGTCGAATTGATCTCACCTCGGAGGTCCTCACCCAACAGAATGTTAGCCTGCGACGTGGCACCGATGCGCACCTCGACCGTTACCGCACCTTCGCGCAGAACGCCGTCTTGGTGCCATGAAGCCTTGACGTCCATCGCTCCAGGGTTGACGTCCCAGAGCGCGTAAGCTCCCAAGCTATCGGTCACTGCCTGGAATCCGCCGGACTCGGTCCAGACGTCGGCGCCGGGGACGCGGAGGGTATCGCCCTCAGACTCGATCAACACGTACCCGAGTATTCCGGCAGAAGGCGCATCCCCGCCCTCGTCCTCGCCGACGCCCGGGCTGCTCGCACACGCGGCCGCGAAACCCAGGGCACCGATCGCAAGCCACCGAGAGCTGCGCCGACAAGAAAATGTCATCTTCGGAGTCCTCCAGCTGTAAAGAGGCCTTTCTCGGATCCCGATGTGCGGGGAAGTTGCCTCTCACACTGACGTAAGTCCCTTATGCCGCTAGCATACAAGCAGGTTTCCGACTTCGAAAGCCCCGCCGCCGATCAAAAGTCCGAGCTATCGCGACCGAGGGGTATCGAATCACCGCGGTTGGCCCGTACCTTCGTTCTCACGGACCCAGAACTGCGGAATCGAAGCCTCCCGCCGCCCATCGATGCGAATCTGTCCCAACTGTCAGGCCCAGAACCCCTCCGAGCGGTACGTCTATTGTGGCGACTGCGGGGCGGAGCTGAACGCCGCAGCCCCGGTGGAGGATCCGTGGATCGGTCGGATGCTGATGGATCAGTGGACCATCATTGAAAAGGTGGGTGTCGGAGGCTTCGGGGCGGTCTACAAAGCCAAGGACCGGCGCGGCGGCATCGATGCGGTCAAGATCTTTCGTCGCGACGCTCTTCATCCCAGCGATATCGAAGAGGCCCGATCGCGCTTCGAGGTCGAGGCCGAACTCATCAAGTCCCTCGGTGACGACTGCGCGCAGATCGTCGGCCTGCGCGCCTTCACCGAGGTGGCCGAAGAAAACCTCGCGTACTTCGTCATGGAGTACGTCAACGGACTCAATCTTCACGACCTCATCGAATCCGAGGGTCCCTTCTCCGTCGAGCGCGTCCTCGACATCGGTAGACAGCTTGCCGTTGCGCTCGACGTGGCTCATCGCAACGGCGTCATTCATCGTGACCTGAAGCCTGCGAACTTGATGCTGACGGTCGACCGGGGCGGCCACGAAGTCCTCAAGGTGCTGGACTTCGGTGTGGCCAAAGTCCTCGATGAGGCCCGTCGGTCGAAGTTCGGGACGACCTACTTGACTCCGGGAACGGTCGGCTACGCGTCGCCTGAACAGCAGCGCCCCGGCGCCCGTGTTGATGGACGCTCGGACCTCTACTCCGCGAGCGTCGTTCTCTACTCGCTGCTGGCGGGCAAGGAGCCCTGGGTCGTCAACCAGATTACCGACCGGACCAGCCGGGGCCACTCCTTTCTGAAGATGGAACTCGCCAGCGGCGAGGAGATTCCCCTGCGGGAGTTCAACCGACAGGTACCCCGATCGCTGGAACGCTTGATCCTCAAGAACCTCAACGCTAAGCCCGAAGACCGACTTCCGGATGCGCGTGCGTTCCTTCGGGAGTTGGAGAAGATCCGGCCCCCAGGGGATTCACATGGCTTGTTGAGGCGGATCGGTGCGGTGCCCCGTCCAACCCTCGCAGCCGGCGGGATCGCGATCACCACGCTCGCCGCAGCCGCTGTACTCTTGCCGTCCTTCCTGACCCTCGAGATCCCGGCTGCGGCACTGACGTCGGAGGCTTCGTCGCTCCAGGGGGTGCGGCTGACCGAAGCGGGTGTTGTCGGCCAGTTCGATCGGGGTGTTCTTCCCTCGCGACCGTTCGAAGCCAGGGCCACGGGTGAGGCTCGGTGGCAGCACCTGGAAGCCCTGCGCGGCGCGGGGGTGCGGGTGGACGTGACGTGGGACCGTACACGGCTGACGGAGGCGGTCGAGACGCTCATCGATACGAACCAACCCGAGGTCGTCCCCATCCTCCTCGATTCGCTGCGAGTCGTCGAGGCGAGCGCCGAGCAGTTGAACGGGTTCGCTCGCTATGTCTCTGGCCAACTACGGCAGAAGTCCGAATCCAATCCCCAGGAGGGCGAGCGGTTGCGGGCGGCATGCCGTGAACTCCTAACCCAGTTCGAGGCCGATTCGACGGTCGAACGGAACTGTGGCGGGGTCCTGGGGGGTCGTTCGTCTGCGGTCCTGCAGCGGGGTGCGATTCCCGTCGCGGCCCCGCTGCCCGGTGAGCGCCCCGTCGAACTCCCTCGACCACCCGAACGCCACTTGTTACTTCAACCCTCGAGTACACCATGACTCGGCTCGCTTTCGTCGTGTGCATCGGCTTGTCGGCCCTCCATTCCTTCACGCCCTTGTCCGCTCAGGTACCCGACCGAAGCCGGATCATCGACAACGCCCGGTCCGAGGCGAACAGCGAAATCGCCCTCGACAACGTGATGCCCCTCGTCAACCCCACAGTCGCGGGAACCGACCGTCTTTGGGCTGAGGCCTTGACGACCCTGGGACTGCATCTCGTCGAGGGCAGCGTGACCCCGGACCCCGACCTCGCTCAGGTCTGGTTCCGCTGGGGAATCCGAATTCAGGGCGAGTGGGCGGTGGACCCCTCCGTCTATGCCAACAGCGTGATCGATAGCTATCGATCGGCCCGAGACGCGGTGGAACGGAGCAGCGACGCGGAGGGGGAGGCGGACGTCGAGACGACCTGGAGTTGGACCAACGACTTCGATCGCACCCGCAACGGCATACTTCGCGTCTCTTCGACGACGATGGCCGCTCTTCGGGTCTTCGTCGACGGTCGTCCGGTAACCCCCGACCAGGGCGTCCCACTTGCGCCGGGCACGTACACCGTAAGCTCCGAAGCGGATGGGTACGAACCAGCCGTCGCGGTGCGTGAGGTCCTGCCTGGAGTCACCACGGAACTCACCTTCGGACTCGCACCGGTCCTGTCCGCGCGGGCGGCGAGCATGGTGGGTCAGTACGTGCTCCAGTTGAGGGCGGGCTCCGCAGAGGACAGTCCGTGTATCAACGCGATCCAGCGCAACGGGAGCGCCCTGCTACTCGTGCCTTCTCTGAACTACGGATCACCCGCGTCCCTTTCCCCGGTCCGCGAAGGAATCGAAGTCCAGGCGCCTCTGGCCCGGTCGAGCGGGGACCTGGAGATCGTTCCGGCCACCGGATTGGGGGGAGTTCCCGCGTTCGGCCCCTGGGCGCCCACGTCTGGGGCGCATGTCTGGGCGCTGTACCGAGACGGGTGCGCGCCCGAACTCAGGTTGACGCGGGCGCGGGTCTCAAGTGTACAGGGGGCCGACGTCCTCCTGGATCGTCAGCTTCCCGAGCCGGCGATCGGCGGCGCGCTCGCGGACGCCACGGGCACCCCGGTCGGTGTGATCCTGGGCGTGGATCGCGCGGCGATCTTCACGAATCAGCTGCAGGCTTCGATCGACGCGCTGCTCCGAGAGACCCCTCCGGGCCCCACCCCCGGGGGTGGCGGCGGACTCCCGTGGAAGTGGATCGGAGGCGCGGGCGCCGCCGGCGTGTTGGCGGCGGTTCTCCTCGGAGGAGACCCGCCGCCGCCCACGACGGGGGACCTGATCGTCACGCTGCCCGGAGGTTAGTGGCGCCGGGGGAGGCTGCCGCCTCCCCTCGGGGCCGGTGACGACGCCTGGGGAGACCGCTCCATGGATCCAGGCGCCACCGAACTGACAGCAGCGGGCGCGGGGGCGATCGTCGGAGGAGGCTGGCAATAAACCGACGGTAGGGTACCACCACGGTTCCGATGGTACACTCCGCCTCCGGTGATGTCTGACTTGATGATTACCGCAACGACCACCGTAGTACGCCTCAGCACCTCGATGTTGAGCTCTTCACTGCTGAGAAGTCCGCCATCGGAGATCCAGTCGTAGTCCGTGAGAGTCGGCGTGGAGTCTGACTTCGCGACGAGTGCAAATTCGCCGCCCGGCGTCCCCGCCCCAGCCGCGATAAAGGTCGCCTCCGCCCAATAGCTGCGCCCGGGCAAGGCATCGATCCGATAGTACTGGACCCGTCCTGCAGGCTGATTCTGGTTGCCCCAACTAAGCGGTTGACAAGGCGCAAAGAAGCTATTGGCGGGCATCCTGCCTTCGGCATTGGTGACGTGGACGGAGACGTGGGGTGAGAACACCCTCCCGCTCCCCGTATCAACGCTTGCGAAGATCAGGTCGTGTCCCGTAGCTGACTGGGAATACGCGCCGCCCGCCCCGATTCGGGTCCAGCCTTCGGTCCACTGGTGGTAGTTCCACCATTCGACCGGCGCCGAGATCGGATTGCCGAACTGGTCGAACGCGGTTGCAGAGAACTCCACGGATTCGCCTGCGGCCACACTGGCTGAGGAACTCCCGTTGATCGCAACACTCGCCGGAACGGGCCGCACGAAGGTCACGCTCGCGGTGCGATTCGATGTCATGCTCACCGTGCACTGCGACAACGTTCCGGACCCCGAACAGGCGCCGCCCCAGCCGCCAATCTGCCAACCACTCGCCGGTGTCGCTGTCAGGCGAACGCTCTGACCATTGGCGAACGTCGCGAAGCCGCTCGTCCCGGACGTTGGGATCGAGATGCCCGTAGGACTGGACGTCACCGTACCCGATCCCGACTTGAACACAGTCAGCGTCCGCTGCGATTGAGTAAATGACGCAGTGACCGTCCACGCTTGAGACATGGCGATCTGGCAGGCGCCCGTCCCACCGCACGCTCCACTCCACCCTGCGAAACTCGAACCCGATTGAGGCGTGGCCGTCAGCGACACTTGCGTGTCCGTTGCGTAGCTCTCGAAGCAGTCACCCGATCTCGATCCCGCGGTCATCGAGCAGCTCACGCCCGCCGGACTCGACGTGACAGAACCCGATCCGTTTCCGGAGCCTCGGACGTCCAACCCGAACGTGCTGGGCCGGACGAGGATCGGGTTCGGGAAGGGGACCGGGCGCGAAAACCCACCCATGGGCGTCTGAGCAATCAGACGGTAGTAGTAGGAAACCCCGGCCACAGAAGGGCTGACGGACAGGCTCGTGCCACCCGTCGTTCCACGGACCGATGCGCCCGAGAACGAGGGATTGGTGGCCCATTCCACACGGTACTGCTCCGCGCAACCCAGACTGCTCCAACGAAGCTGGGCGGACTGACCCACCAGGATCGACTGCGGGGACGCAATCAGGCCCGCGGGAACACACGCTGTGGGATTCACGATAGCATCGCTCGACACCCCGGCAGAGATCCGCGCCACGGTCTGGTCGAAGTAGATGTCGTTCCCGCCGCGGCCCTCCACGGAAACGGTGTACGAGCCGGGCTCCAGGGCCCTGAAGACCACCTGACTACCCGGAGCGCCGGACCGGTTCTGGGGCACGCCGTCAGGCCCCACGACCCTCACCGCCCAGCTGCCGACCTGCGACCCGGCGTTCGACGCATCGAATCGAATGGCGAATCCGCCCGTCACCCCGGGCTGCACGGCGGGGCGCTCCGTACAACTCAATAGGACCAGAGATGCCAGAACCGCAACGACACGACGCATGAGCCCTCGCTCTACCGAGTACGATGATGGAACTATCATTAGATCACTCCCGCAGGCAACACAACCTCGACATCAGGCTGCTGCAGCCTAGCCGCCAACGTGCGTTGGAACCACCTGGGGAGCGGAAGATCACGACGCTATGTTCGGCCTGAGGATCACGTGGGTCTGGGGATCCCACCGAGACCAATTCGTCCGGGAGGCGCTCGAGATCCTACGCGACGCCTTCGGTCATCCTTCGCTCGACGCACTCCCGGGGCTCGTCGACCCCAAGACCCACGCACCCGCACGGCGCCCGGTCAACGCTGTAGACGGCAAGGCCACGATAGAAAAGAACCGCCGGCCGCGGCGGCTCCGCCTTGAGACGGTCGCGCAGGAGTTGATGCGCGCCACCGGCGCCTCGCGGAGCGCGGTACCCCGAGTGAACCTACGCGAGTCCTCGAATGCCCGGTCCGTGCCGAGCTCGTCCCCATCGAGCGCGAGTCCGCGATGCACGACGTGCTTGTCGAGTGGGTCCCCCCCGGCGCCCGCAAACCATGGGGCGACATGGGCCTCTCGGGTCCGCATCAGGTCGCGTCCAGACGCGGGCACACGGTCGCACGCGTCGGGCGGGAGCAGGTCGCCTGCCTGCTAGGCTGTCCTATTCCGGAGTAGAGGCGACGGGTGGGTCATCGACCTGCGTACATCTTGGTGGCTCCGATAACCTGAGCTGGAGTACGCCCACGGGTCCAGCGTCCGGTGTGTGCGCGATCGGTGTTGTAGTAGACGAGGTAGCGCTCGAGATCGCGTTGAAGGCCCTGGTAGCGCGGGACGAGATACTGGGCGAAGGCCGGCTTGTAGCACTCCTGCAGAATGGTGCCCTGGAGGCGCTCGACGCAGCCGTTGGTCTGGGGTCGGCCGCTTCGGATGAAGCGGTGCTGCACGCCCAGGTCGTGCAGAGCCTTGCCGAAGGCATGGGCCCGGAACTCGCTGCCGTTGTCTGTGGTCGCGGCGAGAAAGGGCCAACCGAACCTCTTGAGGTCTCAAGCGACGCGGCGAGCCAGGCGCGAAGTAAAGCCGTGCGAGGGGTTGTGGGGCGTGGTGTGGATCTCGGCCCAGGCGTAGGCGCTGCCGACGTCGATGGCGGTGTATTGCCAGACGACGCCCTTGGTGCCGGCCAGCCGACCGATCCGGAAGCAGTCGAACTGCACCAACTCTCCAGGCGTTTCAACTCTCAGATGCCGTACCGGCGGCGCAGGACGAGGCTCGGGTTCTGGTGGAGCGGCATAGCCGGCGACCAACGCCAACCGTCGAGCGCGGGTGTTCAGGCCATGGCGGCGTAGAACGCGATACACACCGCTGGGTGAGAGCCGGATCCCACCCCACTTTTCCCGACGGAGCTCGGCCGAGATCCGGGCCGGTCCGACGCCCGGATTCGCCAATGCGAAGCCGAGCACCTGCCGCTCGACGAGCTTCGGCGTGGCGTTTGGCATCCGAGGAAGCCGGCGCTCCCGCGGCCGAAGCATCTCCAGTCCGAAGCGATCCACCTGCTTCTTCCAGCGGTAGAACGTCGACGGATGGATCCCCATCACACGGCAGGCCGCTCGGACATTGCCCAATTCCTCGGCCAGCGCCATCGTGCGAAGACGGAAGCGATACAACACGTCCCCCTGGGTCATGGCGAAGCTCCTGTGGTTTGAATTCCCTGGCAGGTTTCAAACCCAGAATGCAACGCCCCCCAGGGGGACGCTTGTGTCTCGTCAACTCCGAATCAGGACAGCCTAGGCCTTCGGGGCATAGTGCCTCCCCTCACAACCCCGCCAACACCTCGCGCGCAACGCGCTCGCTGTACGAGTGGATCTTCCAGTGCCCGGGGCTCCACCCCTTCAGGAAGCGGTGGAAATCGGTCCAGGCGACAGGGAAGAGCGCGCGCCACTCCCGCTCCACCGAGGCGGCGTCCACATCGGGCTGTAGGCGCCCCAGGGCTGAGCCGAGGAGGTCGAAGTAGAGATCGAGCAGCTCCCCTTCACGCGCTTCGCATTCGGCCTCGTCGAGGCACGACCCGAGGAAGTAGGCGACGTCCTTCATGCCACACCCCCCGCCGACGTACTGGAAGTCGACCGCCGCGACCCGCGACAACGACGACGTCCCCTCCGGTGAGAAGCAGGAGTTCGCCAGCTTGGCGTCGCCGTGGACCAACGTTTGGTGCCGCGCCCCGCTCAGCAGCGGCGTCCAGCTTGGGCGCCGCCTCCTTGAGGGGGAAGTCCTGAAGCGCCTCGAGTTCATCCGGCCGGGTCGCAAGGTGCCAGTAGGTGCCCGTCTCCCATAGCCCCTCGGGCTGCGCGCCCATGAAGGTGGCATGGAAGTGGGCGAGCCAG
The DNA here is from genome assembly GCA_028279425.1 of Longimicrobiales bacterium. GTDB lineage: Bacteria > Gemmatimonadota > Gemmatimonadetes > Longimicrobiales > Gaopeijiaceae > Gaopeijia. The sequence continues at coordinate 352 of JANQNV010000233.1, read as the reverse complement.
CCGAGACAGGCGCGCAGCTGGTCGGGCCAAATGGAGCGAGCGAGCGCGGGGAAACCCGCTGCATCGAGGTCTTCCAGGAGAATCAGAACCTCGTCCCCGTGGGCGGCATGGAGGAGGAGCCGGGCGACCCGACAGTCGTCGTCGCAGCGCGACGCCCACTCCCGATACCAGGCGGCTTCGACTTGGTACGAGCGGAGCTTGCGCTCGTGGGAACGCGAGGTGTGCCAGCCGCGAGGATGCCGGGTCCGGTTCGGTGTCAACGCCGGACGAAAATGTGACAAACGCGGCGGGTGAAAATGTTACACCCGGCGGAGGGGACGAGCCTCAGATCGTCGCGTTCTCCTTCTTGGCT
>JANQNV010000231.1 GCA_028279425.1 Longimicrobiales bacterium | reverse complement strand
CTCGGCGGTCACCAGACTTTGGCGACACTACACTAGTGTCCCGTTAGAAGAGTCCCGATGGTATTCGAGGAGGAGTGCATCTTGTGTGGACGTCGTTGGAACTCCTTGCCGTAGCTTTGGCTACGCCGGGTCGCTCCGCCTCGCCACCCAAGCCCTCACCCCCTCTCGGTACGCACCGGACTTCTCAAACGGGACAGCAGTGGGGCGTCCGGGGAGTCCGGTTGCCTGCGCCAAGCCCGCGCCAAGCCCGCGCCTCAGGACGACACACCGTCGGGGCCGAGGATCGCATATCCCGCCTCGGCGCTGGTCCAGTCGATGGCGGTGTGGAGGATGATCGCCGGCCAGAGGCTGCCGCTCGCCACGACGAGGGCGGCCAGGACGGCCCCGAGCAGGGTCGACCTCATCGTGGCTCGGATGCCGTGCATGATGTGAACCAGCCCGAACGCGACCGAGCTGGCAGCGACGGCCCAGATGAGAGGGAGCCACGTCGAGAGGTAGGCGATCAGGAAGCCGCGAAAGAACAGCTCCTCGCCGATCCCTGCCGCTACCGACACGCCTCGGAACAACCGGCGCTCGTGCGGGGTGGTCGGCATGAAGTCACGTCCGTCGAAGAACGCTTGGCGGGCCGCCTCACGCGTGGCGGCGTCTCTCTGGATGGATAGGGTCTGGAGGGTGAGGAGCGCTGCGGCGCAGAGGGCGACCAGAAGGCCGACGACGGAAGGGGCGTCCCCCTCCCACGCCAGTCCGAGGAGGCCGGGGCTCCGGCCCGTTCCCAGCCAGACCGAGAGGGTCGCCACTCCCATGGCCGACAACCATGCGATGGTCTCGCGGTACTCTCGCAGGCGCACCGCGGCGTCACCCGCCAGCAGCGCGGGCCTTCGACGGAGGTACACGGGTGCCGTGAGGGCCGGGAAGCCGAGCGCGAAGGCGGCGGCGAGCGCGTGATCCCAGAGGGTCGGGGTCCAGTCGATCATGGAGGAGAATGGGCTCTGCCCGGCACCTTCAGCCAGGGCCTCGCCGCCTCGCTGGACAGCTTGCCGGGTTCGGTGTAGGATCTTGCGCGTTGTTCCGGGTACCGGAAGCGAGGTGCGAATCCTCCGCGGTCCCGCCGCTGTGAGCGTGGACGACGGCCCATCATGCCACGGATTCCCGATCCGGAAGGCGCGGCCCGAGTACGAAGCGCGAGCCAGAAGACGGCCCGGATCCGACTTCCCATCGTCTCTCGCGGACTGGAGACCCTGTGGCCGTTGCGCCCTGGGCCGCGCTCCGGGGTATCCGGGCGGCCACTCTATTTCTGACGCGGATTCCCGTGGGGGGAGGCCCGTACACGGCCGTCGAATGGCGATGGGCGAGCGGGTGGTTTCCTCTCGTCGGCGCCGGAATCGGCGCGATCGCAGCCGGCACCTGGTGGGTCGCATCTCCTCTCGGGCCCGGGGCGGCGGCCGTCTCGGCGGTGGCTGTGACGGTGCTGATCACCGGTGCCTTTCACGAAGATGGGCTCGCGGATACCGCCGACGCCCTGGGCGGCGGAGCCATCCAGTCGCCCGACCGGATTCGTGAGATCCTGAAGGACAGCCGTCTCGGCACCTACGGGGTCGTGGCTCTGATCCTCGTCCTGCTGCTCCGCGTGACGCTGGTCCATCGGCTGGGATCGAGTGCGGGGGCGGGGCTCGTGCTGAGTCATGGGCTGGCCCGGGTGCCCCCGGTCGCCCTCAAGACGTGGCTGCCCTACGCCACGCACAAGCCCGAGGCACGGAGTCGCGATCTGGCGGAGTCGGGCGTCGCCGAATTCGTCCTGGCGCTCGCGTGTGGAGCGGTCCTCGTTCTCGCTCTCATCGACGACCTCGTCACCGCGATCAGTCTGTGTGTCGCGCTCGGCGTCCTCGGTCTCGTGTTGGCCCGCACCTTCATGCGGCGCCTCGGTGGGTACACCGGCGACTTTCTGGGCGCCTCGGAGCAGCTCGGCGAGGTCCTGGTCCTTCTGGTTCTGGCGGCGTTGGTATGAGGGAGGTCGCGTTGGATCCGGCCCGGTGCCCGGTGTGTGGCGTGCGCAACGAGTGTGGTCTCGTGGAGGGCCGCGGGGACTGCTGGTGTGGTCGGGTGGAGGTCGCCGCCGACGTCCTGGAGGCGTTGTCGACGTCAGGTCTGGGCGGCGTCGCCTGCCTCTGCCGTGCGTGTCTGTCTGGAGAGGTCCCGAGCCCCTGCGTCCGCATGTGTGAGGTGGACGCGAAGGGCGAGGCGTGCGTCGCGTGCTCCCGCACACTCGACGAGATCCGCCGCTGGTCTCGTGGAAGCGCGGGAGAGCGGGCCGCGATCCTCCTCGACCTCCGCCGGCGACAGGCCGCGGATGCCGAGGCTGAGGTGGAGCACGCCCCGACGGTGCAGGGCGTCGCGGGGCGAGGGCGCTGATGCGCGTCGTCTCGCTCCTGCCGTCGGCCACCGAAATGGTGGCGCTCCTCGGCTGTGGGGACCGTCTCGTGGGGGTGTCGCACGAGTGCGACTTCCCCCTTGACCTTCCCGAGTTGCCGGTGATCACCGCATCACGACTGTCGGATCCGGGCTCGAGCCGCGCCATCGACGCGGGCGTGCGAGCGCTCGTCGCCGATGCCCTGAGCATCTACGCCGTCGACGCCGACGCCCTGCGGATGGCTGCGCCGACACTGGTCGTGACGCAGGACCTCTGCGAGGTATGCGCCGTTTCGTTCGACGACGTTCGAGCGGCCGTCGCGCGGCTTGCGCACAGCACCGATGTCGAGATCCTGAGCCTTTCACCGACCCGGCTGGGCCACGTACTCGACGACCTCGAGCGTATGGCTGCCGCGCTGGACGTGCAGGAGACCGGGCGCCGCGCGCGCAGAGCGCTGGAGGGTCGGTTGCGCGACATCGAGGCGCGCGCAGCGCGGGTCGGACACACGCCCCGGGTGGCAAGCGTGGAGTGGCTCGACCCCATCATGTTGGGCGGCACGTGGATGCCCGAACTCATCGAAGCGGCCGGGGGCATCGCTGTGGGCGTCGAGGCCGGGCGGCCGGCGCCGACCGTGACCCTCGACGAGTTGGTCGCCCTCGCTCCGGAGGTGGTCATCTTCAAGCCGTGCGGCTTCACGGTGGCCCGGGCGATGGAAGAGAGGGCGCTGCTGCAGGAGATGGCTGAGGCGATGCCCCACGGAGCGCGAGTCTACCTCACCGACGGCAACGCGTTCTTCAATCGGCCGGGTCCCCGCCTCGTCGAGTCGGCGGAGATCCTCGCGGCATGCATTCATCCGGATGCGTTTGCCGACTTCGCCTCGCGACACGCCGACGTCATCGTGCCTGTGGCCAGACCCTGAAAGGCGAGGTCTTCCCGCGTCCCTGCCCTCGAGGATCGCCCCCTCCAGCAGCTTGACGTGCCCGCGTGTCATCCCATAGAACCCCTCGAAGTACGTGTGCCCGTGCATCATCGGGCCAGCTCCACGGTGCCGCCGCGCGGCGGTGAGCCTGGCTCGATCCTGATATCAGACGGAGGTCGATCGTGAACCGATTCCTGACGGCGTTGCTCCTGGCGGGTCTGTTGGTGCCCGAAGCGAGTCGTGCGCAGCTCGAGCCACACCCCCTCGACGAGGGAGCGACCGGCTTGGCGTTGGCCCTCCGGCAGCTGGGTGCCGGAGCGAGCTACATGGAGGTCACGGCCCACCCGGACGACGAAAACAATGCTCTGCTGGTGATGCTCAACCGGGGGCGCGGCCTGAGAACCTCGCTGCTGACGGTGACGCGCGGCGACGGCGGGCAGAATGAGATCGGGCCCGAGATTCTCGAGGCGCTGGGGATTCTGCGAAGCGCGGAGTTGATGGCGATGCACCGCCTCGATGGGGCGGAGCAGTACTTCACGCGCGCCTACGAGTTCGGCTACTCCTTCAGCGTCGAAGAGACGCTCGAGAAGTGGGGCAAGGAGGAGATCCTCGCCGACATCGTTCGGATCATTCGCCAGGTGCGACCCGATGTGGTCACGCATCTGCCGACGGGCGGTGCGGGCGGTGGTCAGCACCACCAGACGACCGGGCGCCTGACCCGAGAGGCCTTCGCCGCCGCGGCCGATCCGAACCGATTCCCCGAGCAGATCGCGGAGGGGCTGCGTCCCTGGCAGATCGCCAAGATGTACGAGCGGCACGGGGGAATGGGCCGAAGCGTCCGTACCGACGAGCCGGCCGAGTCCGGAGTCGTGCGGATGGACAGCGGGGTGTACGATCCGTTGCTCGGGCGCACGTACGCGCAGTTGGGTGCCCTCGCGCGGTCGATGCACCGCTGTCAGTCGATGTCGCAGCTCCGGCAGCTCCCTGGGCAGGTCGTGTCGCAGTGGTTTCTCGAGAACACGTCGATCGAGGCCGAGGCCGTCGAAGGCGACCTCTTCGACGGGGTCGAGATGGGCCTCGACCGCTACCTCGCCTTCATCGAGGGGGAGGAAGACGAAGCGGCATTCTTCGTCACCGGGCTGGCCGCGTTGAAGGGGCACGTATCGGAGGCGCAGGACGCATTCGACGCGCTGGAGCCGTGGAAGGCGCTGCCCGCGCTTCGCGCCGGCCTCTCGACGGTTCGTAGCCTCCGCGCCGACGTCGCCTCCAGCGCCCTCTCGGACGAGGCCCGGTACGACCTCGAGCACCGTCTCGCGTACAAGGAGGAGCAGTTCGTCGACGCCCTGGCTCTGGCGCACGGGATCGTCGTCGACCCGATCACGGTGACGGGTGAGGTCGTCCCCGGGGGTCGGTTCAACGTCGACGTCCTCCTGGCGAACCAGAGTCCCGAGGCGGTCGAGGTTACGAGCGTCGAGATCGTGACGCCCGAAGGATGGACGCTCGAAGCGGGAGCGGGGAACGCCACCGGCCTCCTCGACGCACACGGGCGGCTCTCGACCCGGTTCGGGGTGGGGGTCAGCGCCGACGCCGACTTCAGTCGTCCGTATTGGGTGCGGAATCCTGCGGTGGATCGCTTCGACATTCTGGACGAGTCCCTGCTCGGTCTGCCCTTCCCACCGGCCGAGGTGCGGGCCCGGGTGGCTCTCCTCTCCGGCGATGTCGAGGTCGTGCTGGAAGAGCCGGTACAGTACCGATACGAGGGATCCTGGGTCGGGACTGAAAAGCAGCAGCGCATCGCCGTGCTTCCGACACTGTCGGTCAACACCTCGCCCCGAGTGCTCGTGTATCCCGTGGGGGCCGAAAGCCGCGAGATCTCGGTCGACGTGGTCTACAAGGGCACCGGGCCGGCGGAGGGCGCGCTGCGCCTCGAGGTGCCGGCCGGGTGGACCGTCACCCCGAGCGAGGCTCCTCTCCGCTTCGCCCGGAAGGGCGAGGCCGCCGTGATTCCCTTCCAGGTTGCGGCACCGGCGGGGACCGACCCCCGCGAGTACAGCATCGAAGCGGTCGCCGCCATGGGGGGACGCGAGTTCCGCGAGGGCTACGAGCCCATCGACTACCACCACATCGAGAAGCGCTACATCTTCCGCCCGTCGGAGGCCACGGTGAAGGTGCTCGACATTGCCGTGGCGCCCGTTTCGGTGGGGTACGTCATGGGGGCCGGCGACGACGTGCCCGAGGCTATCCGGCAGCTGGGGCTCGACGTCACCATGCTCGACGCCGAAGCCCTCGCCGAGGGTGATCTGTCGCGCTTCGACATCATTCTGACCGGGGTGAGAGCCTACCTCAATCGTCAGGATCTACGGGCCTACAACGCGCGACTGTTGGAGTACGTCGAAGGCGGCGGTACCGTGGTCGTCCAGTACAACAAGTTCGAGTTCAACGACGCGCAGTGGGGCCCGTATCCGATCGAGGTCAGTCGAAATCGCGTGACGGTCGAAGAGGCGCCGATGCGCATCCTCGACCCCGAGCATCCCGTCTTCAACTTCCCGAACCAGGTGACCGAAGCCGACTGGAACGACTGGGTCCAGGAGCGCGGCACGTACTTCATCGGCAACAAGGACGAGCGCTACGTCGACCTGCTCGCGTCGGAGGATCCCTGGGAGTACAACGCGGGCGAGAAGCAGGGAATCTTCGTGGAGACGCGCTACGGCGAGGGTCGATGGATCTACACGGGGCTGGGCTTCTTCCGCCAACTCCCGGCCGGCGTGACCGACGCGTTCAAGTTCTTTGCGAACGTGATCAGCCTCCCCCACCAGGTGCCGATCGGGTGAGCCCGGCCCGGCCCTACCCGTCGTAGGCGTCGGCGGGTAGGCCGGGGGTCACCGCCAGTGCGTTTTCGTAGTAGATCTTCTTCAGTACGTCGTCTGGAAGGTCCATGCCGTAGAGCTTCCAGAAGGCGTGGTAGTCGCGGTAGTAGTCGAAGTACTCGTCCGCGGTTTCGAAGACGCGCCAGTAGTAGGGAAACTCGGAGGGCTGATAGGAGTCCTTCCCGAAGATGAGCCGGTCCTGGTACTCGATGAAGAACTCCCGGGCAGCACGGGGCTGGCGCCCGAAGTCGTAGAGGACCGCCGACAGGTCGAGGTAGAGGTTCGGTATGGAGTCGAGCACCTCGGCCGCGCGCTGCAGATCGTGCGCGTGGAATCCCATGTGCGCGGCGATGAAGCGGGTGTTCGGGTGTTTCAAGAACATCCGGTCGCGCTCGGCCAGCAGCGTCTCGAAGTCGGCCTGGTCCGGACGGTAGTTGCGGCGGCCGGGGAAGAGCGCCAGCTCGAGCCAGCGTTCGTTCGCGTAGTCGGCCTCGATGAAGAAGGCCGGCGGCTCGGCGGTGTGGATGAGTACGGGGATGTCCATCTCACCGGCCATCGCCCACACCGGATCCAGCTCCGGGTCGTCCACCTGCAGCCGGGTGCCGTCGAGCTTGAGATTGGTCATGCCCAGGCTCTTGAAGACCTTGAGTCCGATGGCCCCCGCCTCGACGTCGCGGCGCAACTGCTCGGCCGCCTGTTCGCCGAACCCGGGGCCCACGCCGCCGAAGTCGACGTTGGCGAAGACCCGGAAACGGTCCGGGTAGGGGCCGTTGCGAATCGTCTCGACACGCTCGCGCAGCTCCTCTCCACTGCGCCCACTCAGGTTGACCAGAACCTGGACGTTCATCGCGTCCATTTCGTCGATCAGCCGATCCATGTTGTCGGCCGTGGCCTGCTGGTGACTGTGGATGTCGATGACCGGGAACCGCGCGCTCGGCACGAGATTCTCTTCGGTCACGAGCATCGAATTCGGCCGATAGTCGAGAATACTCGGTGGCTCGAACTCGGGCGCCCGCCACTGCCCCGGTCGCACCTCGGTCGTGCCGGGTCGGCGCTCCGGAAACACCTCGGTCTGCGCCTGCAGAGGGCCGGGAGGCGACGCAGGTGTGGTGGCCTCCGCCGGCGTTGCTCCCTGCTCGGCCGACTCCTGGTCGGGTGCCGCAGTGCAGGCCACGAACGCCCCGCAGGCGACGGTTCCGGCGAGAGTGAGATGGATGAGACGCACGGCGAGCCCTCCGGTATCGAGTCGGATGGCCCACGCGACCGCGCATCGGCTTCTCGACCCTACGGTTTCCAGGGCCACCTTAGTCGTGTCCGGGAGAGGCGACAAGGCGGCCCGAGAGGGCCGAAACGCCCCCCGTGGCGGCCCTTGTCGCCGCTCCACCGAACATTCATCTTGGCCATTCGACGCCGCAGGAGGCGCCTGGATGGGCGATGATGGGGCATCGTTCACGATTGCACGGTAGGCCATCGCCATGAGTTCAACCGCCTTCGACTCGTTCTACTTCCGCGACCGCTTCGGCACAGCCGCGATGCGGGACATCTGGGAGGACCGGCGCACCCAGCAGCGCTGGCTGGACGTCGAGGCCGCGTTGGCCGAGGCACAGGCGGAACTCGGAATCGTGCCCAGCGCAGAAGCCGAAGAGATCGTTGGCGCCGCGCACATCGAGCGGCTCGACCTCGCGGCGATGAAGGCCGAGTTCGATGCCACGTGGAATCCCGTGGTGCCGTTGGTGAACGCCCTCCGCGCGGTCATATCGCCCGCAGCGGGTCGCTACGTGCACTGGGGGGCGACGAGCAAGAACATCTTCGACACCGGCCTGATGCTGCAGATCAAGGACGCGTACGAGCTGGTGCTCGACGAAGTGGGCGCGTTGGCCGACGCGCTGGCCGATCTCGCGGAGACGCACCGCGAGACGGTGATGGCGGGGCGCACCCACGGTCAACACGCCATCCCCATCACCCTCGGCTTCAAGGCGGCCGTCTGGCTCGACGAGCTCCATCGACAGCGGGAGCGGCTGAAGAGTGCCCGCGCACGCATTCTCGTCGGCGAGTTCGGCGGGGCGGTCGGGACGCTGGCTTCGCTGGGGCCGGTCGGCCTCGATCTCGAAGAGCGCCTCATGGGCAAGCTGGGGCTCGGCCAGGCGGTCATACCGGTCAAGACGGCCGGCGACCGCGTCGCCGAGTTCGTGTTGCTGTTGTGCATGCTTTCGGCGACGCTCGGCAAGATCGCGCAGAACATCTACAACTTGCAGCAGACCGACATCGACGAGGTCACCGAGTTCACCGACGGCAAGGTCGGGAGTTCGGCCATGCCCCACAAACAGAATCCTGTCGCATCGGGGTCGGTGGTGTTCCTGGGCCGTCTGCTGCGGTCGAACGCGGGTCCGGCACTCGACTACATCCACGCGGAGTGGGAAGACGACCATCGCCAGGGCGAAACGGCGTGGAAGTTCGTTCCGGAAGTCTGCCTGCTCATGTCGGCGCAGCTCGAGACCCTTCGCCGTGTCCTCGACGGCTTGATCGTGAAGCCCGAAAACATGCTCCGCAATCTCGAGCGGCAGCAGGGGCTGTCCTGCTCCGAAGCGCTCTTGATGTCGCTCGCAGACGCATTGGGCCGGGACGTCGCGCACGAGCTGATTCGGAAGCTCTCCGCGCAGGCGGTCACCACCGGCGTCGCCTTCAGTGAGATCGTGGCCAGCGACCCGATCGTGACCGAGCACCTGAGCGCTGAAGCGCTGGCCCGTGCCCTGGCGTTTTCCGATCAGGTCGGTCTGGCCCCGATGTTCGTCGATCGTGTGGTCGCCCGCCACCGTGGCGCGGAGGCTTCGGACCCCCCTGCCGGGTGATGCGCCCGGGAGCCGTGTGGCTGGCCACGGCGCTGCTCGTGCCGGCACCGACGCCCGCCCTTTCGGCCGCGGTTCCGGCGCCCACCCCGATCGTCGCGCTTCTCCAGCAGGGTGGCGCCTCTACGGCGACAGGCGAACCCGCGGCGGTCGCTTCGGATCGAATCGGGGTCGGTTCGACGATTCGGATCGACCGGGCCATGACGTCTCCCCCCTGGGTGGCCGCGCAGCGGACTCTGCTGGAGTCCAGCGGGGAGATCGCCGAGGCCTTCACGGCGGCCAACTTCGATGCCTCCGGCCACGCTCTCCGGAGCGTGCCCCCGGCGTGGGGCGCCGGCGATGGGCCGGACGACATCATCAATCGAGCCAAGGAATGGCCGCTCGCCTACCTCATGGGCGGGCCGGAGTCGCTCCTCGACGCGTACCGCCGCATCTGGGAGGGGCACCTGGAGCAGTACACCGTCGGGAGGGTGCCGGAAGTCGAGGCGGCCCGAGGCGGCATCTACCGCAACGACTTCATCACCCAGTTCGACTGGGAGCACAACAGCGAGGGGCTCGCCCCCTTCTACCTGTACGCCCTCGCGCGTCCCGACGACCCGACGAACAACGTTCGGGCGCGGCGTATGGCGGGGCTGTACCTCAACGAGGATCCCGCGGCCCAGAACTACGACCCCGAGGCGAAGATCATCCGCAGTCTCTTCAATGGCAGCCTTGGGCCGCGTGTGACCCCGGTCGGCCCGGTGGACTGGGAGGGGTTGAACCCGAGTCTGCGCTTCTGGAGTGTCGCAGCCACCCACATACGGGGCGATCACCCCATGAACATGGCCGCCGCGATGGTGCCGTTCACAGCGTACCTGCTCACCCACGACGAGAAGTACCGAGAGTGGGTGCTGGAGTACATCGGGGCGTGGCGCGACCGCACCGAGCAGAACGGTGGCAACATTCCGTCGAACGTGGGTCTCGACGGCACCATCGGGGGAGAGTGGGGCGGCAAGTGGTATTGCGGCGTTTGGGGATGGACCGGCGAGGGCGAGCGCAACTACGTGTTCCGTGGGCCGCCGGAGGGATTCGACGTCGCGCATCTCCTGTCGCGCGGCGATCCGTCGTACACGCAGGCGATGCGCAGCCAGGTCGACAACCTCTTCGCCGCCGGCAGGGTCGAGGACGGCGAGTTCCTGGTGCCACACCTCTACGACGACCAGGGATGGGGCGGCTACGGCTCGCTGAGCCGGGGCACCCTCCATGTGCAGCGGGGCAACGGCAGCGGCACCCAGGGCAACCTCGTGAACATCCTCGTCGACCTCTACATGACGTCGATGCGAGTCGATGACCTCGAGCGAATTCCGATTCTGCCGGGTGACGTCTCCCCCCAGCGGCACGGACGCGACACTCCGCCCGGCACGGACTGGATCCACTACATCAAGGGCGACGACGACGACTACCCGATGCGCGCCCTTCAGGCCGCGCTGGCCGACGTGCGCCGAAACGCGGTGCCCGACGAGGCGACCGACGCCGGTGCCGCGCGGAGTGGTGCGCCCGCACCCCGACCTTCGGGATGGCTCGGGGTCGAGGGCCAGGCCTACCCGTCGAGCATCTCCATGGCGTCGCTCGATACGCTCCCCCCCATGCGCGAGGGGATCGGTGGGTGTGTGCCCGATCACGGGCGGCGCATGACCGAGACCTCTCCCGCGGCCGTATCGCCTGCGGCGGCCGGCGCGGCCGTCGGTCGAGTGCAGTCCGCGGCCCAGCGGGGTGCAGTCACCGGGGCTTCTGGGATCGGTGGTGACGGATCTCTTCGCATCGCCGCGCTGGTACATCTGACGATGGGTGGCCCCAATCCCGGCGGGGAGTCCCACGGTCCACTCCCCCTCAACGTGCAGGTGCGCCACTTCGATCCGGAGAAGGGTCGGCCCGGGCTACCCGAGGATGTCGGCGCACTCGTCGAGCGCTTCGATGCCTCGAGCGTGAGACTGACGCTCGTCAATGCGAACCCCCTCCACGAACGATGGGTGACGGTTCAGATGGGGGCGTACGGAGAGCACACGGCAACGAGGGTCCGCGTGGGTGGGGGGCGGCCCGCGGAGGTGGAGAGCCCGTGGTTTCACGTGCGTCTCGGCCCGGGAAGTGGGGGCACGTTGGACATCGAGGTGCGACGGTACGCCAACTTGCCGACCGCGACCTTTCCCTGGGATCGGGACCCCCGTTGATCAGCGACCCGCCAGGTCGTCTCCCATCGTCCAGCGCACGAGGCGGGTGAAGAACTCCGCATAGTGCGAGCCGACCTCGATCGCTCCCGCTCCTTGCGCCTGCGCCCGCACGCGGTCGGCGCCCCAATCCACGAGTCCGCCGACCCAATGGGGGGCGACATCGCTCGCGAAGGCGGCTACCCGGCCTCGGCCGTGACGTCCCACGACCAGCAGGGGCGCTCGCTCGCCGGGTACGAAGGTGTAGAGGGGGTCCAGCGGGCCGTCGGGGCCGGCGCCGGGGGGTGCACTGCCGCGCGCGACGTCGACCGCCACGTGTCGAGCCGAGAGGAGGACCTCTGCGCCGGTCTTGGGGCGCACCCGGTTGTATCCGCCGATGCCGGGTGGGCGGTCGAACGGGAGGCCCGCGAGAATCGGGTGGTGCCGGCGCTTCTCGACGAGGCAGGGGTAGGGAGCGTTGACCCGGTCGTCGGTCGACTGAAGGTGAACCGGGAGTATGTCGGCCAGCGGCGAGGTGTGGTAGCCGCCGTCGGCGCCGTGAAACGACTCCCACCCCCCGATCATCAGCAGACCGCTCCCGGACTCCACGTCGCCGACGACACCCTGGGCGTCGATCTCGGAGAGGTTTCGCCCGGGGTAGTCACTCAGGATGTAGAGTGCGGGCCCCGCCCCGTCCAGATCGGGGCGCGAGGGCAGTGGCGCGTCGCTAGCGACGTAGTCAAAATGAAGGCCCGCGTGGGTCAACACCCCGGCCAGGTAGGCCGCGGCCTCGCCCAGGTGGGTGTCCCCCGCGTAGAGGATTCGCCGATTCATCGCCCCAGCGTACGGATTGGCAGGTCGAAGTCAAGCACGACCGGTTCGCGCCGGTTCGAACAGGAGACCGGATGAGTAAGGGCAACGCCGTCGTCGGACAGTCCGGCGGCCCGACCAGCGTGATCAACTCGAGTCTCGCGGGCATCGTCCGGGGCTGTCGAGAGTCGACCGCCGTCGACCGCATCCTCGGCATGCGCTGGGGTATCGAGGGCTTCATGGCCGGCCACCTGGTCGACCTGTCCGCGCAGTCGGCCGAGACCCTCGACGGTCTGCGGCGCACGCCGTCGTCGGTGCTGGGTTCGTCCCGACACAAGCTTCAGGAAGCCGACTTCCCGGTGATCCTGTCGCAACTCCGGAAGTACGACATCCGCACGGTCTTCATGATCGGTGGAAACGATACGATGGATACCATCCACCGCGTGACGGAGTACGCCGCGAGCGTGGGGTTCGAGCTCCGTGGGGTCGGTGTGCCCAAGACCGTCGACAACGATCTCTACGGAACCGACCACACCCCAGGGTACCCCAGTGCGGCTCGGTACACGGCCCTGTCAGTCCAACAAGCCGGCCGACTGGCTCGCGACATGCAAAAGGTCGACCAGTTCACGATCTACCAGTCGATCGGCCGCGATTCGGGTTGGCTCACGGCGGCCGGAGCGCTGGCCAAGCAGAGTGCCGAAGACGCACCGCACCTCGTCTACATGCCGGAGCGAGCGTTCGACGAAGAGCGCTTCCTCGACGACGTCGCCGATGCGCATGCCCGCTTCGGCTACGTCTCGATCGTCTGCGGGGAGGGTATCCGCTTCGCCGATGGTACTCCTGTGTCGGCGTCCCGAACGACGGACAAGTTCTCCAACGTGGAATTCGGGGCGATGGGGGGCGCCAGTGTCGGGCTGCAGTTGCACCGCATGGTGAGCGGCCGGTTCGGGTGGCGGGGGGAGTTCCAGATCACCGAGTCGCTGCCGATGTGCGCCATCGATCGGGCGGTCGCGTCCGACCTGGACGAGGCCTTCGAGTGCGGCCGTGAGGCGGCGCGGCTCGCAGGGGAGGGCGCCAGCGGCGTCATGGTCGGGATCGAGCGCGAGTCCGACGACCCCTATCGGTACCGGCTGGGAACGACACCTCTCGAGCATGTTGCTGTGCGCGCCAAACCCATGCCCGACGCGATGATCGTGGAGGGCGGCAACTTCCCGAGCGGGGCGTTTTTCGACTATGCCCGCCCCCTGGTGGGTGATCTGCCGGAATACGCCGACTTGAACTTCGACCCGGTCCGATGAGCGGCCGCCCGCGAGGGACCCACGAACGAGGCGGCCCGCGATGAACGCTACCGACGAACGGTACACGCGCTTCGCCCTGTGTCGGGAGATGGTGGACACGATCGAGGTGGTCGAGCGGTTCGACCCCTCGAGAACGGACGAAGCCGCACGGGCGATCGCCGACGTTGGACGACTCCTGCTCACCGGCGAGGGCTCCAGCCGGATCTTTCCGGCCAAGAACGCGATCCGCAAAGCTCTCACCTGGGGCGCCCACCTCTGGGTCGCGACGGAAGGATCGCGGCAAGCCGCGAGCTATGACCTCTCGGAATTCGCCGTGTTCGGCGCGTCCAACTCGGGGCGCACGGCCGAGGTCATCGCGGTCTTGCGGCGCGTGGCCGAGGCGGGCAATCCGAACCGCTTCGGACTGACGGCGAACGAAGACACACTCCTCGAGCAGGAGGCGGCGCGCACCTTCCTTCTGACCTGTGGCTGGGAACAGGCGGTGGCGGCCACGAAAAGCGTCGTCGAGCAGGGGCTCGTGTATCAGTCCATCGTGAGCCACGTGGCGGGGCGAGACATGGCCGGCGATATGGAGGGTGCGGCGATTCGGGTCCACGCGGCGCTCACGGCGGAGATCGACCCGCGCATCGTACGAGTCGTGGCGGAAGCCCCGACGATCTACTTCGCCGGGTACAACGACGGCGTCGCGGAGGAACTCACCCTCAAGACGAACGAGATCGCTCGCAAGAAGAGCGACTTCCTCGAGGGCACCTACACCGTCCACGGGATCGAAGAGGTGATGGACCCACGAGACGTCGTGGTCGTGATCGATCCGATCGCATCCGAGGTGGAGAAGTTCCGCGAGGTCCTCGTCGACGGCGTCGGGCTCACGGTCGTCGCGATCGGGATCGAGGACACGCCGTTCGCCACGATCCGCGTGCCCGACGCGGGAGAGATGAACCCGTACGTCTTCCTCGCGGCGGGGTGGAACCTGTTGGTCGAGGTCGGCCTCGCGCTCGGGATCGATCTCGACAAGCCCGAGCGCGCCCGGAAGGTGGGCAACGAGTTCGGAGCGTGAGCGGGTCGCCCCGTTTGCGCAGGCGGACCGCGGTGGCATGGCCGGCCCCCGCGGCCGCGCTCGCCCCCGCGGCGGCGCTCGCGGCGTGCCTCGCCGTCGGCGCGCCCGCCGCCGGTCAGTCGGGATCGACCCTTCCGCCGTGGACACCGGGCACGCTCGACATTCATCACATTTCGACCGGCCAGGGCAATTCGACGTTTTTCGTGCTGCCGGACGGCACGACCATGATGCTCGACGCGGGGGACGCCAACCCGCCCGGGCGCGCTCCGATCGCGCCTCCGATCCCGGATGCGTCGCGCCGGGCAGGGGAGTGGATCGCCCGCTACGTGCAGCGCGCGGCACCGCACGGGCGCGATCCCGTGATCGACTACGCCGTGTTGACCCACTTCCACGCCGATCACATCGGACTCGTGTCGGTGGAGTCTCCGTCGTCGTCGCAGGGGGACTACCAACTCGCCGGGATCACCGAGGTGGCCGAGCACGTGCCGATACGGCGTGTGATCGACCGGGGGTGGCCGGACTACACGTATCCCGAACCGGTGGAATCCCCGTCCGTCGCCAACTATCGGCGCTTTCTCGAGTCCCGCCGGCAGAGTGATGGTCTGCGCGTCGAACGGTTCGTAGCCGGTCGTTCGGACCAGATTCGGCTGTTGCGTGATCCTGCCGCCTATCCGTCGTTCGAGATTCGCAACCTACACGTCAACGGCGACGTGTGGACCGGTGTGGGGGACGCCACGACCCGAATCGTGCCACCTCTGGAGACGGTGCCGCAGCGCGACTGGCCGACCGAAAACCACTCGTCCTTGGCGTTTCTCCTTCGCTACGGCGCGTTTTCGTACTACACCGGCGGCGACCTTCAGGGCGTGCCACCCGACGGGTATCCCGGGTGGCACGACCAGGAAACGCCGATCGCCCGGGCCGTCGGCGAGCCCGTCGACGTCGTGGTGATCGGGCATCACGGTTCGATCGAGCCCGCCAACCCGTTCTTCCTGTCGACGCTTCGGCCGCGCGTGAGCATCGTTCCGGCCTGGTCGAGAACGCATCCGGCTCCGGTGGTGCTGAAGCGCCTGCTCAACGAGCGCATCTATCCCGAGGAGCGCGACATCTTCGTGCTGGAGTTCCGCGACGAGACCAAGGCGGCGATCGGCGCCCGCGGAGATCGGGTGGCGAGCGACCACGGTCACGTCGTCGTCCGCGTTGCACCGGGGGGCGAGTCCTACCGAGTGTTCGTGGTGGAGAACTGTACCGAAGCCGGCGTGGTGGTTCGCACATACGGCCCGTACGTCGGTGGCCGAGGGGAGGGGGAGGAGTAGAACGATGCGCCATGCATCCGCACGTCGCCTGGTGAGCGCGGGCGCGACGTTGGTTCTCGTCGCGGCCGGCGGGATGGGCTGCGCCTCCGCTTCCGGAGGGACGGGTGCCAACGAGGACGACCCCGTTGAAGAGGTGAGCATCGGCTACGGGTCGCAGGCCCGTACCCAGGTCACGGGCTCCGTGGTGTCGGTGCGGGCCGAAGACCTCGGGCGCGACGTCACGAGCTTCGAGGATCTCGTCCAGGGACTCGCCGGTGTGACGGTCCGGCGCCTCCCCAGCGGCGGGATTTCGCTGCGGATTCGCGGCTCCTCGTCGCTCAGCGGAGACGCGGAGCCCCTCTACGTCATCAACGGAGTCCCCATCCGCGCGGCTCCGGGGCAGGCTCTGATGGGGGTCAACCCGAGGGAGATCGAGCGCATCGACATCCTGAAGGACGCCGGTGCGACGTCGATCTACGGAAGCCGCGGAGCCAACGGTGTCGTGTTGATCTTCACCTTCCGAAGAGACCGGGAACCTCGGCCCTGAGCGACGAAGCGCCCCCGGTTTGCGGAGCGGTCGAACCCAACCGTAGGTTGGGTCTATTGTAACTCATCTGCGTCAGTTCCGCGTTCAGCGGGCGATCCTCCCATCGTTCCATGCGGATCGGGGCAGCGAAGGCTCCATCCACCCGGAATCGGGAGGAAGACATGCGCATCACCATTCGTTCGGTACTTCTCCTACTCGTGGGGATGCTTCCGGCGGCGGTCCAGGCCCAGGCTCAGGTCGGCCAGGTGGCGGGGATCGTGACCGACGAAGCCACCCTGCAACCGCTCACGGGCGCCCAGGTCTACATCGAGGGCACCGACGTGGGGGGGCTCACCAACAGCGAGGGCCGCTTTCTGCTGACCCAGGTTCCAGCCGGAGCTCAGGTCCTGAGGGTGCAGCTCATCGGACGCTCGACGGCGAGCCAGAACATCACCGTCACGGCGGGCCAGACGATCAGTGTCGAGATCAGCATGACCGAAACGGCGCTGGAACTCGACGCGCTGGTCGTGACCGGATACGGCACCCAGCGACGCCGGGACGTCACCGGTTCGGTGGGATCGGTCAGCGGCGCCGACATCACCGAGGCCAGCGTTACGCCCAACATCCAGACGGCGCTTCAGGGCCGCCTGGCCGGTGTGAACGTCGCCGAGTCCACCGGTGAGCCGGGCGCGGCTCCGCAGGTCCTGATCCGGGGCCGTGGCTCCATCTCGGCGGGCACCGAGCCGCTCTACGTCATCGACGGTGTGCCCTACAACATGAACACGAACATCGAGGGCCGGGTCGATCAGTCGAATCCGAGCCACGGTGTTACGCGGGCCAACCCGCTGACCAACCTCAATCCCAACGACATCGAAAACATCGAGGTGTTGAAGGACGCCGCGGCCGCGGCGATCTACGGCTCGCGCGGATCGAACGGCGTGATCCTGATCACCACGAAGCGGGGTGCCAATGGGATGGCACCCGAGGTGAACTGGAGGGCGTTCGCCGGAGTCTCGACGGTGTTCAACCGTCCCGAGATGATGAACGCGCAGGAGCACATCGACTTCGTCAAGCTGTCGCGCAACAACGCCTACCTGTTCGCCCGCGACCCGCAGAATCCGGCCAGCGCGTTCTACAACCCCCAGTACGATCCCGACACCAATGCGGGGCGTGCAGAGAACGGGGCGAGCGCGACGCAGCTGATTCCCGAGGCGATGGTCAATTGGGACGGGACCGACACCGACTGGCTCGACCTGGTCCTCGATCCCGCCGGCCTGCAGAACTACGACGCGTCGGTGCGGGGCGGGTCCGAGAACTTCAACTACTTCGTGTCCGGCTCGTATGCCGACCAGGGTGGCGTGATCGAGGGCTCGAACTTCCAGCGGCTGGCGCTGCGGGCCAACCTGACGCTCAACGCGAGCGAGAAGTTGGAGATCAACACCGACATCAACGCCTCGTACGGTGACCACGACCGCAAGGCGGCGAATGCGCCGTACTTCGGTCGGCCTCCCGGGATCATCTATTCGGCGATGGTGTCCTCGCCCGTCGCCAAGCCGTTCGACGAAAACGGCGAGTATCTGCAGGCCGGGACGAGCAGCATCAATGGGCTCGGCAACGGGATGACCACCACCAACCATCCCCTCGCGGCTCGCGACTTCATCGACGACGAGCTGCAGACGGGGCGCATCTTCGGAAGCGTCGGCGGGACCTACGCCCTGCAGGACAACCTCCGGTACAACCTCCTCGTCGGGTTCAACTACGACACCAACAACCGGAACTTCTACCAGGGCACGCAGCTCGAGTACCGGGGCAGCGCGAGCCCCCAGCCCTTCGCGCAGGCGTTTTCGGGTCAGCAGTACAGCTGGTTGATCGAAAACACCGCGAACTACAACAAGGCCGTGGGTGAGCACAATTTCGACGTCCTGGTCGGGTACACGGCCGAGCGGCAGTTCGAAGAGTCGAAGTTCGTGATCGCCCGCAACTTCCCCGATGACCAGGTGACGACGGTCAACGGCGGTGAAATCACGGGCGGTGGGCAGAATCAAGAGGAATGGTCGCTCGTGTCGATGCTGGGCCGGGTGAACTACAACTTGAAGGACCGCTACCTGGCCACGGCGACCTTCCGGTCGGACCGCTCGTCGCGCTTCGGCTGGGGCAACCAGACCGGGTACTTCCCGTCGCTTTCGCTGGGCTGGCAGGTGACCCAGGAGCCCTTCATGCGCGGCGTGGAGCTGTTCAGTCAGCTCAAGCCCAGGGTCAGCTACGGTGTCACCGGTAACTTCAACATCCCCAACTACGGGGCCATCGGGCTGGTCGGTAACAATCCCTACATCCTGGGCGACCAGCTGGTACCGGGTGCCACGCAGAACACCCTCGGCAACGAGGACCTGACGTGGGAGACCACACGGCAGCTCAACATGGGTCTCGACTTCGGCGTGCTCGGGGACCGCATCTACGGCAGCTTCGACTACTACGTCAGCAACACCGAAGACCTGCTGCTCAACGTGAACGTTCCGTCGTCGACCGGCTTCGCCTCGGTGCTGACGAACATCGGTGAGGTGCGGAACTCCGGTTTCGACGCTCAGCTCACCTCGAGAAACGTCGTGGGGGACAACTTCCAGTGGTCGACCGACTTCACGATTGGAGCCAACGACAACGAGGTGATTCGCCTCGGACCCGAGGGTGACGCGATTCTCGCCCGCGGAGCCGCCGGCATCCGCCACATCACCCAGGTGGGCGGTGAGGTCGGAGCCTACTTCGGCTATGTGCAGGACGGGATCTACATGAGCCAGGCGGAGATCGACAACGGGCCGGTCGACCTCGAAGGCAACGTGACCGTGGGCGACATCCGGTTCAAGGACATCAACGGCGACGGCGTCATCGATGCCAACGACCGGACGGAGATCGGCAGCTACAACCCCGACTACACCTGGGGAATCCAAAACCGGTTCAACTGGAAGGGACTCGAGGTCGGCTTCTTCTTCAACGGCGTGGTCGGGCGCGAGATCCTCAACCTGACGCGGCGTCACATGGAGCCCGAGGGCAACTTCAACCTCTACCGCGAGCTCGTTGGGCGGTACTACGTCTCGGCCGAGCAGCCCGGCGACGGGATCCACCCCAAGCCGGACCGTCAGTCGCACGGCGGCGGTACGCGGCCCTCGACTCGCCAGGTCGAAGACGGGTCGTACACCGCGCTCAGGAACATCACCTTCGGCTACAACATGCCGTCGAGCGTCGCGGAGCGGATCTTCGGCAACCCCCGCAACGTCCGTCTCTTCGGCTCGATCACGAACGTCTTCATGTGGACGGACTACTGGGGTTGGAACCCCGAGGTGAGCGTTCAATCGGATGGCCTGGTGCCCGGACAGGACTACGGGGCTTTCCCGCTGATGCGGGCCTACCAGTTCGGTCTCGAGATCGGTTTCTAACGCCATGCAATCGAGGTTCTTCATGAACATGACACACACGATGCGCGCGGTTCTGGCGCTCTCGACGGTCTTGGTGTTTGCCGGCTGCAGCGAAGATTTCACGCTCCTCAGCCCGATCTCCGAGCGAAACGTCGAATCCTTCTACCAAACCCCGACCGACTTCACGGTCGCGATCAACGGCGCGTACGCCACGCTCGCGGGCAACGGCGCCTACAATCGCTCGTACGTGCTCCTGCACGAGATGCGCTCCGACAACACCATGAACGGGGGTGGCTCGACGGGGTTGGCCGAGGTCTTCTTCCGGCTGGCACACTTCACCGAGTTGCCCACGGCGTCGGAGCTCGCCAACCCGTGGACCACGGCCTACCAGGGGATCACCCGATCCAACACGATCCTCTCCCGCCTGGGCAATCTGAACGACGGCCCCTTCAAGGAGCGGATCCGCGGTGAGGCCCTTTTCATCCGTTCGCTGTTCTACTATCAGCTGGCGGTCCTCTGGGGGAATGTGCCCCTTCAGCTGGAGGAGGTTCGATCGCCGAACGTGCCGATCAACCAGGTCTCGGCCGACGTGATCTACCAGCAGATCGCCCAGGATCTCGAGACGGCGCAGGGAGTCCTCCCCGCGTCGTACGGTGCGGCCGATGTGGGCCGTGCGACGAGTGGGGCAGCCAACACGCTTCTCGGCCTCGTCTACCTGACGAACGGCCAAAGAAGCGAGGCGGCGGCGGCGCTACGCCGGGTGGTGAACTCGGGTGAATACCAGCTCGTCGACGACTACACCAACCTCTGGGGCGTCCAGAACGAAAACAACGCCGAGTCGGTCTTCGAGATCCAGTACAAGGCGGGCGGGACCGACACCGGTAGCCAGTTCACGGACTACTACACGCCCTTCGGAGATCTCGGTGGTGTCGGAGCGGGGAACGCACCTCAGGTGCTTTCGCCCGACGTGCAGTACCTCCACAACGTGCAGTATGGCGTCGAGGAGAACGACGAGCGGGGGTTCGGTGGCACCTGGGGCTTCTCGGTCGAGAACAACGACACCACCTTCTGGGTCGCCAAGTGGGAGAGCACGCCGTTCGGCCCCGGAGATTCCGACAACAACTTCCCGGTCTTCCGGTATGCGGATGTGCTGCTGATGCTGGCGGAGGCCCTGGGTGAGGGTGGTGAGGCGTACGGCCTGATCAATCAGGTGCGGGAGCGCGCTGGCGTGACTCCGATCAGCGCCGCCACGCCCGGTACCTTCGAGGAGAAGCTGCTCTTCGAGCGACGCCTCGAGTTCGTTACCGAAGGCAAGCGTTGGGCCGATCTGCTTCGGTTCGGGGTGGCGAGGCCCGTGATGGCGACCTTCGAGCCTCTGGCGTCCGCCGGGCTCACGCAGGCCGACATCCGCCTGCTGTATCCGATTCCTCAGCGCGAGATCGACGTGGCCCCTGGGCAGATGACCCAGAACCCGTTCTGATCGCTCGAGATCGTGAAGTTCGAGGGCCCGGCTCCTGCGAAGGGGGTCGGGCCCTCCGTCGTTGGCGGATTCCCGCCCGCTCCGTCACCCCGCACTCCGTCACCACCCGCACTCCGTCACCACCCGCGCGCCGCCGCCTCGTAGACGAGCCGTGTCCAGGCCGGCTTGTCGGTGCCGTCGGCGCTCTGGAGTCCCAGCGTCGCGAGGTAGTCCAGGAAGCAGCGCTCGGACAGTCCGTAGTACGACTCGTAGCGAGCCAGCGCCGCCGCGTCGATGTCGTGCATCCAGACGAACTCGAGCAGCTCCACCTGCTCGGCGTGGCGATCCCAGGCCGCGAACGCCTCCGACACGAAGTCGGCCTGCGCACTCGTGGAGCTGCCGCAGCTGTCGGTCGAGGGGGCACCGATCTCGGCGAAGAGGATCGGTCGGCCCGGGAAGCGTGCCGCGACGTCGTCGAAGACCCCCGGAACGGTAGATGGCGGTTCGATCCGGAAGTCGGACCCCAACGGGTAGTAGGTGGTGAGCACCAGGCCGGTGTCTTCCACGAGGGTGGCCGCCTCTGCGGCGAAGGCCCCGCGAAGCCCGCTTACCGTGATCTTCGTGCCGACCCGCAGCCCGGGTCGAAGTGCGCGCGCATGGGCAGAGACCTGGCGGAGGAACTCGCGATAGGCGGCCCACTCGCCGGCCGTGGCGAGTGTCGCGTCGATCTCGTTGCCGATCGAGAGGGCGACCAGGTCGAGGGGGGCGGCGGCCGCCAGCGCCCAATCGAGAAGGCCCTCGAACGCCTCCACCACCGCCGGGTCGTCCCACGACCGCCCCTCCAGGTAGCTGGGCACCCGCCTCCGGTTCGTGTCGATCGGGTTGATCGACAGCAGGAGCGACGTCTCGCGGGGTGGGTAGTACGCGGCCGCAATCCCGAGGTAGTCCACCGTCGGCTCGTACACGCCTGGAGCGATCTCCAGGTCGTCCCACGCCAGCGAAAGACCCGTTGTCTGCATCCCGGCGTCTCGCGCCTCCTGGAAGGCGCTGTTGAAATCGCCGTCGGATCGGTCGCTGATCGACACACCCAGCAGGCGACTCCCCCGCTGCACGACGATGGCCGAGTCGGAGGGCTCCGGCTCGTCGGTAGGGGCGGCGGGAGCCTCGGTGCACGACGCGAGGGCGAGGCCAGCCGGGAGGGCGAGAGTGGGCAGCAGTCGGCGGATGCCGGGCCGACGTCGGCAGATGGTGGGCGACGACATGTGCGGACTCCGAGGAGGGGCGGTAGCGGGCACGCCGCAGGCGGGGGAGGCGAGCCACCGGGCGGCGAAGCATGCCCTCCGGCGTCTCGCGCCCGTGCAGATGAGTGTCGTCCGGACGCGGGGCATAGCACAGCCGTGGGGTTGCGCCGTCGCCGGCGTTCCTTCGCCCTTGCCCGCTTCGTGCCGCCGGGCCCATCTCTATCGGAGAGGTTCGCGTCACTCCGCCACCCCCATGAGAGGCGACATGGTCTACCGGGTCGTGACCCGATGGAAGAAGCTCAACGTCCGTGTGCAGCCGGGCCTCGGCTATCGCGTCGTGCACCAGCTCGAGCGCGGGGCGCTGGTGACCGTGTACGAAACCGTTCGCAACGAGCAGGGCACATGGCACCGGGTGGAGCAGGGGTGGGCGACCGGCCTCTACCTCGAACGGGTGCGGATGCCCCGGGTGCGGCGGCCGGACTCGCCCCAGCAGTTGCCGGAATTCCTGGAGTTCGACCCCGTGCGAGAGGCGCGGGCTCGGCAGCGTCTCGCTCGTCTCCGCACGGAACGCGAATACGCCGAAGAGCGATTCGTGACCTACAGCCAGGTGGCTGCCCAGCACGGCTCACGCCTCTACGAGATGGATGAGGCCAGCCAGCGCTCCCAGGATATACAGGATGTCGCGCGGGTGTTCGGTGGTGCACCGACTCCCGGCGTGACGGCGCTGGAGCTCGGCCACAACCTGCGTCTCGCCCGCGAGATGGAGGAAGAGGCGGCCCACTGGCAGGGCGAGATGCGTCGCCTGGACGGAGAGATCGAGCGCGCGCGCCGCGCGACCCGAGCCGACGACTAGTGTAGTGTCGCCCAAGTCCTGATGCCGTTCGTGCGCGGGGGCATCCACGGGATGCGTCGTTGGAACTCCTTGCCGTAGCTATCGCTACGCCGC
>JANQNV010000230.1 GCA_028279425.1 Longimicrobiales bacterium | reverse complement strand
ATGGAGCCGGAAGCACAGGCCGCCTTCGGGTCCGCGATCGCCATGGCGGAAGACCGCGTCGTGGTCGGCGCGCCGAACGCCGGCCTGGGTGTGGGTGCTGCCTACATGTACACCACCGACGGCGACGGCTGGTCGCGGCCGACCCGGATCGAAGCGCCGGAGGCTGCGGAAGGAGACATCTTCGGCGACGCCGTGGCCCTCGCCGGCGCCGACACCTGGATCGGCGCGCCCGTGACTCGGGGCATCGAGACCGGCATGACCTTCGTCTTCACCGACGGCGGCGTGCGCACCCTCCGCTTCACCGAGCAGGAGACGAATACGGAAGACTCCTTCGGGCATCACATCGCCTCGGACGGCGACGTGGTCGCCGTTGCCGCCTCGGGCCTCGACCACCAGGCCGGCGGCGTCTTCGTCTACGAGCGTGACGGAAGCGGCGCATGGCAGCAGGTCGACCTCCTGCTGAGCCCCCCCGACGCGATGATGGCGATGACCGGGGAGGAGCGCCGGTGCGCGGAGGGTTCGGTGGATCAGTTCGACTGCACCGACATCGAGATGTACGCCTACATCCCGGGCTCGATGCTGACGGCGCCGGAGCGCGCCCGCGGAGTCCGGGCCAACGACAACTGGGGTTGGACCGACCCCGCCACCGGGCGCGAATACGCCCTCGTCGGTCGCAACGACGGCACGTCGTTCATCGACATCACGGACCCCACTCAGCCCATTCTCGTGGGCGATCTGCCGAAGACGCCCAACACGCCGCGTTCCCAGCTGTGGCGGGACATCAAGACCTACAAGGACCACGCCTTCATCGTCGCCGACGGAGCGGGCGCCCACGGGATGCAGGTCTTCGATCTGGCGCGACTCCGGAATGTCGAGAACCCGCCGGTGTTGTTCGAGCCCGATGTCCTCTACCGCGGCGACGGACAGGACGTCGTCGAGAGCATCCACAACGTCATCATCAACGAGGAGACCGGCTTCGCGTACCTCACCAGTCGCGAGTGTTCGGGACTCCACATGGTGAACATCGAGGACCCGCTCGACCCCACCTTCGTGGGCTGCTCCGACCCCGGTGGCACGCACGACGCGCAATGCGTGATCTATCGGGGTCCGCATCAGAAGTACGAGGGCCGGGAGATCTGCCTGCGCATGTCGGGCGATCGCTTCCAGATCTCCGATGTGACCGACAAGGCGAATCCCGTCGAGCTCTCGAGGGCCACGCACCCGAATCCGGCCTACATGCACCAGGGCTGGCTGACCGACGATCAGCGGTACTTCATCATGGACGACGAAAGCGACGTCATCGCCGGCAACGTCGAGACGACGCGCACACTGATCTGGGACCTGGCCGACCTCGATGATCCAGTTCTCGTGAAGGAGTTCTTCGGATCGATGCCGGCCAGCGCGCACAACCTCTATGTGCAGGGCGACTTCACCTATCAGGCCAACTACAAGTACGGGCTGCACATCCTCGACACCTCGGATCCGCTGAATCCGGTGGAGGTGGGCATGTTCGACACCGCGCCGTATGGAAGCGGCCCCGGATTCGGCGGCGCGTGGAGCACGTACCCGTTCTTCGATAGCGGCGCAATCATCGTGACGAGCATGCAGGAGGGACTCTTCGTGCTGAAGAAGAGGACGCGGCCGATTTCCTGACGCCGCTGGGGGGGAGAGGGGTCATGGTGACCGCTGCCGGATGGAACGGGCCGCAGGGCTCCGTGGGTACCCACTCGTACACCCTCCCCGGAGACCCTTCTTGATGAACCTCGCCCTCCGCCGCCTCCCGGCGGCGTCCTTCTGCCTGCTCGGGCTCTGCGCCTCCCTCTCGCCCCGGCCGTCGGCCGGCCAGGAGCAATGGCGCTTCGAAGGGGTGGAGCGCCAGGTCGTGATCCCCGACGTGCACGGCGCCTTCGACGAGTTCGCTCAACTGTTGAGGGCCACGGGGATCGTGGACGACAACCTCGACTGGACCGGCGGGGAGACACACCTCGTCAGTCTCGGAGACCTCCTCGACCGAGGCCCCGACTCGCGAAAGGCCATGGACCTGCTGATGCGCCTCGAGGAGCAGGCGGCTGCGGTGGGCGGCAAGGTGCACGTGATCCTCGGAAACCACGAGCTGCTGGTCTTGATGGGAGACATGCGCTACGTGTCGGAGGGCGAATACGAGGCCTTCGCCGCCGACGAACCCGACGATGTCCGCGAGAGGGCGTTCGAGTGGTTCGTCGCCGAGACACCGGGCGCCTCGGACGACCCGGAGGCCGCACGGAAAGCGTTCGACCTCACCTTTCCGCCGGGCTACTTCGCCCTGCGCGCGGCGTTCGCCGCCGACGGACGCTACGGGCGTTGGCTCCTCGATCTGCCGGCGATCACCGTCATCGACAACACGGCGTACGTGCACGCCGGCCTCCCCGGGTTCGTCTCGGAGATGTCGCTCGACGACTTGAACGAGAGGGTCGCCGCCGATCTCGAAGAGTACGTTCGATCGTGGGAGAGCCTCGTGGCCGCGGGCCACCTCCCGCGTTTCGAGCGCCAGGATCCCAAGGATCTCGCGTCGGAAGCGCTCTTCATCGCCGACCCGTCTCGGTGCAACGGTGAGCTCGCGGCCCTGTGCGAGGGACTCGCGCTCCCCGACGATCCCGGGCCGGTCGACGCCGCACTCGTGGCCACCCTGGAGCGCTTCATCGAGCTCAGCGAATCGCCCACCCTGTCGTCCGATGGACCGATGTGGTATCGGGGCTCCGTGTACTGCAAGCCGATCCTCGAGGAACCGGTGCTCGACGCGGCGCTGACGCGGCTCGGAGTCGAGCGCGTCGTCGTGGGCCACACCCCCACCGCCGACCGGCGGGTGCACAGCCTCTACGATGGTCGCCTACTCATGACCGACACGGGGATGCTCGTCTCCTACTACGCGGGCCGACCCGCCGCGCTGATCGTGGAGAACGGCGAAACCACTGTTCAGTATCTCCAGCCCAACGAACGGAGGGCCCCGCTGACCGGGGGCCAGACGGTCGTCGGAAACCTCAACCCTGCGGCGGTACTGACGGCTCTGGGCGAGGGCGATCTCACCCTCTTCGAACAGTCCGGCGAGGGCCCGTGGCAGACCGCCGTGCGCTACGAGGGGCGCGAGTTCCTGGCCATGTTCCACCCCGATGAGGCCGGCAAGCGCGAACAGGCAGCCTTCACCCTCGATGAACTCCTGGGCCTGGATCTCGTGCCCCCCACGGTGACCCGCCGGGTCGAGGGGCACGACGGAGCGCTGCAGTTCTGGTATCCCGACGCGATCACCGAAAAACAGCGGGCCGACAACCAGCTCGGGATCGGAGGCTGGTGCTCCGTCGATGCCCAGTTCGGGTTGATGTACGCCTTCGACTACCTGACCTACAATCCCGGCCGTTCCGAAGACAACCTGCTCTATCGCCGGAGCTTGTGGAGTGTGCACGTCACCGGCCACGGCCAGGCCTTCGAAAGCGAGGATCGGCTGCCTGACCAGGTCTCGGAGCTGGAGTTGGCGCCGGGTACCGCCGAGGCGCTCAGGGCGTTGAACGAGGACACCCTGAGGGAAGCGATGGAGGGGCTGTTGGACCGGGGCCAGATTCGCGCGCTGCTGGCGCGCCGCGACAGGATCCTCGAGGCGACGGGCGCTCGCTGAGGAACACCCGAAGGTGCAGGGCTACGGCGCCAGCTCCGGGGTGAACGAGGGCACCTCGAGATGGCGGAGCGCCGCCGCGGCACACCCGAGCAGTCCCGGGTGCTCGACCTTGATCCACCCGACCGCCGCGGTCTGGCAGAAGCGGGTGAAGCGGCCCTTGTCTTCGAACCGGGCCCGGAAACGCTCGGGGTCCAGGAAGGGGCGCAACCGGCCCATCATGCCTCCCGACAGGTAGATTCCCCCGGTCGCCCACGTGGTCAGCGCCATGTCGCCGGCGAAGGCGGCCAACACGTCGAAGAAGTCTTCGATCGCCTGAAGGCCCGTTGGATTGCCCGCCTGCGCCAGCGCCACGACCTCGCGAGCGGAGCGGTTGGGACCGGGTATGTCGGCCCGCCCAGGCTCCAGGTGGAGGTTGGCCCAGAACAGGTTTTCGAGGCCGGGGCCCGAGACGAGGCGCTCGACCGACACACGTCGAAACCGCGGGAGCAACAGCTGCAGCAGATCGATCTCGTGGGGGTCGGTCGGGGCGAAGTGAACGTGTCCGGCCTCGGAAGGAACCACCTCGCCGTGCGGCGTCTGGATGGCGACGCCCAGCCCCGTGCCCGGCCCGATCACGGTCCGCACGCCGCCCGCACGGGGCCGGGGCCCCCCGAACCACTCGATCTCTTCGTCTTCGAGCACGTCGATCGCGAACGCCTGAGCAGTGAAGTCGTTGAGAATCGTCAGCGGCGCATCGAGATGCGCGCGCAGACCACTGCGCGTGAAGTCCCAGTGGCTGTTGGGAAGATCGACCTGGTCTTCGTCGACCGGGCCCGCCACCGCGAGGCAGGCCTCGACGACCTGGTCCACACCCTGCCGCTGCAGATAGCGGGCGATTCCATCTTCGATGCCGTCGAAGTCGGCACAGGCCAGCACCTCGATGCCGTGCAGATCTCGCGGGGTGTCGCCCACCAGGGCGAAACGGGCGTTCGTGCCCCCGATATCGGCGATGAGGACAGCGCCGGGGGGGCGCCGCTCACGCATCGTCGCCGTCCCGAACCCACATCCGGAAGCACCCGGCGGACGCCGTCACGGCCTGCACGGACTCGGTCGCTCCCTCGGCCTCTCGGCCGTCGAGCAAGGCGTCGGGGCCCGGCACGCCGGCCAGGTCGACCCGTCCATCGTCTGCGATCAGCCGCCACGATCCCCCGTCGAGTCTCACATCGATCTCACTGTCGTCGGGTCCGTTGTTGGCGACGACCAGCACGCGGTCGCCGACACGATACCCCAGCAGTCGTTCGTCTGCGGGGAGGAAGAAACGGAAGTGATCATCCGGCACCGTGTCCACCCGGAAGACGGAGCCGTGATCCGAAGACCGCAGACCGATCAATCCGCGCCACCAGTCCCGCATGGCGGCGATGTCCGAGTCGGGCACCAGGGTGTCCCAGAGAAACCGGTTCGGAGCCCTCAGATTGTAGGTGTCGTCGCGGCCGTTGAAATAGATCGTGCCCGAGGCCGTCTTCCGCGTGAACTTGTCGCGAGGCGCGAGCCCCTTGGACCGAACGATCTCGGTGCCGCCGTGGATCACGACGGGTCCCACCGACGTCAGCAAGAGGCCGGCCGCCCGCCGCACTGCGCCCAGGTCGCATCCGGCGCGACCGTCGTGATCGCCGCCCAGGGCATAGCGGTCGGCCAGTGCGAAGTTGTCGTGGATGTCGAGGTAGGAGATCCCGCGCGTCGACTCGAGCTCGTCTGGATAGTCGTTGGCCAACGCCCGGACCGCCCCGGCCCGAGCCGAAGCGTCACCGCCGGCCCACCCTCGCTGGCGGACGTCGAAGGGGCTGCCCTGCAACGCGTTTCGCGTCTCGTCCTGGAAAAAGGTGATCGGAGCATCGGCCTTGTACCAGGACCACTCCGGATTCTGGCGCACCTCGGGGTCGCTCGGAGGAATCCACGGCTCGCCGTAGATGAGCACGGTGGGGTCCAACTCGCTTCGGATCCAGGTGAGTGTCTGCCGGTCGATCTGACCCGCCAGATCGATGCGGAACCCGTCGACCCCGAGCGTTTCGACCCAGTGCCTCATCTGGTCGAGAAGCCACCGCTGGACCATGGGACGGTCTTCGGTCTTCACCTCGTTGCCGAAGGGACCGATGTGTTCGAGCTCGTCGTTGGTGCGGTAGTAGTAGGGGCGATCGAAGGCGTTGAAGTGGAGAAGGAGGTCGCGGTCGTCGACGTTTTCGCCGGTGTGGTTCGGCACGAGGTCGATGACCACAGCGATTCCGCACGCGTGGAACGCGGCCACCAGATCCTTGAACGCCTGCCGCTCCGTACCGGGTTCGTCGCCGCGCGGGCGGTAGCGGCTCTCGACGGCGAAGGCGTGGGTGGTGCGGTAGCCCCAGTTGTAGCTCTCGCGGTCGATCGCCATGTCGTGCGCGAAGGCGTCTTCGGCGAAGGCGGCCCTCCATTCGGCATCTGGATAGTGAAGGTACTCCTGGACGGGCATCAGATGAACGACGTTGATCCCCAGGCCCACCAGGTGGTCGAACCCGATCGGCTCGCCGGCGTCGTTGACGAGCCCCGTGCGGACCATCGCCGGGAAGGTACCGGCCGCGGTCTCCTCGACCGGCAGCAGGTCGCCGAAGTCCTGGACATGCACCTCGTAGGCGACGACGTCGCGCATCGCCGGCCGTCCGCCGACCACGGGCGGAGGAGGCCCACCCGAATCGTGCCAGACGCGCGAGCGCCCCAACCCGTCGTCGTTCACGAGGGCATAGGGGTCCGACAGGTGCACGGGGTGCGTCTCGAAGAAGGCGTTACCGGGGTCGTCCGGTCCGTGGACCGTGTAGTCGTACCATACGCCGTGCAGGTCTCCGGGCAGCGACACTTCCCACACGCCGTCGCCGTCGCGCTGGAGAGCCACCACCCGGTTCGGATCGGGGGCGGTACGCCCTCCCTCTCCGTAGAGGTGGAGCCGCAGCGCCCGAGCGCGAGGAGCGAATACCCGAAAGCTCGTCTCCGAGCCGTCGTCGGCGACCCGGGCACCCAGAGGCTTGCTCGAGTAGAGTGTCCGGAAGAGCGGATCCCGGCGCACCAGCGCTCGAAGGTCGAACTCCGGCACTTCGACGTAGTGCACGCGAAAGGGATCGACCGGCTGCGCCGGGACGACCAGCGACTGGGCACCCGTCCGCGGCAACACCGCCGACACGGCCAGGGTGCGCCCGCGACCGTCCGTGAGCCGAACACGGTCGACCGTGGGTCGCGGAGCGTGATCGAGGGTCACGAGGATCGCCGACGGACCGTGGATTTCGGCTCTCAATTCAACGTGGGCCACGAGGCGCCTTCTTCCTTCGCTCGTCGGGACGGGGGACTACGGTGAAGGCCCCAGAGTGGGCAGATACGGGCTGCAGTGCGAGGGGCTCGGTGGAGCCTACGGTGCTCCTTCGGCGCGGTTCAGGTCGTACACCACGATGCGCTCGATGCCGAGCTCGTCGCGATGGCGCCCCAGAAGATAGTCGCGGCCGATGTCGAGGACCTCGACACCTTCGGGTGTTTCCAGCGTGCCGAGCCATTCACCCTCCGGGGCGAGGACGTCCCACGTTCGCTCTCGTATCCAGGGGAGACGGAAGCGTTCGACCCACACGTATCCAAGAGGATCGTGCAGCAGCCCCTCCGCCGTCGGTACCACGTCCGGCACCGGCACGTTGCCGTCCGTGAGAAGGCGCGCGTAGGCGGGTCGTCGGTCTTCGGGCACACCGCTCAGGTACTCCTCCGAGAAGCGATCCCACACGGACGAGGTCGACGACCTCGGCGGGCTCCACCGGAAGATGTGCGTCAGCGTCCCGGAGCGATCGATTCGTCTGACCTCGGGGGAGCCATCGGTGTTCAGCCAGATACCCTCGGGATCGGTCGCGTAGAGCGGCTCCGGCGAGAGAGGCACGAACGGAAAGTGGATGGCCGAGGGGCCCAGCCGGTTGACCACCCGGGGGCGCGCGTCGACCTCCGCGATCGGCGCCCCCGCAGCGGCAGAGGGGTCGTACACGAGGAAGGCCATCTTCATCTCGATCAGGTCGCCGGGCTCCCCGGTCAGGGCCCCCGAACCGACGGGCGTGTAGCTCAACCACTCGCCGGTACGGAATCGCGCCGACAGGGAGGGCCTCCCGTATCCCGACACCGGCGCAGGGCGCACCTCTCCCCCCCATCCGAGATCCGATCCGAAGACGTGCAGGCGGCCGTTCCCCCGGTCGGCCACGGCGACGGAGTCTTCGCTCATCCATACGATCCGCATCGACGACAGATCGCCGAATTCGCCCGGGCCCTCTCCCGACCCACCGTACGCCTGAAGCAGACGCCCGTCCGCCCCGTAGACCCGGAGTTCGTGGGTGCCCGAGTTGCTGACGAGGATGGCCGAATCCGACATCATGCGAGCCGAAAAGACCCGGAAGAGCAGCTCGGTCTCATCTCCCTCGGCCGCGCCGATCGTGGTCCGCGGCGTCTCGCCGATGTACCAACCGAATCCGGAATCGAGGGGCGAGCTGGAGACCACGATGCGAACGCCCGCCGAATCCGTCGAGAGCACGCCGCTCGCCGCGTCGTTCGAGGGGCCACAGGCGGCCAGGGCGAGCAACGAATACAGCACGAGTGCGCGGTGCATGACGTCTCCGGGTTCGGGGCGGGGGCGCGCGGGCGATGGTGCGACCCGCCAGAGCCAAGGATGGCCCAGATCGCAGGATCTGCGCCAGCCCCACGGTGGACCGACCCTACCTGACCCGGAGCCCCACCCCGAGCGAAAGATACACCAGCGTCTCGCCGCGATACGACGGAAGCACCATGGCGCGCGCCGAGCCGAACACCGACGACCGATGTCGGGCACCGGAGTACAGGTCGGCGCGACTCACGAGGGCCAGGTACGTCCCTCCTGCGGCCCCGACGCCTCCCGCGAGGCGATACCGACCCTGGCCCGGCTCCCAGCCGAGGAGCGCGGTCAGGGTGGACACGTCGGGCGGCCCCGGCACGCATCCGCCCTCCGGACGTACGACGCAGTCGTCGGTGAAGGGGCCGGGCACCTGGGCGGCGAGCTCCAGGGCGCCCGTGAGGCCCCTCCGCCCTTCGGCGCCGTGCACGCCCGCAACGACGCTCCCCGAGAACCCGCCGTTGTCTCCGCGAAAACGGTCGGAGACGAGCACCCACGACAGCCCGCCGGAGATCTCGAGCGAAACGGGCCACAGCTCCTGGGCCCGCACCGGCGCCGCGACAACGACGAGCAGGGCGACCACGCCGAGGGCCCGGGAGCGCCGCATCATGGGATCCGACTCAGCCCGTGAAGAGTTCGTAGAGGCGCAGGAACTCCACCTCCTGCACGTCGCGGAACAGCCCGAGTACCCACCCCGGACCCGAGTCCATGGGCACGAACGCTCCGGGTAGGTCGACCCTGCCCTCGATCTGGCCGTCGGCGCCTACGACCATCCACCCTCGTCCCTCGGGCTCGACGGGCCCCAACCAGGTGCGCCCGTCCGAACCGACCTTGGCCTCCCCGTAGAACGGCTTCTCGTCCGGGATCTCCATCACCGCCCACGCCAGCTCGAGCACGGGCCGCTGCCCCTCGGTCCACGAGGCCTTGCGCTGCCGCTCCTTCCACGGTTCGATCTCGTTGGATCCAACGGGCTCGGCCGGCGCCGACCAACGCGAGATCACGAGGCGGCCGTCGCCGTGGAAGATCTCGATCTGGGGAACCGCATTGTCGGCGGCCACGAGCCTCGCATCGTGAGCCCCCACGGCGCGAGTGGTGTTGGCGGCGAAGGGAGGTACGACGATCCATGCCGACTCGCGACCGATGTCGACCCACTGCTGCAGGAGCCCACCGAACGTACCCAGTGTGTCGAGGCCGACGAGGTCGCCCGGGACGCGGGCAAACGTCATCGGAGGGCGAAACGGGTCGCCGGGGAGCGCTGAGCCGGGGTTCGGGTCCACCTCCGAGAGCGTCGCCAGGAACGTCCCGTCGGCGAGCCAGGTGCCGCCGGAAAGGCGCGTACCGTGTGGGACCGCGACGGCGGCGAGGTCTTGTCGGCTCGTCGTGGTCCGCCCGACGAAGGTGCCGTCGGCGAGGAACGACACCCGGTCGAAGGTATCTTGCACGACGAGGGTGTCGCCTCGGACGAGAAGAGCCCGGGGAAGCCGAAACTCACGCGGACCGTCGCCTCTACCCCCGACGGTGACCCGGTGCCTGCCGTCGGCCTCGTAGATCCGAACTTCGCGCGTGCCGCCGTTCGCCACGGCAAACGCCCCGTCCATCATCCGCTTGGCGTCGTACACACGAAAGAGCTGGAGCGCCTCGGGACCGTCGACCATTCCGATCTGCAGTACGGGGTGTTGGTTCGCCAAGAGATCCGCGACTTCGAAGGTCTCGCCGTGTTCGACGATCGTGACTCCGGCGCTGTCGCGTGTCGTGATCGAAGCAGACGCCGGAGCGCCGTCATCCTGGCCGCACGAGATCAGCGCGGCCGACAGCAGAACGCCGGCGAGGATCGGGACACGGGGCATGGGGCGGTCGCTTCGCGGGGCCCAGGCGACGTACGCCCGGCGGTGGTCCTGGGCCCGCTACCACGGGTGCGGGCGCGAGCGTCAGTCTAGTGTAGTGTCGCCAAAGTCCTGATGCCGTTCGTGCGCGGGGGCATCCACGGGATGCGTCGTTGGAACTCCTTGCCGTAGCTATCGCTACGCCGC
>JANQNV010000229.1 GCA_028279425.1 Longimicrobiales bacterium | reverse complement strand
CGAAGCCCTTCGGCGGTGGTCGGGGTTCGCGGGGTCGTTGCCAGGCGCGTTTGCGCGGATCTATCCTCCCACCTCACCCCGAACGGAGCCCGCGCATCCCCTGACCGGGCGCCCCCCGCCGAGCGGCCATTGCATTCCACGCCATCGAAAGCAGCTGGGTTGGTCTTCGTGCTCCTGTGTGCATGCGGCCCGCCGGCCCCTCCCGTCGACGACGATTCTGCGACGGTCGCTTCCACGCGTGCCGTCGTCCCGGCCGAGCCGGTCGGATGGCCGCACGCAGCGGGAGATCCGGAGGCCCGGAGGTGGTCGCCCGCCGCACAGATCACCTCCGACAACGTCGGAACACTCGAGCGCGCCTGGACCTGGGAAACGGGCGAGGTCCTGACGCCACACGACGCCACGGGGGCCACGCTGTTTCCCGACAAGTTCCAGGCGACTCCTCTCGCGATCGGTGACACGTTGTTCCTCTCGACTCCCTTCAACCGTGTGGTCGCCCTCGACGGATCCGACGGCTCGGAGCTGTGGAGCTTCGATCCCGGTGCCACCGATGACGGGTTGATCGCCAACAACCACGCCGGCTTCGTACACCGTGGCGTCGCCACCTGGGTCGGTGACCGGGGCCGTCGCATCTTCATCGCCAGTCGTTGGCGGCTCTTCGCCCTCGATGCCGCCTCCGGCGAACTCATCGAGGGCTTCGGCGAGGGGGGCGCCGTCGATCTCGCCGCCGACCTGCGCTGGCCGACCGACCGGCGGCTGCTCGGCAATACCTCGCCTCCCACAGTGTCGGGCGACCTGGTGATCGTCGGTAGCGCCGTGGGAGACAACATCATCGCCGACCGCGATCCTCCGGGCGCCGTCCAGGCGTTCGATGCTCGCACCGGTCAACGCCGTTGGCGCTGGGATCCCGTGCCGGCGCCGGGCACTCCAGAGCGCGGCTCCTGGGAGGGCGACTCGATCGAACGGACCGGACACACCAATGTCTGGTCGCAGATGACGGTCGACTCCGCGAGGAGTCTGCTCTTCGTGCCCGTGAGCGCGGCCAGCAACGACTGGTATGGGGGTCGACGGCTGGGAGACAATCTCTTCACGCAGTCGATCGTGTGTCTGGATCTCGAGAGCGGGCGGCTCGTGTGGTATCGACAACTCGTTCGCCACGATCTCTGGGACTACGATCCCGCCTCGCCCCCGGTCCTGGTGACGGTCGATGGCGACGAGGGACCCCGCGATGCGGTGTTCCTCGCGGGCAAGACGGGCTACCTCTACGCCTTCGACCGCGTGACGGGCGAGCCCATCTGGCCCTTCGAGGATCGGCCCGCCCCCTCCAGCGGCGTGCCCGGGGAGCGGACCGCCCCCTCGCAACCGCACCCCACCTGGCCGGAGCCGTTTTCTCGCCAGGGCTTCTCGAGAGACGACCTCGTCGACTTCACGCCGGGGATCCGAGCGCGCGCCGAGGCCTTCGTCGACAGCCTGGTGCTCGGCGAGATCTTCACTCCTCCGAGTCTCGAAGGGACGATCGTCAACCCCGGATGGGTGGGTGGCGCGGGTTGGGGCAGTACCGCGGTGGACCCTGAGCGCGGGCTTCTGTTCGTGAAAGCGTCCAACAGGCCCGCGCTCGCTCGGCTGATCGAAGAAGAGCCCATCGGATTCCGCCTGGATCCCGCCCTGGGCGACCCGACCGACCCACTTCACCTCGAGCTCGAGGGTCGGCGGTCTCGCCTCCCCTTCGGTGACGACGAGGCCTCGGTGCGGCTTCCGATCATCCAGCCCCCCTACGGAACCCTCTCGGCATACGCGGTCGCTACCGGAGATCGTGTGTGGAGCGTGACTCTGGGTGACATGCCGGAGCTGCGTCGGCACTCCGCATTGAGAGATCTCGACCTGCCCCCGTTGGGTGTCGCCGGTCCGACGGGCGCGGTCGCCACCGCGGGCGGGGTACTGTTTCTCACCGGCGGCGGCACCACACTCTACGCGATCGAGGCGAGCACGGGCCGGACGCTATGGGCGCACGACCTCGGCGCCATCGGGTACAGCAATCCGATGACCTTCGTGGCCTCGGACGGTCGGCAGGTGGTGGTCGTGGCGACGGGCTTGGGCGAAGGGGCTCGGCTACAGGCGTTTCGGCTCCCCTCAGGAGGCACATCATGAGTGCTCGTACAGGCGCCCGGTGGTGGATCGTGCTCGGCGTGGCGGCGGCGACGGCGGTGGTGGGTTTCGTGCTCGGCGCGCGCTGGCCCTTCGAGACCGTGACCGGCGCCTTCGGGTCGGATCGCGACGAGGGGTCGTCGTGGTCGCCCTACGTACGGACCGATTTGCCCCGCTACGAGAACCTGTCCATCGCGCGTGGCGACTCGCTGTTTCTCCTCGGCGGTTTCATCGCACTGGATCCTCAGGGCAATGCCCTGGCCACCGACCACGTCGAGATCCTCGACTTGCGGACGGGCGAGTTCGAGGATAAAGCCCCGCTGCCCATGGGGCTGACCCACGCCGGCGGAGCCCTCGTCGGTGATTCCATCTGGGTCGTCGGAGGATTCGTGGGCGACCATCCGGGGCCGGTCACCGACGAGGTGTGGGTCTACTCGATCCCCGACGACGCGTGGTCGCCGGGACCGTCGCTTCCCCTTGGGCGAGGCGGGGGACAGTTGGTCCTGCTCGGAGACACCCTCCACTACTTCGGGGGGTGGCTACCGGACCGCAACACCGGGTCGACCGACCATTGGCAGCTCGTCATCGGCGATTCCGCCTGGACGCCTGTGGCCGAGTTCCCCATCCCCAGAGGGCATTTCACACATCTCCGCGTCGACGGCGGGTTCTACGCCATCGGGGGCAACATCGGGCACGACCCCCTTCCGGTCGACGTTCCGGCCGTGCACTGGTTCCACCCCGACGCGGGACAGTGGGTGCGAGGGCCCGACCTTCCGTTTGCGGTGTCCCACACCGAGCCGGCCACCGTGCCGTACGAGGGGGGCGCCGTGATGGTCGGCGGGCGCTCCCGCACATCGGGGCGAGAGAACCTCGACGATGTGCTCTACTTCGATGTCGAGTCCCAGAGATGGGTGCATCTCGGGCGCCTCTCGGTGCCCTTTCTCGGCGGTACCGCCGGCATCGTGGGCGATACACTGGTGACGGGGATGGGTGCCGAAGTCGGCAACGATCCGCGCAACGCCCAGCTGTGGAAGCGGCCGCTGCGCAATCGATGGCTGCCGCTCGATTCCCTGCCCCATGCCGTCTCGAGCGCGGGGGCGGCGGTGGTCGACGGCATCGTCTACGCGGTAGGACAGGGAACGCGCCACACGATGGCCTACGATGTCGCGGCGGGGCAATGGCTCGCCGACGACGTGGTGGATACGCGGCCGTGGGGCGGGGGCGGCGCCCGTGTGGAGGTCTTCGATGGACGAATCCTCGTGGTGGGCGCGCGGTTTCGCGGGGCGGGGCAGGCTCAGGCGTTCGATCCCGGGATCGACGAATGGCGCCTGGACGCACTGCTCCCGGAGCCGGTGTCCGACGTCGCCACCGCGGTCCTGGAGGGGCGACTGTATGCCATGGGGGGCATGGTCGAAGATGGTACCGTGGCCGGTGTCTACTCGATCGGCCCGGGCGAGTCGTCGTGGACTGCGCACCCGCCTCTGCCACGGCCGCGCAGTCACGCGGCCGCCGGCTCCGACGGAAGCCGGGTCTTCGTTTTCGGAGGGCGAGACGACTCCGGGGCACCGAGCAACGATCTCCAGGTGTACGATCCCGCGATCGGTGCCTGGGAGGTCGAACCTGCCCGGGCTTCGATGCCCGAGGCGCGCGCCTCCCAGGGTCGAGCCGTGTTCGTCGACGGTGAGTTCTGGTTGATCGGAGGGGAAGGCCCGTCGGGTGTGAGTCGGCGGGTAGACGTCTTCGACCCCGTCGCGGGAAGCTGGCGGGCAGGGCCGGAGCTCACCGTCGGCCGAGCCGGGGCGGCGCCCGTTCTCGACGGGGGCCGGATTCTCCTGGCTGGAGGTCGCTCACCGTCGGGGGAGGCGATGGCTCGATTCGAGTACATCTGGCCCAGACGTCGGTAGGGCGGCGACGGCTCGCCCCGGGGCAGCCGCCCCCCGGGCGTTACGGGGTCGTGACTCTGCGCCGAGTTGCACGGGGCCTCGCCGCGCCGTAGTCTGAAGTACAGGCCGCTCCGTGCTGCGAAGGCTTCCCCCGCCCTCGCCCCTCCGCCACGGACGGCTTTTCCCATTCAAGTACCGATCTCGACCGGATCGCCCCATGTCGTCTACCCCCGCCCCTCCGGTGTGGGGGCGTCTTCGCGACGCCGCCCACGAAGAAGAAGCTCGTTCTCTCGCACAGAGCGATCCCGGTGCCTATCACGGCGCCATCGCGGCCTCCGAGCTCCACTGGTTCGACGTAGAGACCGGAGCGTGGTTGCGCCGCGACGCCGAGACCGGGGACTGGGGCGGGTGGGTCGCGACGACCGGGCAGCCCGCCGATCTGGCGCGGCCCGCGGAGTGGACGCCCTGGACGCGGGCCTTCGACGACAGCGACGCGCCGTTTTATCGGTGGTTCGTAGGCGGGCGCACGAATGCGTGCTTCAACGAGGTGGACCGCCACCTGCTCGCCGGGCGCGGAGATCGGCCCGCCTTCGTGTTCGAGGGCGACCGCTGGGATCCTTCGAAGAACGACGGGCGGGGTGGGCCGGTCACCCAATACGAGGTGACGTATCGGCAGCTCTTCATCGAGACGATCCTGCGCACGCAGGTCCTCGCCGACCTCGGGCTCGAGACGGGTGATCGCCTCGCGTTCAATCTGCCCAACATTCTCCCCCAGATCTATTTCACCGAGGCCGCCAAGCGCCTCGGCCTGATCTACACCCCGGTGTTCGGCGGATTCTCGGCCAAGACGCTGTCAGACCGAATCCACGACGCAGGCGCGAGGGTCGTCATCACCGCCGACGGGGGGTACCGCAACGCCGAGGTCGTACCCTACAAAGAGCAGTTCACCGATCGAGCCCTCGATCAGTTCGTGCCGCTGGAGCGCGCGCTGGAGACGCTCTCGACGGTGCTCGGTCAGATGCTGGATCCCGAGGTGGCCGCAGCGATCGGGGAGCGTGTGCAGACCGGTCTCGCCGGCGAGATCACCGTCGAGCGAAGCGATGTGATGCGCGAACTGGGCGAGGCGCTTGCCGATGGGCGTGGCCTCGACTCGAGTCGTACGGCTGCCGTCCGCACGCGGGTGGCGCGTGAACTCGCCGATACCGGCCACATCGTGGGCCGAGTGGTCGTCGTCCGTCACACCGGACAGGACATCGTCGAACAGCCTCGCGATCAGTGGGAAAGCGACCTCCTCGCCGAGGCGACGACGAAGCTCCTCGCCGCGGTGAATGAACGCACGGGGCGGGAATTGCGCACCCTCGACGACCTCGCGGCGCTCGACGATCGGACGCTGTGGAGCTGCTGCGCCGCCGTACATCCGGCCCTGCCGGTCGAAGCCGACACACCCTGCTTCATCATCTACACCTCGGGGTCGACGGGGAAGCCGAAGGGGGTGGTACATCCGCACGGAGGCTGGCTCGCCGGCGTCTCGCACACGATGCGCATGGTCTTCGATGCCGGTGACGACGACCGTATCTACACGATCGCCGACCCCGGATGGATCACCGGCCAGTCGTATCTGATCGGGGCGCCGCTGGCCATCGGGATCCCCTCGATCATGGTCGAGGGCTCGCCGCTGTTTCCTCACGCGGGCCGTTTTTCGTCGATCATCGAGCGGCACGGGGCAACGATCTTCAAGGCCGGCTCGACGTTCTTGAAGGCGGTCATGACCGATCCCGCGAGCGTCGACGACATGACGGCGTTCGACATGTCGGGCCTGCGCGTAGCCACCTTCTGCGCAGAGCCCGTGTCGCCCGCGGTACAGCAGTTCGGGATGGACCGGGTGTGCGACCGCTACATCAATTCGTATTGGGCCACGGAACACGGGGGGATCGTTTTTTCGGCTCCCTGGGGCGACTTCAAGGCACTCGCCGCCGACGCCAGGACATGGCCTCTGCCCTGGATCGACGCCGAGGTGCGCGTCGCGACCCGGACCGATGAAACCGGTCACGCCGTCGAGTGGCGTCTCGCCGAAGAGGGTGAGAAGGGCGAACTCGTGGTCACTCGGCCCTACCCGTATCTGGCTCGCACCATCTGGGGTGACGCCGATCGGCTCGGCACATCGGAGTGGCGGGGCGATCTGGCGCGATTCCGGTCGACCTATTTCGATCGCTGGAGCGGGGGGGTGACCTACACGCAGGGCGACTACGCGCGTCGCCACGCCGACGGGAGCGTCACCCTCCACGGGCGGTCCGACGATGTGATCAACGTGTCGGGACACCGCATCGGTACCGAGGAGATCGAGGGCGCGCTCCTGCGCGACAAGCTGCTCCGCAAGGACTCCCCCGTCGGCAACGCCGTCGTGGTCGGTGCCCCCCACGACGAAAAGGGGGAGACCCCGGTCGCGTTTCTCATCCCTGCGCCCGGACGTCGTATCCAGCACGACGACATCGATCGCCTGAAGGGCCTCGTGCGCAGCGAGAAGGGGGCGACGGCGGTGCCCTCGGACTTCCTCGTGGTATCGGCGTTTCCGGAGACGCGTTCCGGGAAGTACATGCGGCGCACCCTCCGTGCGATTCTGCTGGAGCAGCCGCTCGGTGACCTGTCGACGCTTCGCAATCCCGAGGTCGTGCCGGAGATCCAGGAGACCGTAGCCGAGTGGAAGGAGCGGCTGGAGCTGGGTGAGGCTCGCGAGATCATCGAGCGGTACCGCTACCTGCGGGTCGAGAACCACCGCGTCGGGCCCGGGCAACGGGTGGCGGTCGTCATCGTCGACCATCCCCCGGTGAACTCGCTCAACGAGCGCACCCTGGACGAGCTGAACACGGTCCTGCAGCACGTCGTTCAGCGCCCGGAGACTGCAGCGGTCATCGTGACGGGTGCGCGTACGTCGTTCGTGGCGGGCGCCGACGTCAAGGAACTGCTCGAGATCGGCGAAGCCCGCGATATGGACAGTGCGCGGACACCCCCGAATGCGGCGCACGCGGCGTTTTCGACCCTCGAGGAACTCGACGTCCCGGTCGTGGCCGCGGTGAACGGCCCCGCGTTGGGAGGTGGTAGTGAGCTCGCCCTCTCGTGCGCGTGGATCGTGGCCGACCAGCACGCCCGCTTCGGACAGCCCGAGGTCAATCTTCATCTCCTTCCGGGGTACGGGGGCACCCAGCGACTCCCGAGGCGGCTCTACCACCGGCGCGGCGAGGACGGCCTCGCCGAGGCCGTCCGCCTGATCCTGGGCGGGCGTGCACTCGACGCGGAGCAGGCGCTGGCCGCCGGATGGATCGACCAGGTGGTCGGTTCCGACGGGATCGGGCCCCTCGCTACGGCGATGGCCCTGTGCCGTGACTACCTGCGGGGAGAGGGGCCGCTCGTCGATGGCATGGCCGCACACCGGGAGCGACGCGACGGCCGCGAGGCGACGCTGCCGTACACCGGGACCCTTCTGGAACGCGACGATGTGGCCCCGACGCTGGAGCAGGCCCGAGCCGGTGGTCGGGCCCGGGCGGTCGAGCGGATCCTCGACGCCATCTCGACGGGCGCGCGCGAGGGCCAGTCCAAGGGGCTGTTGCACGAGGCGGAGCTGTTTGCGGAAGCCGTGTGCGATCCGGAGTCGGGGCCTCCCGGCATCCGGGCCTTCCTCGAGCGTCGCAGCGCCCCCCTTCCGATTCACCACGCCGAGGTGGACCCGGACGCCGACGACGAGGTGCGTGCCCGCCTCGAGGCAGAGGGGCGCCTGCTCCCGCTCACGGCGCCGTTTTATCCGGGGATCACCGCCGTGCCCGAGTACCAATACGGAATGGGCGTGGGGAAATCTCGTGAAACGGGCGCCCCGAACCACGGCGACCCCGCCGATGTCGAGCGACTCCTCGTGCTTCCGACTCCCCGACCGGGTCCCAACGAGGCGCTGGTCTTCATGCTCGCCTCCGAGGTGAATTTCAACGACATCTGGGCGGTCACGGGCATCCCCGTGTCTCCCTTCGATGCGCGCGATGCCGATGTCCAGGTGACCGGTTCGGGCGGCGTGGGACTGATCGCGCGTCTCGGCGAAGAGTTGGTGCGGGAGGGGCGGCTGTCGGTCGGTCAACTCGTCACGATCTACTCCGGGCAGAGCGAGTTGCTGAGCCCCGACCAGGGGCTCGACCCGATGGCGGCCGACTTCCGCATCCAGGGGTACGAGCGCAACGACGGGAGCCACGCGCAGTTCCTCGTCACCCAGGGGCCTCAACTCCACCCGAAGCTCCCTGGACTGACACTCGAGGAGGCTGGGTCGTACGGGTTGACGCAGGGCACCATCCACCGAGCGTTGTTCACCACGCTCGGCATCGAACCTGGACGTCGTCTGTTCGTCGAAGGCGCGTCGACCGGCACGGGCCTCGAATGCCTCCGCACCGCGCGTCAGACGGGCCTCGACGT
Organism: Longimicrobiales bacterium; assembly: GCA_028279425.1. Lineage (GTDB taxonomy): Bacteria > Gemmatimonadota > Gemmatimonadetes > Longimicrobiales > Gaopeijiaceae > Gaopeijia. The sequence continues at coordinate 12,088 of JANQNV010000229.1, read as the reverse complement.
CGCGGGCCTCGTGTCGTCGGACGAGCGGGCCGAGCGTGTACGCAGCCATGGCGGCGGGCCGGTGAATCGAAAGGACGATCGCTGGAGCGACATCTTCACGGCCGTACCCGACGACGAATCGGAGTGGGCCGCCTGGGAGTCTGCCGGCCACGACTTCGTTGCCGAGGTCGAGGCCCAGGCCGGTGGCCCGGTCGACTACGTCGTGTCGCACGCGGGGGAGCGCGCGTTCCCGCGCTCCTTCCAGTTGATGGGTGGCGGTGGGGTGCTGACCTTCTTCGGCGCCACGTCGGGCTACCGGTTCACCTTCATGGGCAAGGGGGGAGAAGAGGCGCCCGACGTGACGCTTTCGCGGGCCGGTTTGCGGGCGGGCGCGGCGTTGCTCGTGCTGTACGGACCGGGTGCGGAGGACGGTATCCTCGACGAGGTGGCGATCCAGGCGATCGAGGCGGGATGCTCTCGCGGCGCGCGTGTCGCCGTGCTCGTCGACACGGTTCCGCAGAGGGAGTTCGTCACGTCGCTCGGATTCGGGACACACCTGCGGGGTGTGGTGAGTCTGACCGAGCTCGCGCGGCGGTATGGAGACGACTTCGACCCGCCCGGCCCTCTCGCCCCGCTGCCCGATCCCTTCCGCGACACCCGCGCCTTCAAAGATGCCGTTCGACGCTTCAGCGATCGCACGCTCAAGCCGATTGGATCGGCCCTGGCGCCCCTGTTGCGGAGCTCGCTCGACCGCCGGGGCCTGCCCGACGTGATCTTCGAGCGGCGAGGTCGCGACACCCTGTCGCTCTCGACCTCCCTCGTGAAGCCGCACCAGGGCGTGGTCGCCTATGCCGAAAACCTGGAGGGCCGCCGACTGAGCTTCTACGCACCACAGGTCTGGATGCGCCAGCGCCGGATCCTGATGCCAACGGCCGAGATCCGCGGCACCCACCTGAATACGGCGCGAGAGTTCGCCGAGATGCAGGAGCGGATCGCGGGCGGCCGGATCGACGTCGTGGCACCGACACCGGTTCCTCTGGAGGAGCTGGATCAGGCGCACCAGGCCATGTGGGAGAACCGGCACGCTGGGGCGACGTACGTGGCCGTCCACGGGCTTCCACGACCAGGGCTGACGACCAAAGACGAGCTCTACCGGGCCTGGGCGCTCCGCGAGGCTCGCGCACGCGGCGAGGAGATTCGCCGCGTCGACACCGGATCGGCGAGGACACTTCGATGACGGACGGACAGATGGCCACAGGCGCAGGGCGACTCGACGGCAAGGTGGTGATCCTCACCGGTGCCGCCGGCAACATCGGCTCGATCATTTCGCGACGGCTTCTCGGAGAGGGTGCGCGGGTGGTCATGACCGGCCGCAATGGCGACAAGCTGGACGCCTTCGTCGAGACACTCGTCGCGGAGGGGTATCATCGGGAGGCGATGCTCGCCGTCGTGGGTGACGCCGCCGACCCACAGGCCTGCCGAGATGTCGTGGCGGCGACCCTCGATCGCTTCGGGCGATTGGATGCGCTCCTCAACAATGCCGGCGGCGCGGGTCCGAAGCGGATGCTGCGGGAGATCCCCTTCACCTCGACCGCGCGGGACGAACTGGGTGAGAGCAGCACCATGTTCGAGGCCGCGATGAACCTCCTGGGCGGCCCCTGGAACATGGCCCGGGCGGCGGTGCCCCACATGGAGGTGGGGGGGAGTATCGTCAACGTCTCGACGATCTTCTCTCGCACCCCCTACTTCGGTCGGATCCCGTACGTCGTGCCCAAGTCCGGGCTCAACGCCTTGTCGCTGGGGCTGGCGCGAGAGCTGGGTCCGGAGCGGGGAATCCGCGTGAACACCCTGTTTCCGGGGCCGATCGAATCGGAGCGTATCGACACGGTCTTCGCCGCGATGGACGCCCTGCAAGAGCAGGAGCCCGGAACGACATCGGAGACGTTCCGAGGGCTCATGACCCACCGGCGTCCCGACGCCGAGGGTGAACTCGGGTTCGTGTACCCGAAGCCCGAGGATGTGGCCTCGACGGCCGCCTTCCTCGTTTCGCCCGATGCGGCGGCCTTTTCGGGGCATGCGTTCGAGGTGACCAACGGTATGCAGGTTCCGGCACAGAGTCGGTCCAAGCTGGTTTCCTGGCCCGACGATCGACTGGTGGACCTGCACAACCGTGTCGTGCTCGTCCTGGGCGGAGACGACGTCGACGAGGCGCTGGAGTTCGCGCGTCGCAACGCGAGTCGCGGGGCCCGGATCGTCATCGCCTTCCGTTCGCTGAAGGCGGTTGGACACGCGCGCGCCCTGACCCAGGAAGAGGGCGACGACGCACTCAGGCTGGAGCACGTCGACCCTCTGGTGGGGGAGTCGCTGAACCGGCTGTTCGATCTCATCGGTAGTCGCTATGGCCGTCTGGACGGTGTCATCGTGCTCCCGAACACGCCCAACGGTGCGCACGGCTACACGTTGGCGACCGCGAGAGACGACGATGTACGCGGGTTCGTGGAGCAGGAGATCGTCGCGCCCGTTCAGTTCGCCTCGGCGCTGGCTCGGCACATGACGGGTTGGAAGGTGATGCAGCGTGCCCCTGCCATCACCTTCGTCACCAACCCGGACGACGGCCATGGAAATCGACTCAACGAGATCAAGCGCGCTGCCGTGGAGGAGCTGATCCGGGGCTGGCGCTTCGAAGACCGCACCGCGGTCGAGAAGGGGCTTCGCAGCTGGTCGTGCCTTCCGAACCAGATCGTGCGGTTCTCGAACGACGTGCCCGACAACCTCGCCTTCTCGGCCGATTGGACGGCGACGCTGAACAACCGCGTCCGAAAGATGGACATGATCAACCTGTGGGTTCCCAAGCAGATTCGCCGCTCGACCGGACGGGGGGCCAAGCCGGGGCCCATTCAGCGGGTGCTGCCCGGGCTACACAAGGGCCGCACCGCCGTCATCACCGGCGGCAGTCTGGGGATCGGCATGGAGATCGGCCGGTTTCTCGCCATGGCCGGGGCCCGGGTCCTCCTGAGTGCCCGTGGCCGACCCAAGTTGGAGCGAGCCCGCGAGACCATCGTCGAGGAACTCGAGGCGATGGGGTACGACGACCCGGGCGACCGCGTTCACATTCTCGACGGGGTCGACGTGGCCGACGAGGCGGCGCTCCAGCGTTTGCACGACCACTCGATCGAGCTCTTCGGGCGCGTGGACTACCTCATCAACAACGCGGGCATCTCGGGCGCCGAAGAGATGGTGGTCGACATGTCGCTCGAAATGTGGGATCGGACGATCCAGGCCAACCTCATCTCGAACTACTCGCTCATCCGCAAGTTCAGTCCGGGGATGAGGCGTGCCGGAGAGGGTCGCATCCTCAACGTCTCGAGCTATTTCGGAGGCGAGAAGTACCTGGCCGTCGCCTACCCCAATCGGGCCGACTACGCCGTTTCGAAGGCGGGCCAGCGTGGATTGGCCGAGATCCTGTCGCGTCACCTGGGTCCGGAAATCCGCATCAACGCGCTGGCTCCTGGGCCGGTCGACGGCGCACGTTTGCGGGGGTTGGGAGGTGCGCCGGGTCTCTTCGCTCGTCGCGGCCTCCTGATTCTCGAGAACAAGCGGCTGGCCCACGTGCATGCCACCGTCCTCGACCTGCTCGATCACCCCGATGGGCGCGATGCCTTCGATCGTCTGGCCGACAACGACCTCGACGCGCTGGCCGATTGGGAGGGGGCACCGGATGCTCTGAGCCGGCTGGTGCGCAAGCTGATCGAGGGCACCGCCGAGGCGAGCGCCCGACATCATGTCATGGATCGGCCGCTCGCCGTCAAACTGCTCCGTCGTCTACGCCGGGCCGGTCTTCTCGACGATGCGCAGGTGGCCGGATTCCTCGAACGATTCCGCGACCCACCCGAGCCCTTCTTCAGCAACGACGAGATCGATGCCACGGCCGACAAGATCGAGACGAGCATCTTGAATCTCATGCATCTTCATCGCATGCCGACCGATGCGCAGGTGGCGTTGTCGACGGTGTTCAGCCTCGCCGACGAGATCGTGAGTGGGGAGACCTTCCATCCGTCGGGAGGGCTGAAGTTCGATCGCTCGGTCACGGAAGGTGAGCTGCTGTTGCCGCCCGGCGACGACGATCTCGAAGGGCTTGCTGGAAAGAGGATCGCCATTTTCGGCGAACCCCTTCGGCGAGAGATGGCCGCGATCGTCCGCGGATACGCACGCCACGGCGTCGCGTCGATCGACCTGCTGCTCCACAGTGAGACATCGGCAGGCGAGATGGCACGTCATCTCGACGGCCTCAAGGGCGTCGAGGTCACGGTGCGCGCGATCGGTGACGCCATCGACGGGGCGCTCGACGAACTGATGACGAGTCGCGGGGGCATCGACGTCATCGTGAGTACGCCTCGGGCGCTGCTTCCACTGAAACCGCTCTCCGCCGACTCCGACGAGGCGTGGGGCGAGGTGTTGACGCGCGACGACTTCGCCGACCTGGTGCGGGATCAGCTGACGCACCACTTCCGTATCGCGAGCCGGGCAGCGCTGCTTCCCCGCTGTCAGATCGTGCTGGTCACGCCGGATACCTCGCGAGCGTCGACCCGCGAGGAGTTCGCGCTCGCCCTGTTCGTGAAGAGCGCCCTGCATGCGTTCACGGTCACGCTCGGCGTCGAAGCCGAACGGCTACCGACCATGCCCGCGGTCAATCAGGTTCAGCTGACCCGCCGCGCCCGGGCCGAAGAGCCTGCGACGCCGCGCGAGTTGCAGGAAGAGACCGAACGGATGGTCGCTGCCGTGCTGCTCTGTTCCGTGCCGGCGCCCGGCCCCAAGGAGAGTCGCTATCTCTCGCGCATCTTCCGCGGAAACGCCGTGACCGTATAGGGGATACCCCGCTCGAAGGAGATCGTCGGATGGCATCGAAAGTCGACCGGCCCATGTTCATTCGCGACGTGCACGCGGCGGGGTTCGCGTGGGTGAACCCCGCGTTTCGCCGGCGTACCGGGCTGACGGCGGCCGACATCTCCGAACGTCCGTTCATCGACTGGGTCGACCCCCAAGACCGCGAGGACGCTCGCTCCATCGTGGAGGCGGGTGCGGAAGGGTGTCTCCGCACGCGACACGAGACGCGCACCGGCGAGCCCCTGCCGATCGAGGTGAGTGTGCGGGTCTCCGAGGGTGGGACGGCGGTCCTGGGGCGCGACGTGTCGGACGACGACGTGCTGGGTGCCTACGTCGACGACTTCGATCGGGGCACGGTCGCCGGAACGCTCGAGACCATCGCGCGGATCGTCGAGGACCAGAACCCGGGCTACAGGTGCTCGATCCTGCTGGAGCGCGATTCCCACTTCGCGCGAGGGGCCGGACCGAGCCTCCCGGAAGACTACAACGCGGCTATCGAGGGCGAGGCGATCGGGCCGGCGATGGGCTCATGTGGGACGGCGATCTACTGGAACGCCCCGGTGATCGTGGAGGATATCCAGGCGGATCCGCTCTGGCGTCCGTTCGCCGAACTCGCCGAGAAGGCCGGCGTCGCGGCCTGCTGGTCGCACCCGTTCACCGACTCCAGCGGCAAGGTACTGGGGGCGTTGGCACTGTACGCGCCCGAGCCGCGCGCTCCGACGCCCGATCAGCTCGAGGCACTCAAGGCCTCGGCCCGCTTGACGGGCTTGGCGGTGGAGCGCGGCCGGGTCGAAGAGGCGCTGCGCGAGCAGCGTCGACGCGAGGCCGAGCTCGAGGAGCAGCTCCGGCAGGCAGCCAAGATGGAGGCGCTCGGCGTGCTCGCGGGCGGAGTGGCGCACGACTTCAACAATCTGCTCACCACGATCAGCGGCAACGCGGAACTCGCACTGCTCCAGTTGCCGTCCGGGCATCCCGCGCGCGGCATGCTCGACCGCATCGTCACGACGAGCCAGCGGGCCGGTGAGTTCTGCACGCAGATGTTGGTCTACGCCGGGCGCGGCACGATTCGCACGGAGTGCATCGAGGTCGGTCGCCTGCTCGACGAGGTGCACGACCTGGCGCACGCGGCGCTGTCGAAGAAGGCCGCGATCGTGTACACCCTGCACGAGGGCCCGGTCTACGTGGACGCCGATGAAAACCAGCTCTTGCAGGTGGTCCTTAGCCTGATCACCAACGGGGCGGAGGCGATCGGCGACGACGAGGGCGAAATCGAGGTTTCGACGGCTGTCGTCGATCGAGACGCCGCCGCGCTCGAGCGCTTGGCTCCCGACCAGGACCTGCCTTCGGGCGAGTACGTCCAGCTGACGGTCCGGGACAACGGGCACGGTATGGACGAGGCGACCAGGGAACGCATCTTCGATCCCTTCTTCACCACCAAGTTCACTGGACGTGGCCTGGGCCTGGCTGCGGTGACCGGTATCGTTCGGCGGCACGCCGGCGCGATTCGGGTGGAAAGTGAGCCCGGCGTCGGTACGACCTTCGAGCTTCTGTTTCCCACGGTGCCGGCACCCGAGCGGCCGGAGGCCGTGACGACGGTCTCTCGTCGCGAGGGGCCGGAGGCGCGACGTGTACTGGTCGTCGACGACGAAGAGGAACCTCGTCGTGTCTTCCGGCTCGCGTTGGAGCACGGCGGCTTCGAGGTATGCGAGGCCGTCGATGGCGAAGACGCGCTCCGGGTGTTCAGGGAGCGAGGGCCAGCGATCGATCTCGTGCTGCTCGACCTCAGCATGCCCCGACTCGGGGGGCACGAGGTGTTTGCCGAACTCCGTCGCCTACGCCCCGACATACCCGTCGTACTGATCAGCGGATACAGCGAAGAAGAGGTGCTGCGCCGACTCGACGGTGCCCCGGTCGCGGGAGTGCTTCGAAAACCCGTGACCGTGGCACACCTGCTCGAGACGATTCGCGGCGTGGCACCCCCGTCGACGGTCCCCGGCTAGCTGCCGGCCATCGCTGGATCCCGACCCACCACCGTAGCACCCCAGGGGCAGAAGGCGCCCACCGTATCGATCCAGTAGGTGAGGTCGGCTTCGACCATGCTCGGGCGCCCGTCGCACAGCTCGATGGCGGCGTCCGCCACCTCGACGGTGGTGGGCGACCAGTGCCAGCCCCAGGGGGCGTTGAAGCCACCGTCGCCGGCCGCCAGGCCGCCCAGGACCACACCCGACGTGCCCGCCGTCAGCCGGGCATCCATGGCATCGATCACGTCGGTGTCGAACACCCGGGTTTGAAACGTCTCTCCGCTCACCTCGACGGTGAACAGCACCCCTTCGCTCGGCTGGACCGCGTCGTCGCTGCAGCCGGCGAGCGCCAGCGCGGCGCCGACACCCACCCACATCACCCCTCTCATCTTCCCCTCCTTGGATCGCCTGGTTCGGGCCTCGACCTCGCTATGCGTGGTTCCACGGGCCGATGTGACAACGATCCCGAGAGGCCGGATGAGACGCCGGGGCGCTCCCCCACGTCACAGGGGCGAGGTGCGTACCAGGGCGGCCGTGACTGCGATGGCGAGTAGTGCGAGGCCGATCTCCCACGTCGCCGACCGCCGCAACGCCGGAGGACCGTCGGGTTCGCTCAGGCGCGGGGCGATTCGACGGAAGTTGCGGGCGCCGAGGGCGAACACGAGGCTGACGATCACCAGCTTGGTCAGGAGGAGGCGGCCGTGTGCCGTGGTGACCAGGGCCGCGGGCGACTCGAGATGTACCCACGACGCGAGCGCTCCGGTCAGCGTCAGGAGCGCCACGCTGACGAGTGCCAACGGGGTGAAGCGCGGGATCAGAAGCGGGAGTACGCTCCCTCCGCCCGAGCGGCGACGTTCCGCCCGCTCCAGGAGCAGGATGACGGCCAAGCTGCCGATCCAGGCGCCGACCGTCCAAACGTGCACGATGTCGGCGGGGATCGTCAGCCGGGTCCATTCGCCACTGCTGGCATGGCCGGTGAAGGCGGGGAACGCTCCGACCGCCAGACAGGAGAGGGCGCCTGTCGACCATCCGATCGCCAGCCCTCGACGGGCGGCGGCGAAGGAGCCCAGGAGCACGAGGCTGCCGGCCACACCCCATCTCCACGCCGAGCCCCACCGGGTACTCAAGAGCAGGCTGGCGTCGTCTTGCCAGGGCACGAAGGGGTCGCGGAATTCGGCGAGCTGCCGGGCGAACACCATCGCCATCGCGACGAGCAGGAACACCGCACTCGCGAGTCCGGCCGCGGCAGCACCGCGCTCGAGCCGGTCGTGGCCCACCGGGATCACGAGCCAACGCATCGCCGACGCTCCGAGCCCCAGCGTCAGGGCCACGAAGAGGACGAGGTTGGTGAGGACGCTGAACGGTGTGCCGGCGAGGGTGCTCATCGCGGGCTCACCGTGAGCGTCTCTTCTTCGGCAAGGGAAGCTCCCGGACGGTGATACGGGCGAGGTCGCTCAACCACGCGCCGTCATCGATCCTCTCGCCGATCAGGTAGCTGGGGCGAGCGCCCGGGTACGCCGGAGCCTCGACGACCGAGCCGATGAAGGCGCGTCCGCCCTCTGTCGGCTTGAAGTACAGCTGGTCGTCGCAGACGAGTGCGAAGAGCTTGCCGCCGCTGTAGAGCGCGTACTCGCCGAACATCATGCGCGAGGACACGCCGAGATCGGCATCGAATCGTTCGACGACGAAGTCGACGAAATCACGGGTGGAGGCCATAGCGCGGAAGATACAGCGAGCCGACCCCCGTGTGCAGCCGGCCCGTTGGCGAAGGGGGGGGAGGGCGGCTACCCTCCATTCGCGCTACGTCTCGGGAGCCGGCAGGAGACCTGTATGGCGCGCATCGACGTCGTCCTGCGGTCGAGAGGAAACACCATGGCCACGTGCCGAATCGTATCGAACCCGAGGTGGTGGCTCGTGGCCCTCGTCCTGCTCGGTTCCTGTGGAGACGGTGCCGGCGAACCGGCGGATGACGTCGCCCCGGCCGCTGTGACGCCCTCCCCCGCTCGCGTCGTCTCCCTCGTCCCCTCGTTGGCCGAAATCGTGATCGCCATGGGGGCCCGGGACGCGCTCGTGGCCCGCACGGATTACGAGACGCACCCGCTCACGGCGGACCTTCCTTCGATCGGTGGGGGGCTGGATCCGGACCTCGAGTCGATCGTCGGTCTGGGCATCGACCTCGTGCTGATCCCCGATGGGCGCGATTCGCCGGCGGTGGCCGAGCGTCTGGCGGCGCTCGATGTCGAGACTCTGACGATTCCGACCCAGGCGATCGACGACATCTACCGGGCGACGGCGCTCCTGGGACGCAGGCTCGGGCGGGTGGCCCAGGCCGATTCGCTCGAAGCGTGGATCCGGGACGGCCTGGCCGAGGTCGAGGCCTCCGTAGCGGGGCGACCCCCCGTCGACGTGGTGTACGTGGTGTGGCCGGATCCGCCCATGACGACAGGCGGAGGCACGTTCATCGACGAGGTGATTCGTCTGTCCGGCGGGCGCAACGTGTTCTTCGACTCGCCCATCCAGTGGCCGACGGTGGGCTTCGAGGCGATCGTCGATCGGGCTCCCGAGGTGATCATATGGCCGCGAGGAGAAGGGGCGAGTTCCGACCTGGCCGAGTTGGTGGAGCGACCGGGGTGGAGAGACGTGCCGGCGGCGCAGGCCGAGAGCGTGGTGGTCGTCGACTCGGATCTGTTCAACCGGCCGGGGCCCGGAGTGGTCGCCGCTGCCCGAGACCTCGCCCGCAAGTTGCACCCCGATGCGTTCTGAGTCGGGCGGAGCGGCTGCTCTCTCCGCTCGGCTCGGCCTTCTCGGGAGCGTCCTCGTGCTCATCGCGGCGGTCGCGTTGGCCGTCGGATCGGTATCGATCCCTCTTCCGGAGGTGATCGGTGCCCTGCGGGGCCGGGCCGACCCCACGGTACAGACCATCGTCACGGGGCTGCGACTGCCCCGGGTCGTTCTCGCGGGTCTCGTGGGGGCCGCGCTGGCGATGAGTGGGGCGGTCTTTCAGGCACTGCTGCGAAACCCGCTCGCGGAACCCTACATCCTGGGTGTATCCAGCGGTGCCGCGGTCGGGGCGGTTACGGCGATCGTCTTCGGCATGACCGCTACCTCGCTCGTGGCCTTGCCGGTGTCGGCCTTCATCGGAGCCATCGTAGCCATGGCGCTCGTGCTCCTCATGGCGGGTGCAAGGCGTCGGGGGCTCGACACCCGTGTCCTCCTGCTCGCGGGTGTGGTGATCGGGGCGTTCTTCAACGCCATCATTCTCCTCATCATCAACTTCGCCGATGTCGAGACGTTCCGGGCCGCCATGCTGTGGATCATGGGCTCGTTCGCAGGAGCGTCGACCGAAGGCGTCACTGCGGTGCTCGTCTACGTCGGCCCCGCCCTGGTGGTGCTCATGCTGTTGGCGCGGCCCCTCAACCTGCTTTCGGTCGGCGAGCAGAGCGCCTTCCACCTGGGGGTCGACGTGGGCCGCTTCAAGCTCCTGATCTACATCGTGACCTCCATCGTCGTCGGTGTGTGCGTGGCCGGCGCCGGGGCGATCGGGTTCGTCGGGTTGGTGGTGCCGCACGCGTTGCGACTCATCGGGGGGAGCGACCACCGCTGGCTTCTGCCCGCATGTGCTCTCACCGGGGCCGGCTTCCTGATCGGGGCCGACACCCTCGCACGCACCGTCGTGGCTCCGGCCGAATTGCCGGTGGGTGTGGTCACGGCCCTCGTGGGCGTGCCGGTGTTTCTCTGGCTCCTCCTGCGCAGTGAGGATTTGGGATGAGCGCGGTGTTTGCGGCTCGCGACGTCACCTTCCGCTATCCGGGCTCGGAGTCGCCGGCCGTCGATGTCGTGTCACTCGAGGTGGCCGAGGGGGCGTTTTTCGCCTTGCTCGGACCCAACGGCTCGGGAAAGTCGACGCTGCTGGGGGTGCTGCTGGGAGAGCACACGCGGGAGTCGGGCACCGTCGCCTACAGGGGGCGGTCGCTCGAGTCGTGGAAGCGTCGTGAGCTGGCGCGCGAGGTCGCCTTCGTGCCGCAGTCCGAGCCGTTGGCCTTCCCGATGTCGGTCCGGTCGCTGGTCGAGATGGGCCGCTATCCGCATGTGGGTGTGCTGGGCCGGGCGGGGGTGGCCGACGAACAGGCGATCGAGTCGGCGATGGAGAGGGCGGGGGTCGCCGCCCTGGCTTCACGGTCGGTGACGACCCTGTCCGGAGGTGAGCGGCAGCGAGCCCGCATCGCTCGAGCCCTTGCCCAGGAGCCGTCCACACTCGTGCTCGACGAGCCGACTGCAGCCCTCGATCTACGCTATCAGATGGAGACCTTCGAGCTGCTCCAGGCGCTGACCCTCGAGAGGGGTCTCACCGTCCTCGTCGCGACACACAACCTGAATCTGGCGGCGCGCTTCGCGACCGAACTCGCCTTGCTCACCCAGGGGGTCGTCAAGGCCGACGGGGTGCCGTCCGAAGTGCTGCGGCGCGATTTGCTCGAGCAGGTGTATCACTGGCCCGTGGCCGTCGTCCCCCATCCGGGACCGGGCTTCGACGCCGGCGCGCCGCAGGTGATTCCCCTCAGTCGCCCGACCCGCCCCCGCCCGACGTGATCCGACTGCTCGCGATTCGGCACTCGCCCGTCGACGTCTCCGGCCTGTGCTACGGACAGACCGACGTTCCAACGCTGCTCGAAGCTTCGGAGGTGGCCGACCGTATCGAGTCGGCCGTCGTCGAGCACGCCCCGGCCCGAATCTGGTCGTCCGACGCGCGTCGGTGCGTCGAGCCGGCGGCCGAGCTGGCGCGGCGACTCGGCCTCGACCACGTCGTGGAGACGCGCCTGCGCGAGCTGAGCTACGGAGAGTGGGAGGGGCGCGCCTGGGCCGAGCTGGACGCAGAAGCGGTGAGGCGGTGGAAGTCGCAGCTCGTGGAGGTCGCACCCCCCGGCGGAGAGAGCTTCGGCGCCCTGGCTCGACGCGTCGCCGGCTGGTGGGGCCAGCTGCCCGCGGGTCGCCACATGTTGGTCGCGCATGCCGGAGTCATGCACGCGCTCGACGTCGTCGTGTCCGGCATGAGCTGGGACGAGACGGTGGCCGTGCGATTCGACTACCTCGAGGAACGCCGTTTCGCTGGCTAGTGTAGTGTCGCCAAAGTCCTGATGCCGTTCGTGCGCGGGGGCATCCACGGGATGCGTCGTTGGAACTCCTTGCCGTAGCTATCGCTACGCCGC
>JANQNV010000228.1 GCA_028279425.1 Longimicrobiales bacterium | reverse complement strand
GCGGCGTAGCGATAGCTACGGCAAGGAGTTCCAACGACGCATCCCGTGGATGCCCCCGCGCACGAACGGCATCAGGACTTTGGCGACACTACACTAGCCTCGCTGCGTATGCCAGGGGCCGGTGATCGCGAAGGTCCACCCCTGCGCCTGCATGTTGACGAAGAAGGTGCTGCCGTCGGGTGAGAAGCAGGCGCCGGCGAACTCGCCGCCCCCGGTCAGGTTGTGGGCGAAGCGGTACAACTCTCCCTGCGGCGTGACGCCCACGAGGTAGTCGTCGCCCGTACCGTCTTCGCAGACGATGAGGTCGCCCCAGGGGGCCATCGTGAGGTTGTCGGCGTTTTCGACCAGAGTCGAGTCGTTGGGTTCGACGAACAGTTCGAGGGTGCCCGGCGCCTCGGCCTCTCGCGCGGTGCCTTCGTAGGGGCTGGGCACGTAGCGCCAGATCTGGCCCTTCTTGTTGCGACCCCCGTTCGTGCAGGCCACGTAGATGCCGTCGTCTCCCTGCCAGATCCCCTCGCCGCGGGCGAAGCGGGTCGCGCCCGCTGCGAAGCCGCGGTGTCGAAGGTCGTTGTCCGGGGACTCCACATCGTCGAGGTCGATCCAGTACACCTCGAACCGGCGCCCGGGCTCGATGGTGGGGCGCGACCAGTTGCGGCTGTCGAGCGACGGCTGCTCGCGTACGGCGAGCGCCTGGAGGCGTCCGCCCGCCGCGAGACGGCCCGGCTCGTTCGGGAGGAAGCGATAGAGCAGCCCCTCTCCGTCGTCTTCGGTCTCGTAGACCGCGCCCGAGGCCGGATCGACGGCGATCGCCTCGTGGTTGAATCTGCCCATCTCCCGGAGCGGCACCGCCCGGGTGAGCGGGGCGTCCCAGACGGCGGGCACCTCGAAGTTGTATCCGTGATCTTCTCGGCGGCCGCGGCCCGCCCGCTCCACCGTTTCTTCGCAGCTCACCCAGCTCCCCCAGGGGGTGGGGCCTCCGGCGCAGTTGCGGATCGTGCCGGTGAGCGACAGCCGATGGCCGACGAGGCGCTGTGTCCGGGTGTCGTAGAGCAGGGTGGTGGTTCCGCCCACCGCCGGCTCGCGTCCCGTCCCGGCGTCGTAGAGCAGGCCGGGGTCGACGTCGGCCAACAGCTCGTGGTTGCGGCCGAACGGCCCGTCGTCGGGCGACGCGCCCCAGCTGATCTCATGGTTGCGCACCAGGAGCGTCATCCCGTCGGGGCCGCCGAAGGTGGCCATGCCGTCGTGCATGATCGGCACGAAGAAGCCGTCGTCCATCCGTTCTCCGGCCCGCGACACGATGGTGTATTCGAAGCCTCGTGGAAGCGCCAGGATGCCGGCGGGGTCGTCGATCAGTGGGCCGAACCGGTCGGTGACGGGGACGGCGAGGAGCTGGTCGGCGTCGAAGACCGATCGCAGCCCGGCGAGCCCGAGCGATACGGCAGCGGCTTGAATGAAGCGACGGCGGGTCACGACCATGGACGACGGCTCCTGGGCGGGATGGGGTGCGTGGGCCCGAAGTGCCCAGCAGCGAGACAACTTACCGAGGAATCGCTAGTTTCGGCCATGCCCTTTCGCCTCGTTTTGGTCACGGTCGCGTGCGCGACGCTCGCGACGATCGGGTTCGTCGCCTGCTCCGACACACCGGACCCCCCGACGTCGCCCGTCCCGGATACACTCCGCCCCCGCTTCGACGGAGGGGCCGCCCAGGCGCTGATCGAGCGCCAGGTGGCCTTCGGGCCCCGGATTCCCAACCGGCAGGGGCACGCCGACCAACTCGCCTGGATGCTGGCGCAGCTGGATACGCTGGCCGACGAGGTGGAAGCCCAGGCGTTCACGCACGACCACACCCGCATCCCCGGGCTGACGCTGCGGATGACCAATGTGATCGCGCGCTTTCGGCCCGAGGCGGAACGGCGTCTCCTCTTCCTGGCCCACTGGGACACGCGGCCCTTCGCGGATCAGGCGCGGACCGCTGCCGAACGCGCCCAACCCGTACCCGGAGCCAACGACGGTGGGTCGGGCACGGCCGTGCTGCTCCAGGTGGCCCGTCACCTCGCGGACCAACCCCCGAACCACAACGTCGGCATCGACCTGTTGTTCACCGACGGGGAGGACTACGGGCCGACCCTCGACGACATGCTCCTCGGGGCCCGGCACTACGCGGCGGAGGCCAACCCCGACGAGGCGCCGGTCTACGCGGTCCTCCTCGACCTGGTCGGCGACGCCACGCCGTCGTTCCCGGCCGAGCGTTTTTCGCTGGACTTCGCCCCCGACGTGGTGTCGCGGGTCTGGGGTGTGGCCGCCGACCTGGGATACGCCGACTTCTTTCCGCTGACCGGCGGTTCCTACATCCAGGACGACCACGTGCCGCTCAACGAGGCCGGTATCCGGACCGCCAACATCATCGACTTCGACTACGGGCCCGGAAACAGCCTGTGGCACACCCCCGACGACCTCCCGATCCACACCCGGGCCTCGACGCTCGAGATCGTCGGCGAGGTGGTCCTCGAGCTCATCTATGCCGGAGGTTGAGTTGACCGATTTCGCACCGGGCCGCGTCGCCGTGGTTCAGGCCGCCCCCCACTTCTTCGGTACCGCGGCCAACGTGGACGAGGTGGTGCGCTCCACCGCCGAGGCGGCGGGGCAGGGGGCGGGTCTCGTGGTGTTTCCCGAAGCCTACATCGGCGGATACCCCTGGGGGCTCGCCTTCGGGACGGCGGTCGGCGGCCGATCGGCGGCGGGGCGCCGCACCTGGCAGCGCTACTACGAGTCGGCCGTCGCCGTGCCGGGTCCCGAGACCCGACGCATGGCCGAGGCGGCCGCGGAGCACGGGGTGATGCTCATCGTAGGCGTAGTGGAGCGCGACACGACCTATTCGGGCGGGACGCTGTTCTGCACCCTCGTCTACATCGGCCCCGACGGCACCCTGCTGGGCAAGCACCGCAAACTGAAGCCGACGGCGGCCGAGCGGTTGATCTGGGGCGAGGGCGACGGCAGCACCATGCCGGTCTTCGATACCGACCTCGGCCGGGTCGGAGGCTTGATCTGCTGGGAGAACTACATGCCCCTCGCGCGCATGGCCATGTACGGTCAGGGCGTCCAGATCTACGCGGCGCCGACGGCCGACGCCCGACCGCGCTGGCAGTCCACGCTGCAGCACATCGCGATCGAGGGACGCTGCTACGTATTGGGCTGCAACCAATACGTGACGCGGGCGATGTATCCGACCGACCTGGAGCTCGCGCACGAACTCGAGGCGTGGCCGGAGACGCTCTGCGTCGGGGGTAGCGCGATCTACGGCCCCATGGGCGACCTGCTCGCGGGTCCTCTCGAGGGGGAGGCGGGTATCCTGGTGGCCGACGTCGATCCCGGAGAGATCGCGCGTGCGAAGTTCGATTTCGATGTGACCGGACACTATGCGCGTCCCGACGTCTTCCACTTCGACGTCGATACACGTCCGCATCCGCCGGTCGATTACTATTCAGGAGGGGAGTGAGCGTTCACTCGCCCGGACACGTACAACCGAAGCCACGCCGTGGAGGAGGTCGCATGACGCGGGAGTCCGTTGCAGTAGAGACTGATCGGTACCTCGACGAAGCCCACCGCTTCAGCGCGCACAACTACAAGCCCCTTCCGGTCGTGCTCGATCGCGGCGAGGGGGCGTGGGTGTGGGACGTCGAAGGCCGGAAGTACCTCGACATGCTCGCCGCCTATTCGGCCGTCAACCAGGGCCACCGCCATCCGCGGATTCTCGAGGCGACCCGCGCGCAGCTCGACCGCCTCACGCTGACCTCGCGCGCCTTCCACAACGACCAGATGGGGCCCTTCTTGCGCCGGCTCTGTGAGGTCACCGGGTTCGAGAAGGCGCTCCCGATGAACACCGGTGCCGAGGCGGTCGAGACCGCCATCAAGATGGTGCGCAAGTGGGGCTACGAGGTTAAGGGAGTACCTCAGGATAAAGCCGAAATCATCGTGTGCACGAACAACTTCCATGGTCGCACGACGACGATCGTGGGGTTCTCGTCGGAGGATCAGTATCGCGACGGATTCGGCCCCTTCACGCCGGGCTTCAAGCTGGTGCCATACGGCGACGCCAAAGCCTTCGAGGATGCCATCACGCCGCACACGGTCGGCTTCCTCGTGGAGCCCATTCAGGGTGAGGGTGGGGTGATCGTGCCGATCGACGGGTATCTCGGCTGCACCCGCGAGACCTGCCGCGAACACGGTGTCGCCTTCATGGCCGACGAGATTCAGACCGGACTCGGCCGCACGGGCCGGATGTTCTGCTGTGACTGGGAAGACGTGCGCCCCGACGTCCTGATCGTGGGCAAGGCGCTGGGCGGGGGGGTCTACCCCGTGTCCGCGGCGCTCGCCGACGCGGAGTTCATGGACGTGTTCCATCCGGGAGACCACGGCTCGACCTTCGGGGGCAATCCGCTCGGGGCCGCCGTGGGTCTGGCCTCGCTCGACGTCATCGTCGAGGAGCGGCTCGTGGAGCGCTCGGCCGAGCTCGGGGCGTGGTTCATGGACGAACTGCGCGCGATCCCCTCACCCCACGTGCACGAGGTGCGCGGCAAGGGGCTGATGATCGGGGTCGAGATCAAGGCCGAGTCCGGCCCCGCGCGGCCGTTCTGCGAGGCGCTTCAGGCTCGCGGCATCCTGGCCAAGGAGACCCACCATCAGGTGATCCGCTTCGCGCCCCCGCTCGTGATCGCGAAGGAGGATCTCGCGTGGGCCCTCGGGGAGGTGCGCGAGGTGCTCACCAGCTGATCGTACCTTCCTTGCTGGTGTCGATCTCTTCGGCCGCACCGTCGCCCAGGAGCACCTGCTCGACCTGACTGTAGAGAAAGTCGCGCGACTTCTTCTCGCGTGGGTCGAGGCCGTAGTGGTTGATGAGGGCCGTCTGGTGCTGGAGCCAGTCTTTCCAGCACGACTGGCAGATCTCGGCGAGGATGCGTTCCCCGAGCTCGTTGCGGAAGGGCGCGCGGGCGAGGGGTTCGCCCTCGGGGCACCGGCGACATGCGAAGGTGTCGCTCATGACTCAATCCTCATCGTCGTCGTCGTCTTCACCCTCGCCGGGTTCACCGTCTTCGGGGTCGTGGAGCGGGCTGACGGCCCGCCACAACTCCTCGATGCGATTCCGCAGATCGCGGACTTCGCCCTCGACGTCCTGATCCTGCAGATGATACCGCGCAGCGCTCAACGCGCGGAAGGCCCTCCAGAGGGCCGACGAAGCGGGGGTCTGCTCGTGGCTTCGCCGCTTCTCACCCCGCAGCCGCGCCACGACCCACTCGGTCATGTCGTCGTCGAGCAGCATGGTGTCGCCCGACGATTTGCTTTCGGTATCCACGAACTTCTGCAGCTTCTTCTTGAAGCTCTTGGGGACCCCCGCCACGACATACACCGACACGTCGTCCCGCTGAAGCATTTCAGAAGCCATCCGATCTCCTTAACAAGGCGTAAAGTCAGTCACCCAGGACCTCCAGCAGTCCTGGACCCAGTACCTCGACTTGCCACTGCCGCAGCCCGGCGGCCGCGGCGAGTCCTGCGCTCGACCGAGGAGCCGCACGTGCGATCTCCAGCAACGCCGCGTTGGGCAGCAGCGTGCCGCGGTCGATCCCGAGGTCGGCCGCGCGTTGGTTCCGCACGCGCTTGAGCCGGTCGTTGAGTTCTTCGACCTCGGGGGTAGGGCGCCCCAGCCCGTTCCCGCGGGGGCGCGGAGGGAGCCCGACCACCTCGCCGTCGTCGAGTGCGTCGACCGAGGCGAGTCGAGCGAGAAGGTCGGCGCCGAATTCCCGCGCCAGCCGGCCGTTCATGCCCTTCGTTCGCCCCAACTCGCTGGTGGTGTGGGGCCGCCGCGTGAGGATCTCGATCAGCACCTGGTCGGAGGCGATGCGAAACGGAGCGCGATCCTGGGCGCGGGCGATTCCGTCGCGCCATTCCAGGGCCTCGCGCAACATGGCGACTTGCCGAGGCGTGAGGTCGCGGGCGGCCTTGACCCGTACGACCGGGTCGTCGGACGGCGTCTCCTCCCAGCGCACCTCCTCGAGCGTGCGATACTCTTCTTCGGCCCACGCCGACCGGCCCGACGACTCGAGTTGCTCCTGCAGACGACCGACCAGGTCGTGGAGGTAGCGCGTGTCCGAAGCGGCGTAGTCCAGCATGTCGTCGGGGAGGGGACGTTTGGCCCAATCCGCGCGCTGGTACTTCTTGGAGAGCCGCACGTCGAGGTGCTTCTCCAGGAGCGCGGCCAGCCCGAGCGCCGATTCGCCGAGGAGCGAGGCGGCGACCTGCGTGTCGACCAGCCCCCGAAGCGAGATGCCGACGTCGCGGTCCAGAAGGCGCAGGTCGTAGTCGGCGCCGTGCATGAGCACCGGGACGTCGGGGTCTTCGAGGGGGCCGCGCAACACCGATGCAACGTCGAAGGCGAGGGCGTCGAGGATGAAGTCGGTCCCGTCGGCCGAGGTCACCTGCACGAGGCAGAGCCGGTCGGTGTACCGGTGAAACCCGGCCGCCTCGCAGTCGAGCGCGAACGGCTCCCCGGATGCGAGAGCCGCGGTCAACGGCGCGGCTTCGTGCTCGCGGTCGATGTATCGAAACGACATGAATTCCCGGGGACCCCGAAGCGTGTGTGGAGGGGCGTACTACAGGCGTGATGGTACGCCTCGAACCCCCGATCTGTTCCGATCGTGCAACAGGCGACGGCGGGTGGGTTGCCCCCGAGCAGGGCCTTGAACAGCTTCTCGGGTTGGTGAACGACCCCGCCTCCGAGGCCCCCCATGCTTCGCACCAAGATCGTCTGCACCATCGGTCCAGCCACCTCCTCCGTGGAACGGGTTCGAGCCCTCGTGGGCGCGGGACTCGACATGGCGCGCATCAACATGTCGCACGGTACGCACGAGGCGCACCGAACGGCCGTCGAACGGATCCGCGAGGCGGCCCGCGAGGCCGGACGTCCCGTGCCGATTCTCGTCGATCTGTCGGGTCCGAAGATCCGGGTGGGCGACCTCACCGCACCCGTCGAGCTCCGCGAGGGGCAAACGGTGGTGATCGCACCGGAGGGGAGCACGCGGGGGGACGAAATCCCCACGCGGTACGCGGGGCTCGCCGCCGATGTGGGCGCGGGCCAGCAGGTGTTGCTCGACGACGGCCTTCTCGAGCTGCGCTGCGTCGATTCCGACGGTGAGCGCGCCACCTTCGAGGTGGTGCGGGGCGGGCTGTTGAAGAGCGGGAAGGGCATCAACCTGCCCGATGCCGAGGTCAACGTGCCCTCGCTCACGGAAAAGGACGAGGTCGACCTCCAGTTCGGGCTCGACATCGGTGCCGAGTACATCTCGCTGTCGTTCGTGCGCCGAGCCGCCGACATGGCCGACCTGCGGAGTCGGGTGCGCGGTCGCGCGCTGCTCGTCGCCAAGATCGAGAAGGCGCACGCCCTCGCCAACATCGGCGAAATCCTGCAGGAGTCCGACGCGGTGATGGTTGCGCGCGGCGACCTGGGTGTCGAGCTGCCCTTCGAGAAGGTGCCGCTCGCCCAGAAGCGGGTGATCCAGATGGCCAACTTCTACGGTCGGCCGGTGATCACGGCGACGCAGATGCTCGAGAGCATGATCGAGTCGCCGAGGCCGACGCGCGCAGAGGCGTCGGACGTCGCCAACGCGATCCTCGACGGCACCGACGCCGTGATGCTGTCGGGCGAGACGGCGGTGGGGGAATACCCGATCCACGCCGTGCGGGCGTTGCGCCGGATCGCCGGCGAAATCGAAACGAGCGGCGTGCTAGAGTACGGCCCCCGCTATCTCACCGCCATGCCCGAAGACGAGGTGCGCGGGGCGAGTCGCCGCGAGCACGCCGTGGCGGCGGCCACGGTCGACGCAGGACGCCAGCTGAACACGCCGGCGCTGATCACGATCACCCGCAGCGGGTTCTCGGCCCGGCTGGTGTCGAGCTATCGCCCCTCGGCGCCGATCTTCGCCGTGTGCACCGATCCGGTCACCTTCAGCCAGTTGGCGGCCGTCTGGGGCGTACACCCGATCCTCGCCACCGAGGAGGAGGTGTCGTACCAGTCGCTCACCGACTTCGGGAAACGCGCCGTCGTGGACGCGGGACTCGGCCGTGCGGGCGATGTGGTGGTCGTCACCGCCGGCTACCCGTTCCATATGGCGGGGACCACGAATACCATGCGGGTCGAGGAGCTTTGAGGCTCACCTTTCTCGGGTCGGGCACCTCGTTCGGGGTCCCGGTGGTGGGGTGTGGGTGTCGAGTGTGTCGTTCGTCGGACGCGCGCGACCGGCGTCTCCGCTCGGGCGCGCTCATCGAGGCCGATGAAGGCACCCTCCTCATCGATGCGTCGCCCGAGCTGAGGCTGCAGCTCCTCGCCGCCGACGTTGCGCGCCTCGATGCGGTCTGGCTCACGCACCCCCACGCCGACCACCTGCACGGCCTCGACGACCTGCGGATCTTCACGCTCAAGAGCGGTCGAGATCTGCCGCTCCACCTGTCTCGCGATCATCTCGACGATGTGCGGACTCGGTTCGACTACGTGTTCGACGGATCGGAGCCCCCCGTCGGCACCTCGAAGCCGCGTCTGCGGCTGGAGCCGTTTTCGGGCTCCGAGACGGTGCGCCTTCTCGGTCGCGACGTGGTCCCGCTCCCGGTGCCCCACGGGCCGATGACCGTGTTCGGCCTCCGCATCGGGTCCATCGGCTACATCACCGACGGCAAGCGGCTGTCGGCCGAGGTGCTGCGGGCTCTGGAGGGGATCGACGTACTCGTGCTCAACGCCCTGTGGTGGGGAGACCCGCACCCCACGCATTTCAACGTCGAGGAGGCCATCGCCGCCGCGCAGGCGGTCGGCGCCCCTCGCACCTTCCTCACCCACCTGACCCATCGCGTCGCCCACGCGGAGTTGGAGCGCCGTCTGCCCGACGGCATCGCTCCGGCCTACGATGGGCTCGTCGTCGACACTTGACTCTGGAGACGGAGATGTCGCACCCGCTGCTCGACCTCAACAATCTGCTTCGGCCCGCCGTGGGCGAGTACGGCCTCGACCCCGACGACCTGGCTCCGGGAGGGCGCCTCCACCAGCGCTTCGCCGAGGCGTTCGGCGCCGTCGAAGCTCGTCGCGCCGCGGGCGACCTGGGCTTCCTCGAGCTGCCGCACTCACGAGAGACCAGCCGTGTCGTGGCCGAGTTGGCGGAGAGCTTCGGCCAGTGGTTTTCGGATGTGATCGTGCTTGGGATCGGCGGGTCGGGGCTGGGCGCCATCGCTCTGCGCGAGGCGCTCCTGCCCGCGGGCTGGAACGAACTCGGCGACGAGGAGCGCAGCTACTACCCGCGCCTGCACGTGCTCGACAATCCGGATCCTCGCACCGTCGACGCCCTTCTCGACCGGCTCGATCTGCGCAAGGCGTTGTTCGTGGTCGTCAGCAAGTCGGGCTCGACGGCCGAGACCATGGCGCAGTACCTGGTGGCCCGTGAACGTGTGGCGCGCGTGGTCGACGACGACAAGCTGCGCGGACACTTCCTCTTCATCACCGACCCGGAGAAGGGAGCGCTTCGGGCCCTCGCCGAGACCGAAGAGATCCCCACGCTCGCCGTGCCCCCCAACGTGGGGGGACGCTTCTCGATCCTTTCGCCGGTCGGACTCTTCCCGGCGGCCATCTGCGGGATCGACATCGAGGCGCTGCTCGACGGCGCCGCGGCGATGGAGGCGGCCTGCCGCGACGGAGATCTGACCACCAACGCCGCGGGGGCGCTGGCCACCGCGCTTCACGCGGCCGACACCGAGGGCGGAAAGTCGATCCACGTTCTCATGGCCTATGCGGACCGCCTGCGCGCCTTCACCCTCTGGTTCCAGCAGCTCTGGGCCGAGTCGCTCGGCAAGGTGAAGGGCGACACCCATGTGGGCCCGACGCCGTTGCCGGCCGTCGGAGCGACCGACCAGCACGCCCAGGTGCAGCTGTTCATGGAGGGTCCGCGCGACAAGGTGGTGGTGTTCCTCGCCGTCGACCCGCCCGACGACGACGTCGTGATCCCCGATGTGCACCCCGACGTCGACGCGCTGAGCTACCTCGCCGGTCACGCGCTGGGGGAGCTGCTCGACGCGGAGCGCCGGGCGACGACCGAGGCGCTCCGGCGCGGCGGGCGCCCCTCGGCGACCATCGAAGTCGGCGCGGCCGACGCCCACACGTTGGGCGGTCTCGTCATGCTCTTCGAGCTGGCGACGGTCTACGCCGGTGCGCTCTACGGCGTCGACTCCCTCGACCAGCCGGGAGTGGAACTGGGCAAGCGCCTGACGTACGGCCTGATGGGGCGCTCGGGCTACGAGGCGACCGCGTTTCCCGAGCCCGACGAACGCTGGCGCTTCTAGCGCGTTTTCGGGTAGAATCATGTGTTCGGTTGGTCCTGAGTAGCTGACGCAAGGAGGTCTCATGCGTGACGACGACGTTCCCTACATCGTCATAGAGAAGGACTCTTCCTCGGGCATGGGCTCGTTCGTGCTCGGGGCGCTGGTCGGTGCCGGTCTCGCGCTGCTGTTGGCGCCCCGCTCGGGTGAGGAGACGCAGGCGATTCTCCGGGACCGCGCTCGCGAGATCAAAGGCACGGCCGAGGAGCGAGTGCGGGACGCCCAGCGCCAGCTCGAGGCGCGTCTCGACGAAGCGCGGGCGGGTGTGCAGACACGGGTCGAGCGGGTGAAGGAAGCGGTCGACGCCGGGCGCGACGCGGCGCGCGAGGCGCGCTCCGACCTCGAGCACAAGCTCGAGACGAGCAAGGCGGCCTACCGCGCGGGAATCGATGCGGCGCGCGAGGTCGCGTCGGGCGAGGGACCCGGGGTCGAGGGTGAGGTCGGCGAAGCCACGGGCTGACCCGGACGCCGTCGGTGGCCTCGCGTCAGCCGACGCGTGTCGGCGCCCTCTTCATACGGTTCGGTGAGTTCGCGCGCCGGGTCGTCCAGAAGGCCGACGAAGATCTGATCTTCTTCATGGCGGGCGCGATCAGCTTCAACATGCTGGTCGCGTTCGTTCCGCTCCTCCTTCTCGCGGTGGGCGTGACGGGCATGGTCGTCTCGGCGCGGGTCGTCGACCCCGCGTTGATGGTGGTCGACTTCCTTCAGCGAAGCCTCCCGGCCACCCAGGGTGACGTCGATCTGGCGCGGGCGGTGCAGGAACAGGTCACTACGCTCCTCGATCAGCGCCGCGGCTTCACGCTGCTCGGTGCGGGTCTCCTCGTGTGGTTCAGCACGAGGCTCGTGGGCACCCTCCGCACCGCGCTGCGCGAGATCTTCGACATGCCTCTCGGGCGCAGCTTGTGGCGCGGCAAGCTCTTCGACGTGCAGGTCGTGTTGGTGGGAGGCGTGCTGCTCGTCGTCAACGTGGGTGTGACCGCTGCCCTCCAGGCGGCCGAATCGTACGGCGTGGAGCTGCTCGGCCTCGAGGGGCCGGCCCTCGGCACCTTCGAGAGCCTGGTCGCCCAGGGGCTGGCCTTCGGGTCGATCTGGGTGCTGTTTCTCGGCATCTACCGCTACCTCCCGGTGCGGCCGATCCCGTGGGCTACGGCGGTCGTCGCCGCGACCTTCACCGCGGTCCTCCACGAGGTGCTGAAGGCCGGTTTCGGGTGGTACGTGACGAGCGTCGCGAACTACCGAACGACCTACGGAAACCTGCTCACGCTCGCTGTACTTTTCTTTTGGATCTATTACGAGGCGATCGGGTTTATCTTGGGGGGAGAAGTCGCCCAGGTCTGGACCATGCGTCGGGCCCGGGGAAGTCAGGTCGAATCCGTTCGCAAACAGGCAGGCGACCCGTGATGCAGCGCGTACTCCGTTTTGGACTTCTCTCCCTCTCGGCGGGCCTCGTGTGGGCGGGCCTCGTGGCCGCCCCGGTCAGCGGCCAGGGGCTGCTCGAGTTCGACGGCAGCCCGATGGTCTACGAAGACCGCATCCTCGAGCGCGAGGTCGATACCGGTGTGTCGCTCCTGCCGACCTCCGGGCGCTACGTGGTCGTGCACCTCGCCGAGAACCGCGTCTTCGTATTCGACGGCGACGAGGCGATCTGGTCGGCACCGGCGGGCACCGGCGACGGCTTCCGTCTGGAGTCGGGCTCCCGCTCGTGGGATTTCTCCACGCCGCGGGGCCTCTTCAAGATCAAGCGCATGGAGAAGGACCCGGTCTGGCAGGCGCCGGATTGGTGGTATGCCGAGCGCGGCCTTCGCATACCGTCGTACGACCATCCCTCGCGCTTCAAGCCCGGCGCCATGGGCAACAGTGCGGTCTACCTCGGCGACGGGATCGCGATTCACGGCACCCCCGAGCCGGGGCTGCTGCTGAACCCCGACCCGGAGGCGCGTCGCGTCTCGCACGGGTGCATCCGCCTCACCAACGAGGCCGCGCGCGAGCTCATGCACCTCGTCGACGTCGGTGCCACGGTGCTCGTCTACTAGTGCCGGATTCCTCGGGCCGGCGCGTCGTGGCGTCCAATCGAAAGGCACGACACGAGTACGAGGTGCTCGACACACTCGAGGCCGGGCTCGTCTTGAAAGGGCCCGAGGTCAAGTCGATTCGGGCGGGCAAGGTGGCGTTCCAGGACGCCTTCGCGAGGGTCGATCGCGGGGAGTTGTGGCTCTACTCCTTCCACATCTCGCCCTACGAGCAGGCGAATCGCTTCAACGTCGATCCGCTTCGCCCCCGCAAGCTTCTGGTGAAGCGTGACGAGATCGCGCGCCTCGCCCAGAAGGTCGACGAAAAGGGGCTCACCCTCGTGCCCCTCGACCTCTACTTCCGCCGCGGAATGGCCAAGATGACGATCGCCGTGGCGCGGGGGCGCAAGTTGTACGACAAACGCGAGAAGTTGAAGCGTCAGACCCAGGAGCGAGAGGCGAGCCGTGCCATGAGCGAGGGACGTCGATGAGGTTCGTCCGCCCTGCACGGCGTGCGATCGCCCTGAGCGTCGCCCTCCTCGGAGGCGCGGCCGTGGGGGCCGTCGGCGTGTCGGCTCAGGTGGCGATTCCCGACGGCCGCCTGGTGCTTCCCTTCGTCCCGGAGCACGACCCCGTTCGTGTGGTGGTCATCGACCCGGGCCACGGCGGGTTCGACCCCGGTAGCGTGGGGCCCGCCGGGACGATGGAGAAGGACGTCGCCCTCGCCCTGGCGCTCGAGCTTGCCGAGGTGCTCCGCGAGGTGCCCAACCTCGAAGTGCACCTCACCCGAGACCGCGATGTGGCGATCCCGATCTGGGACCGCGGGGAGATGGCGACGCGCCTGAAGGACGCCCGTACCGGCATCATGATCTCGATCCACGCCAATGCGCTCGACGACCCCGAACCGCGCGGGGTCGAGACGTACTTCCTGTCGGAGGCACGCACCGAGCACGAACGACGTGTGGCCGCGCTCGAAAACGCAGCGCCCCCATCGGGAGACGGCGGTGCACGGCCGACCGATGACGAGGGGCTCGCCTTCATCCTCAACGAGCTGCGGAACCTCGACTACATCCATTGGTCGGCCGACCTCGCCACGGTTCTGCAGGAACAGGTGGCGCGGATCCATCCGGGGCCCGATCGAGGGGTGCGCCAGGCTCCCTTCGCGGTCATCACGAATGCGATGATGCCGGCGGTGCTCTTCGAGATGGGCTTCCTGTCGAATCCCGACGAAGAGCAGCTGTTGTCCGACCGCGCCTTCCAGAAGGAGGTCGCGCAGGCGATGGCCCGGGCCGTCCAGGCCTTCTTCGAGCGCTACCCGCCCGGTTCGTACGGGTCGGGCCACACCCCCTGATGTCGTTGCGGAGGGCGCTCCTTTCGGCCCTCCTCGTCGGTCTGGCTTCGGGCTGCGTCTACCTCAACTCCCTCTACAACGCCCGTCAGCGCTTCGACGACGGGGAGCGGGCCCGCGTCGAGGGTCGGCCCGACGAGGCGCGGGTCGCGTACGACGACGCCGTCCGCAAGGCCACCGCCAGCTTTCGCCGCGAGCCGGCGGGGCCGTGGGCCGACGACGCCCTGTACGTGATCGGACGCGCACACCTGCGTCAGGGTGACCTGGCCCGGGCGATCCAGGCCCTCGAGGAGGCTCTGCTCCGGGCCGACGACGACGACGACGTGCGCCGGGGTGCGGAGCTCTACCTGGGGGCGGCGCTGACGGGGATCGGCGATCGGGGGCGCGCGCACGGCCTCCTCGATCGAGCCGTGATCGAGCTGGCCGATCATCCGCTGCTGGGCGAGGCACGCTACTGGAGGGCGCGGCTGCTTCTCGAGGAGGGGCGCGTCCAGGAAGGGTTGTTCGACCTCGCGCTCGCCGAGCAGGCCGCACCCGAACTGCGGGTGCCGGTCCTCTTTCAGCGCCTCGAGCACTCGCTGGCCGTCGACGACACGGTGGGTGCGCTGGCGGCCTCGGCGGGGCTGCTGACCGATTCGCGGGCGGGGATTCTCGTGGACTCGATCGCGAGTGCCGTTCGGCGCGCCGCGCGGCGGTGGGGTCCGGGCCGGGCGGCCCAGCTGCTGGCGCCGACGCGGTCGGGCGACTGGCCGCCGGGCCCCCACGACCAGCTCCTCCTGCAGCGCATCGGCCTGCTCCTCGAGAGTGGCGACACGCTGGCGGTCGAGTCGGAGGCGGGGTGGGCCATGCAAGGGGCCACCTCGGGCGCCGCGGCGGCGCGGCTGGTGGTGGCGCGCATTCGCCTGTCGCGGGTGGAGGAGGTGGCCGATCTCGACGACGTGCGTCGCGTGCTCCTTCCGGGCGGCGGACAGGACCCCGTGGCCGA
>JANQNV010000227.1 GCA_028279425.1 Longimicrobiales bacterium | reverse complement strand
GCGGCGTAGCGATAGCTACGGCAAGGAGTTCCAACGACGCATCCCGTGGATGCCCCCGCGCACGAACGGCATCAGGACTTTGGCGACACTACACTAGCGAGCGCGATCCCGCGAGCCGAGCAGCGCCGGTCGCAGGCCGGTTCCTGGGGCGGAGCCGCGTCGGTACCGCGGTCGTAGCACCCTCAGCGGCGCGGTCGATCGACCCGGCTCCCGAGCTCCGAAACCAGGCACGCGCCGCCCCGTAGGGATGGCGGTCCATGGCCCTCCCGATCGACCCCATCCGTGCCATGCCTCGAATCGACTCGGCGGTCCCCGCTGGTGCTCTCGCTACTCCTCGTGCTGGTCGTCTCGCCGTCCTCATCGCGGCGAGCCTGCTCCTCGTCCTCACTCCCTCCCCCGCGCAGTCCCAAGGCATCAAGATCGCCGCCGGCGATGTGGGATTGGGCATCGGAGACGTGCCGCGACTCGACGGGATCCGACTCAACTTCCGCGACGACCGGCTCGACCGCGTTCGCGGTCTCAACGCCACGCTCTGGTCTCCGCGCGAACGGATGCGGGGCCGAGGTCGCATCGAGGGACTTCTGGTCGGTCTCCCCCTCGCCGGCGGCAACGACGTCGCCGGACTCGGGTTGGGCGTCGGCCTTCAGGCCAATCGCGACTTCGACGGGGTTGGGCTCGCCGCTCTCGGGTTGGGGGGAGGAGGCGACCTGAGGGGCGTTTTCGTCGCGGGACTGGGGATGGGCTCCGGCGGCGGACTCGACGGAGTGGCGATCGGCGGGATCGGAGCCGGCTTCGGAGGGCCGGTGCGCGGTCTCGCGATCGGCGGTGTCGGCATCGGATCGGGGAGCCGCTTCCAGGGTGTGGCGATCGGGGGTGTCGGAGGAGGCTTCGGCGGGCGCTTCGAGGGCATCGGGATCGGCGGTGTCGGTTTCGGCACCGGGAGCGATGCGAAGGGACTTCTGATCGGCGGCGTCGGGGTAGGGGCCGGGGGCGACGTGGTCGGTGCCGTGATCGGGGGCGTTGGAGCGGGGATCGGGGGACACCTCAAGGGGCTGGCCATCGGAGGTGTCGGAATCGGCGGGAGCCATCTCGAGGGACTGGTCATCGGCGGAGTCGGTGTCGGCGGAGATCGCCTCGAGGGTGTGATCGTCGGCGGAGCCTGGGCGGGGGCGCGTCGCATCGACGGGATCGTCGTGGCCCCCTACGTGCGCGTGTCGAGAAATTCGGGCCGCGATGCCGTCCTCGACGGGATCGCGGTTGGCGCGTTCAACCATGTACGCGGCACCCAACGGGGGCTGTCCATCGGCATCGTGAACTATGCGCGGGAACTACACGGAGTGCAGATCGGTCTGATCAACATCGCCCGCAACAAACGCAGCTTCAGCGTGATGCCCATCGTGAACTGGAACTGACCCCGATCCGTTCGGCGCGGCCCCAGCGACTCAATCCGGCCCTTCGCCAGCCCCCGCGAGCGCGTCGCGCGGTACGGAAACTCGCAACAGCCCCCGGAGTTCACCCTCCGAGAATCCGACGGCACGGTCGTCCGGGTAGAGCTCTCGAAGGACCTCGGGAATCCCCTCCGCCAACTGATCCGGCGCCCCGTGGCAGTTCAGGCAGACACCACCCGTGGGGAGCGGACGGTAGAAGAGGTAGCCCCCGCCGCCGTCCGACTGCACCCACGGCTGGGGTGCTCCGGTCGCGGCCGCAAAATGGTCGAGTGCGGTCTGATCCAGGGCGTCGGGCGCGTTGGCCGGATTGCGGACGCGCCACGAGGTCCGTTTGATCGACAGGCCCGCCTCTTCTTCGATCTGTCGTCGGAGCGGCATCGCCTCGACGTTGCAGAACCGCACGGCACCGACGGCGCCGTCCCGGTCGATGGCCGCCATGAGGTTGCTGCCGAGCGACTCGATGAGCGCGCTCGATGCCGGCTCGGCGAGGTCGGCGACCTGCCGGGCAATCAGGGGAGCGACGTCGGCTGCGTGGGAGGTACCCAGCGTGGCGCCCCCCGGCTGCGAGGCTGGTCCCGCCACCCCGTCGGTGCGGGCGGGATCGGCGTGCGAACTGGCGCCCGGATCAGCGGCCCGATCGGCGGGGGAATCGGCGCCGTCTTCCGGTGCGCAGGCTCCAAGCGCCAGCGCGACGGCGAGCGACGTTACGAGGGGCGGGAGATGCCGGAAGGCGCTCGGGATTCTCGAGAGGCTGGACATGTATGGCGGCGGCAGGGGACTCGAGGCGCCGCAGACCTCCCACGGAGCCTTAGGGTCAACCATACTTCGACGCTGCTTCGAACTCCAACCCGCCGCCACATGACTTTCGGAAAGACCTCGCGAGCCGTCCTGGCCATGGCCATCGGCCTCGCCTCGGGATGCGATTCCGACACGCTTGCGGACCGTCAGGCGTCGGTCGCCGAGGCCGGTGCTGAGGTGATGCCCTTCGACCTCGAGCGTACGACCCACGTGTTCGAGAAGCGCCCCGATGGAGGACTCCAGACGGTCGTGTCAGACGACGGCGATCCTGAACAGATTCGCCTGATCCGTGCCCATCTCGCCGAAGAGGGCGAGCGATTCTCGCGCGGTGACTTCCACGATCCGGCGACGCTGCACGGACACGACATGCCCGGGCTGCACGAGTTGGTCATGGGGCACGACCGCATGACGGTCTCCTGGGCCGACGTCGAGGATGGCGCCGAGATCCGATACACCTCGGAGGACGCCGACATGGTCGATGCGATCCACGCCTGGTTCGACGCGCAACTGCGCGACCATGGGAGCCACGCGACCACGGGTCACGCGCACGGCGGCTGAAGGCAGCCCCGGCAACCTCGAGCCTGCCCCGAGCGTCGACCCCGTCCGCTTTCTCGACGCGGCCCCGCAATCGCGCGATGCGACGTACGCGCCAGGCCGCACGCCGCTCAGCGATCGCGGGTCTCCCGCCTACGGCCGTCCGCCGCTCAGCGATCACGGGCCTCCCGCCTACGGCCGCACGCCGCTCAGCGATCGCGGGTCTCCCGTCTACGGCCGTCCGCCGCTCAGCGATCGGGGGTCTCGGCGCGCGGCTCGACTCCTGTCTTCTCCCTCAGCTCGTCGACGAAGAGGTGGGGTCGGCGCGGTGAGACGACCACCGTGTGGTCCCCGAACTCCAGGACCACGGTACGCGAGGGATCGGTCACCCACGCTCGATAGCGGCCGAGCCGCGTGTTGTAGAACCAGCCGGTGAAGCCGCACAGCCCGCCGTTGCCGAAGGTGCGCATCGACCACCCCATCGCGCCGGGTGCGAGCCACACGCCCTGAAGCCCTGCCAGCGGCTGCCGGACGGCGCTCACCGCCCGGCGGTGCACGACCAGGTCGCGTCCTTCGATCGAGTACCCGGTCGGACCCACGACGTACATGGCGATCAGCAGGACCGCGACCGCCGCCCCTCCCCACGGCGAGACGGCACCGATCACCGGTACCAGAGCGGCGACCCCTGCCGTGATCCACCGAACACTCGTGCCCCATGGCGCTTCATATTTCATCTCCACCTCCAACCCGTCGGACGCCGCTTCCCACAGAAAATGGGGGACTCACCCCTTACCTACGAACGAGGAGCCCGCCTTCGTCACCGGCTGGCCGCCCTCCGCTCGCCGCTCGATCTACTGGGGTCGCGCGATCTACACCGGTCGCTCGATCTACACCGGTCGCTCGATCGGCACCCTCGTGGCCTGCAGCTTCATGCGGAGGGCTCGTTCGGCACGCCGACCTTCATGGCGCGGGCTCGACGGCTATCTTCAGGGCCCGATCCGCCCACGCGCAACCACGGCCGCCTCATGTCCCTGATGTCCTTCATTTCGAGGCTCCTCCGGGGCCCGTACGGCATGTCGCCGGCCGAGTTCATGAAGACGCGAGACGCGGCCGACCACGTGATCGACGTACGCAGCTCAGCCGAGTACGAGGGCGAACACCTCGCGGGCGCGCTCCATCTGAACGTCCAGGCGCCCGACTTCGAGGAGCGATTCCGGCGCCTCGTGGACGAGGGTGCGTGGACCAACGATGACGCCGTGTATCTCTACTGCCGGTCCGGCGCCCGTTCGGGCCGAGCGACCGCGATCCTGCGCCGCCGAGGCTTCGCGCGGGCCTTCAACGTGGGCGGAATCGGAGCCCTGAAGGCGGCCGGCGCGAAGGTCGAGCGCCAACAGGTCGAGCGCTAACGGCTCACCCGCTCGTCGCGCCGCCCTTGAGCCGCCCGCCGAAGAGCGTCGAGGGTACGAGGAGCGCGAGGAACACGAGGTGGTACCACACCGGAGTGGCGTCCCAGTACGAAACTTCGGCCACCACACCGGACACCAACAAGAGTCCGGCCAGAACCTGAACCGCCTTCGCGGGGTTCTTCGTCCGGATGGCCGCGCATACGAAGCCGGCCGCGACGGAGATCACCACGGTGTACGCGAGGTAGGTCAACAGAACCCCGACGCTCGTGATCGGCTGACTCGCGCCGATCGTGTCGGGAAAGAGGGACTGAGCCCCGGCGTTGAAGCCCAGCCAGAGTACGGTCCATAGCAGGTATCCTGCGACGACAGCAGCGATAGCGCGTCCCATGGCGAGTCCTCGTGCACGGTGTTCGAGCGTTGACGAACCCGAACATGTGAGCCTAACATCACATATGCAAGCGTTTGTTGCGGGGATAGGGGATCGACAGTGAAGGAGCACGACGAACACGACGACGCAGTCTGGAGGGCCCTCGCCAACGCCACGCGACGTGCGATCCTCGATCTACTGCGCGACGGACGGAAGAGCACCGGCGAGTTGGCCGAGGCATTCCCCGAACTGTCGCGCTTCGCGGTGATGCAGCACCTGAAGGTGTTGGCGGCGGCGGACCTCGTGTCGGTCGTGCGAGATGGGCGCACGCGCTACAACTACCTCAACCCGATCCCGATCCAGCAGGTCTACGACCGCTGGGTCAGCCGGTACATGCAGCCGTGGACGACGGCGCTCACGAGCCTGAAGCACACTCTGGAGGAGCGCGAGCAGGAAGGCGACGCCAGCGCCTGAGGGCCCCGACTCACGTCTCGCCGCCGCCGAGGGCGCGGCCCAACCGGAACAGGACTCCCTCCGGCTCCTCGGTGAG
Source organism: Longimicrobiales bacterium (assembly GCA_028279425.1). Classification (GTDB taxonomy): domain Bacteria; phylum Gemmatimonadota; class Gemmatimonadetes; order Longimicrobiales; family Gaopeijiaceae; genus Gaopeijia. The sequence continues at coordinate 1,013 of JANQNV010000227.1, read as the reverse complement.
CTGTCGCCACGTGACCCGGATCACCCGGAAGCCGGCCGCGGCGAGATCGGCGTCCCGACGCCGGTCGGCCTCGAAGGCGCGGGGCGACGAGTGGAAGGCCCGGCCATCGATCTCGACCACCAGCCCGGCTCGGGGCCAGAAGAAGTCCACCTCGTACGACCGGAGCCGGTAGTTGACCTTGGGGGCCTCCACCCCTGCGCGCCGTACCAGGTCGAGAAAGAGTGTTTCGGCGGGCGACCGGGTCAGGGCGGGCCCCGCCGCAACCAGCCCGCTGAGGATGCCAGCGCCCAAGTTGCCCTTGTGCTGCTCGGCGATCCGAACCAGGCCAGCGGGTGTGGTCAGCTTGAGCGCGATGGCCTCTGCGACCGCACGCTCCAGCTCGGCCGAAGAGAGGCGCCGGCCCGCGCCGAAGCCCGCGGCGAGGTCGAGGAGAGTCCGCGCGGGCGTCGTGACCGGGATCCTGAGGTGGCGTGTCACCTCTCGGGTCCGCAGTCGGGCCGGCTGGTGGGTGTGGATGCCCGGCCGACGGCGAAAGCCCCGGCGCAGCGCCACTTCGACGAGCGGGGGCCGCGCTTGGTCGTCCAGAATGCGCCACAGAACGCCGGCACTTCGGTGGCTCAGGGCCGCCTGATCCCCGCACGCCAGACAAGCGGCCATCTCGTTCGCGAAGGGTGGCCGAACGGCGCTGGCGAGGTAGACGCCCCTGTGCAGCACCTCGAGTGCGCCCGCCCTCAGCCGTCGAACGATCACATGCGTCGGGACACCGGCGGCTACCAGCTGAGCCCGAGTCACGACGCCATGCTGGCGGGCGGCCAGGCGCCGAACAATCGGGTGGAACTGCTTGAAGGTCACGGCCAGTAGGGCGGGGCGTCGGGGCGCGGGTGGTCCCGGTTCGGTGGTGGGGGCTGTGAAGGCTGGTCGAGGTGGGTGCGGGCGGAGGCTGGTGGCGGCGGGGGCCGTGGTGGGGGCTGTGGAGGCTGGTCGAGGTGGGTGCGGGCGGAGGCTGGTGGCGG
>JANQNV010000226.1 GCA_028279425.1 Longimicrobiales bacterium | reverse complement strand
GCGGCGTAGCGATAGCTACGGCAAGGAGTTCCAACGACGCATCCCGTGGATGCCCCCGCGCACGAACGGCATCAGGACTTTGGCGACACTACACTAGCGCCCGCGTCACGGCGCCGAGTACGTCGTCGACGGTCAATGGCTTGGAGAGCGTCTCCGTAGCGCCGATCAGATCCGCGTCCTGCAGGACGAACTCCTTCGCTGCGTAGCCCCCTCCGGACATCGCGATGATGGGGGTGTCCGGGAACAGGTCACGGAATCGGATGAGGAACTCGATCCCGTCCATCTCGGGCATGTACACGTCGGTGATGACCAGATCCACCTCGGCCGTCGCCTCGCGAGCGAGCGCCGAAGAGCCGTTGTCGGCTTCGCGAACCGTGTGGCCTCCCGTTTCGAGGATGCGCCGCAAGCTGCGTCGAATCGAAGGATCGTCGTCGATGACCAGGATGGTTGCCATGTCGTCGGATCGAGGAGGGCGGAGGTCGGCTCGCGTGGTCCCGCCACCTGATCCATAATAAGGGCCCCGGGAGTGTCACGCCCACTTCGCTCGTTCCTGCCTCCGGAAGGAGAAGCGCCCATGTCGGCCGCCGGCGCCCGCCGCACTCCCTCCGTGACGCTGCTCGGCGATCTGTCGTTTCACCCGTCTCTAGACGAAGCCCTGCGCCTCAGCGAGTGCGCGGTGCGGCGATGCCCGAGTCTGGATGAACTCGGGCCGCAGCACGTGGGTTCTCTCGTGGTGGTCGATGGCGACTGGGCGGTGCAGGATTCGATGGTGGGGGTCCGAGCCATCCACTCGCTCCCGGCTTTCGCGTCCTCGCCGGTGTTGTTGGTCGTCCGGAGGGAGGGAACCCCGGAACCGGTCCTTCAGTATCGCGACGGACCGGTGGAGTTGGCGGAGCCACAGGTCGCGCCCAGGTCGTTGGCGCTTCGCCTGCGAGCGCTCGCCGCACTGACCCGAGGCCTCCAGGCTCGTGTGGCGCACGAGATCACCGATGCGACGCCGGGCCATGCGGTTGCTCGCCTGGCCGGCGGCGTCGCGCACGATTTCAACAACATCCTCTCGGTCATCAGTACCCTGTCGGACCTCCTCCTTCGGTTGAAGCCCGACGACGATCCCGATCGGGAAGACCTCGAGGAGATCTTCAACTCCGCGCAGCGGGGCTCGGAGATCACCCGGCAGTTGTCTTCGTTCAGCCGTACCGGCCGGGGAGACCCGCAGCACGTCGTCGTCAACGAACTCCTCCATTCGAACGAGAAGATGCTTCGACGGTGTGTCGGAGACGATTCGTCGTTCACCCTGGCCCTCGACCCCGACGCGGGGTCCGTCTGGGCGGACCCGATTCAACTCGAACAGATGATCTTGCATCTCGCGCTCAATGCGTCGGATGCGATGGAGGGGGGAGGGAGCGTGAGGATTGCGACCCGGCTCCGGTCCCTCACGCAGCCCCTCCAGCTCGACACCGGACTCCTTCCGGCGGGTTCGTACGTGGAACTGGAGGTCACCGACACAGGGGAGGGGATGGATGCCGAAACGCGCCGGCGCCTGTTCGAGCCGTTCTTCACGACCCGTGGATGGGGTCGGAGCAGCGGGCTCGGCCTCTCCGTCGTGTTTGGTGTCGTGCGGGGGTTGGGCGGTGGTATCGACGTGTCGAGCGAGCCCGGTCAAGGCTCTACATTTCGAGTTCTCCTCCCCGCCGATGCGCCGGCGTCCGAGCCCGCGGCGGTGGTCGAGCCGAGGGGGAGGGTCGGGCGTGGGGCCGGCGAGACCCTGGTCGTCGTCGAAGACCACGTCGAGCTGCGTCGGGGCCTGGCCCGGTTCCTCCGCGAGGGAGGCTACCACGTATTGGAGGCCGACGACGGGGCGGCCGCCGAGGCGCTGTTCCGCGAAGACGGCGTTCGGCCGCATCTCGTGCTCGCCGACGTCGTCATGCCGCGCATGGGCGGTCGGGAACTCGAGCGCCGCGTGCACGGGCTCGGCCTCGCGGTCCCCTTCCTGTTCTTCTCGGGTCACACCGACCACGTGGAAGTCGGACGACTCAGGGATTCCGGGGTGCGAGTGCTCGAGAAGCCCCTCGATCTCGCGCAGGTTCAGGAGGTCGTACGGGAACGCCTCGAACGCGAGGCTCGCCGCCCTCCTACGGCGTGAGATCCCTGGGGCGGATGAAACGGACCAGCTGAGAGCGTCCGGACCCGAACGCCGACCACGACGTCGCGTCGCTGGCGACGATCGCGACCGCCGCCGTCGGGAACTTCGTCCGCAACGCCTCGGCTTCCTCTCCCTCGTCGAGTCGGCACAAACGTCGCGCGAGGTCGTGCGTGCCTGGATTGTGCGCGACGATCATCACGGATTCGACGTGCTCCGGTGCCGACGCAACGACGTCGAGCATGGTTCGCGGTGACGCCAGGTACAGTTCGGGGCGCACCTCCACTGCGGCCCTCGACCCCGCCGCGGTCCAGGCGTCGTCGACGAGCTCCCAGGTTTGGAGCGTTCTCCGCGCGTCCGAGCAGAACACGAGGTCGGGCACCATCTCGAGATCGTGCAGGCGTTTCGCCATCGCCGGTGCGGCGCGGCGGCCTCGTTCGGCAAGCGGGCGCTCGTGGTCGGCGAGCATGGGCTGATCCCAACTCGATTTGGCATGCCGGAAGAGGAGGAGACGTTTCATGACGATGTGCGGGGTTGAAAGGGGCGACAGGCCAACGATCTGTTGCCGACCCGCAACAATCCAGTGTTGCACGTGCGCAGCGATTGGCCCCCTTCCGGAGGCTGGACCACGTGCGGATTCGTTGTGGCTTGGGGACTTGCCTAGGCAGGAACGGACGTTTACGCTGTTCGGTACAACAGGCACGCGTCTTGCCTTCGATGCGTGTGTGGGCCGTCGGGTCCACGACGGGACTCGGTTTTGCGAGTACCCGCCTCGCCGAAACGGCGAGGGACTGTGCGGGCCAGTACTGCCCGCAGTACGACAGGAGGTAGTGCGATGTATCAGAAGCCTCAGCTCGAGCGCTTCGGCACGCTCCGCGAGCTCACCTTGATCGGCCTCGGCCGTGATGGTGACGGTGGTATCCAGGGGTTCGGCCGAGTCATCGCTTCGGTGACCGACGGTTGCTGGTTCAACACCTGTTCGAACCGCTCGTGAGCACTGGCCGGGCGGCGCGAGAGCGCCGTCCGGCACCCTTGCTCGCACGGGCGCGCAGGGGTTGCGCGGTCTGTGTGGGCCGCCGTTGGCCGGAACGCGTCGATCGCCTCAAGGCCGTGTGCGCCATGGCCGATCCTGAGTATTCGACCGGGCCGGTCGAACGGTAGGTGCCACGGACCACCCACGCTTTCCGCGAGACCACAATGATGTCCTCCACTGCGTCTCTCCCATCCCCACACCCTTCGGTCCTCTTTCAGCCCGTCTCCGAGGGTGCGGTCCTGCTCCACGTGGACGACGAGGTGTACTTCGGACTGAACGAGGTGGGGTGCGAGATCTGGCAGCTCCTTCCGCCTCGGTCGGCGAGTCTGGCCGAGTTGGTCGCGGCACTGGGTGCGAAGTACCCCGACGTGCCCGAGGCCACGCTGGTGGCCGACGTGTCGGAGTTGCTGGGGGCTCTCGAGAAGGCGGGCCTGGTCCGCACGACCTGACGCGGTATGCACTTCGTCTCCCCGGTTCGGCTTGCCCGGAAGGTACGCCGCCTGGGCTTGAGAGGTGCGCGCGACCTTCTGGTGGCCCAACTCGCCCTGCTGCGCGCGCGCCGGGCTCTCCGCCACCGTCCCGCGGGCCAACTGATGCGTCCGGTCGTGGCGATCGACCCGGAGCTTCCCTCGACCGGCCGCGAAACCATCGACTCGCTCGAGCGCATGGCGGTAGCCGTGCGGCGAGCGTCCGACTACGGCCTCTTCGTGCCCACCTGTCTGGTCCGGGCGCTGGCCCTCGAGGAACTCGCGGGTCGCGAGGGAGCCGACGCGGCGTTCGTTCGGGTGGGGGTGCGCCGATCGTCCGACGGCTTCGAGGCGCATGCGTGGCTCGAAGTCGATGGCCACGTCGTCGGCGACACCGAGGAAAACGTCGCGGGTTTCGTGGTTCTGGAAGACTTTTCCGGCTTGGCCGGCTGAGCGGCCATGAGCGGACTCTTCGCCACGATCGCGGCCGCGGACGGCGTCTACGACGTCGATTCGGCGTGGGAGCGCGTACGCGCCTTCGGTGGTGAGGACGCCGAGTGCCTTCGCCTGTCGGGGGCCGCCCTCGGTGTCGCCCGTCGGCCCTGGCAACGCACCCACGACCTCGCCGGACACGCTCTGATCGTTCGCGACGGTCCCCTGGTGGTCCTGACCGATGCCACGTTGTATGCCCGCCGTGCCCTGCTCGACCGCCTCGAGGCCGCGGGAGAGCGGGTTGCGGGTTCCGACCCAGGGTACCTGATCGCGGCGGGGTGGCGTGCCTGGGGGCCGCGGCTGGTCGACCACCTCATCGGCGACTACGCCTTCGTCGTGTGGGATGCCGATCGAGTCACCCTTTGTGCGGCGCGGGATCCCATGGGAAGCCGACCCCTCTTCTACACCCCTCTTCGCGAGGGAGTGGGGGTGGCCTCGTCCTCGCGCGCGCTGGCTTTGCTGCGGGGTTCGGAGGGCGATTTCAACCTTCGCTGTCTCGGCGCCCAGGTGGCGGGGACCCTGCTGGCCATGGGGACCGACACCGCCTACTCCGGGGTCGATCACCTTCGACCCGGCTTCCGTCTCCTCTGGGAAAACGGGACCTGTCGCGTCGAGCGCTTCTGGCGTCCTCCCGAAGCGCCCGATCGGCGTCCGGGGTCGATCGACGACGCCGCCGCTGAGTTTCGCGACCTTCTTCGGCGGGTCGTGCGCGACCGAATGGGAACGGGTGCGAACTCCGTCTGGATGAGCGGCGGGTGGGATTCCACGGCGGTGTTCGGGGCGGGATCGTCGGCTCTCGAGGTGGAACCCGACGCCGGCGCGTCGCTTCGCCCCGTCTCCATTCGATATCCCGAGGACGACCCCGGCTACGAAGACCCGTGGATCACGGCCACGGCCGCGCGTTGGGGGACCGACGTCGAGTGGATCGAAAGCGAGGAGATTCCCCTTCTCGACGCCCTCGTGCAGCGCGCGGGTCGAGCCGACGAGCCGCCCGCTCACCTCTATGAACGATGGAACGTGGCGCTGGCCCGAGGCTCACGCCGACTCGGAGCCCACATCGCCCTCGATGGGTGCGGTGGCGACAACCTCTTTCAGGTCTCCGACGTCGTCATGGCCGACGAACTCCGCCGAGGGCGCGTCGACCGCGCGGCGCGGATCGCGAGGGCCCGCCGATCACTGGGTTGGCGATACTTCGTCCGCCACGCGCTGATTCCGCTCGTCCCATCAGGGGTACTCCGTGGTCTGTCGTCGGTGTCGAGTGTCAACGTGCCGCTCCACTACATGGAATTGGGTCGCGCGCACTGGGTGCCCGATTCGTTCGTACGTCGAGAGGGGTTGCGCGAGCGTGATCTGGCCGTGCTCCGCGAGATGACCGGCGACTCTCTGGCGCAGTCCGAGAATATGGCCTTCGTGATGTTGCCGGCCCTCGCCTGGGGCGGTTCGTACATGCGGGGCGTTCTGCTCGAAGAGGGCGTCGAGGCGCGCTCTCCCCTTCTCGACCCGCGGGTCATCGACTTCGCCCTGCGGCGACCGGTGGCCGATCGGGTGTCCGAAGCAGAGACCAAGATGCTCCTCCGGATGGCGGTGAAGGGGTGGGTGCCCGACGACGTCCTCGCACCGCGGCCCTACAGGACCGGCACGACCTCCGGATACTCTACACGGCAGATGCGAGCCGCGTATCCCGCCCTGCTCGATCGCTTGTTTGCGGAACCGCTTCGGGTGGCCGACCTCGGCATCGTCGACCCGGGCGTGCTTCGCGAGGCGGCCGACGAATGGCGGACGGGGCGAGGGGATCACTTCCGAACGGAGCTCTTCAATACCATGCGAGTGGAGTTCTGGCTCCGGGGGCGCGACCATGGCTGATACGGCCGATCTCCGCGGCGCGAAGACCTTTCGATACGAGGTCTTCGGTGGGGTCTTGTCGTCGACCCTGGTGTTCCCCGAGCTCGTTGAATACTCCGGGGACGCGCCCGCCGACTTCCAGCTGGTCGAGGTCGACCGCCCGACGGATGGCGACGCATGGAAGCTGTGCGGCACGTCGCCGGTGGAGGAGGGCGTCGAGTGTCGCCTCCTGCGGTCGGCCGACGGCCTGCGGTACAGGCTCGAGTTCGACGACACCGGGACGTTCGAGATCGGTCCGGAGCAGGGGCGTGTGCGATGGGCGCCCCCGGAGTCCGTCGATCGCGTGCGCGCTCGGAAGGACGTGCTCGGCCGGGTTTTCGCCGTCGTCTTCCATCAGCTCGGGGTACCGACGCTACACGGAAGTGCCGTCGAACTCGGCGGGTCCGGCCTGTGTTTCCTGGCGCCGAAGCTCCACGGAAAGTCGACCACCGCAGCCGCCCTGGTCGATGCCGGGGGGACCCTGCTCGCCGACGACCTCGTCGTCGTGGAGCCCGACGAGGTGCGGCCCACGCTTCGGCCTACGCTCCCCACCTTGCACCTTTGGCCCGACTCGGCCGCCCACGTCGGTCGCGAAGCGCAGGCCGTCGATCCGGACGACGCACAGACGAAGGTGCAGATGCGGTGGGACACCGGCTCCGGCGGGGAGCCGCTCGCCGTGCCCCTTCGGGGGATCTATCTGCTCGTACCCGTGGAGGCGGACGGCGCGTCGGTGCGACGCTCGCAGCTCCCGCCGGGCGCCGCAGCCATGGCCCTTCTCGGGCAGATGAAGGTGGCCGACCTGCTCGGCCCGATGGGCGTGTTCGAGCTTCTACCCATCGCTTCGCGTCTCGCCGAGTCGGTTGGTGTGCATCGGCTGGAAGTACCACGCGATCTCGCGCGGCTACCCGAGGTCGTGGAAGCCCTCTCGGCGTGGCACGGCCCGGGAGGATTCGCTTCGTGACGTCGTCGCCCTCTGCCGTGCGAGTTCAGGGGCTGGTGAAGCGTTTTCCGCGCCGCCGCCCGATGTCGGAGGTCGTGAGAGCGCCGTTCGCCCGCCCCCGCCAGGAGGTGCTGCGCGGTGTCTCGCTCGAGGTCGCCCGGGGAGAGTTCTTCGGGCTGCTCGGACCCAACGGCGCCGGCAAGACGACCCTCTTCAAGATTCTCGCGACGCTCGTACTCGCCGATGAAGGCGACGTGTCGGTGGAGGGTGTCGACCCCGGGAGTGACCCGGACCGGGTGAAGTCCCTGCTGACCCCGGTCATCGCCGACGAACGCAGCCTCTACTGGAGGCTCACCGGACGCGAGAACCTCCTGCTGTATGCGGCGCTGTACGGCCTGCCGGCAGGTGATCGCCCGAAGGAAGTCGACCGGTTGCTCGAAGCCGTGGGGTTGTCGGAGGCGGCCGATCGAATGGCGGGGACGTATTCGTCGGGAATGAAGCAGCGGCTGCTCATCGCGCGAGCCCTCCTTTCGAGGCCGCGGGTCCTTCTGCTCGATGAGCCGACCCGTAGCCTCGATCCCGTCGGCGCGCGCGAATTCCGCAAGTTCTTGCGCGCCGAACTCGTCGAAAACCAGGGGTGCACCGTGCTGCTCGCCACCCACGATGCCGACGAGGCGTTCGAATTGTGCGACCGCCTGGCGGTACTCGATCGAGGACGGGTCGTGGCGTCCGGCACGGCGCGCGACCTCGCCGCGCGCGTGGAGGAGTCGCGTGTGCGGATCGTCGTGCCCGATGAGCAGATGCAGCGCACGCAGAACGCGCTCGGCGATGCGGGTCTCGATCACCACGTCGAGGACGTATCGCCGGAGGCCGGCTGGACGTCGATACGAACGCATCTGCCGGGCGGCGCGGCATCGAGCGCGGAGTTGCTCGTGGAACTCGTCGCTCGGGGGATCACCGTGGCCGAGCTGGCCCAGGTGCCCGTGCCCCTGGCCGACATCATCGAGACCCTGGTGGCGGGGGGCGGAGATGAGTGAGATCCTCGCCCTGACCTGGGCGCAGTGGCGCACGAATCTCTCGTATCGTGTGCGCATGGCCTACACCCTGGTGGGGATCGTGGTATCGGTCGTGCCCCTCTTCTTCGTCGCCGGTGCCGTCCAACCCGTCATGGCCAACGCCATCGCCGCGGAGGGTGGGCAGGCCTTCGGCTTCCTGCTCGTCGGGCTCGCGGGAATCGGCATGCTGTCGGTCTCGATCATGGCCCTGCCCCGTGCCATCGGCGGTGGGGTCGGGAGCGGAACGCTCGAAGCTCTCATGGCCACGCCAGCCACTCTCCCTCGGGTGTTCATCGGGATGAGTGCATACGAGATCGGCTTCGCCCTGGCCCGTACCCTCCTCACGCTCGGGGTCGGGTGGCTGCTCGGAGCGAACCTGCAGGTCGGCGGTGTCGTGCCGGGTGTGGCGATTCTCGTGTTGATCGCGGTCGCGCACTTCCCCTTCGCTCTGTTGGGGTCGGCGCTCGTACTTGCGTTCCGGACGTCAGGGCCCCTGCCCCAGGCGGTGATGTTGATTTCCACGCTGTTGGGCGGCGCCTATTACCCGACGCATGTGATCCCCTCGTGGCTCGAGTCGGTCTCGACTTTCGTCCCGCTGGCATACGGGCTTCGGGCGATGCGCCGTGTGCTCCTCGAGGGCGATACGGTGACTGCGGTTCTTCCCGACGTGGCGGCTCTGGTTGGAACCGGCGCCGTCCTCATGCTCCTCGGTGTCGTGGCGATGCGGTGGGCCCTCCGGTATGCTCGTCTCAACGGCACCCTTTCCCAGTACTGACGTGTCCTACGATCTGCCTCCTGGTGCGCGCCTGGTCTTTGCGGCGACTCGAGAGCCACCGCTCGACGCGTCGTCGCTGCATGCCGCGGCTCCGCCGGAGGTCGACTGGGCCATGGTGCGTCTCCTCTCGAGTCAGGAGAGGTTGATGACGGTCGCGTGGCCCCGCATCGAGGCGTCGGGCATACCGGTGCCGCCGCATCATGTAGCAGCCTTCCGGATGCAGTCCCTCGTAACCGAGTTCCAGCTCGGCACCACCGAGGCCGTGCTCGTCGAGGTGGTCGAGGCCGCTCGGGAGCTGGGCATCGAACTCATGCTCCTCAAAGGGGCAGCGCTCGCCCTGACGGTCTACTCCGGCTTCCGCGATCGACCGATGGGCGATATCGATGTCGTCGCACGTGGCCCCGACGCCGATCGCCTCTGGACGCACCTGCGAGAAGCGGGGTGGGAGCTCGAGTTCGAAAACGGCGACGGATTCTACGAAGACCACCAGCACCTCCCTCCCCTCGTGCGCGGTGGCGGAATCGGCGTGGTGCTCGAAGTGCACCGGTCTCTTCTGTCGGCGCATGCTCCGTTCGTGCTCGACGAAGACGCATTCTGGCGGCGCTCGGAGTCGATCGACTTCGCGGGGCATCCAGTGCGTGTATTCGAACCAGAAGCCCAGCTCTTGTATCTGTCGATCCACTACGCATGGTCGCATGCGCTGACCCGAGGCCTCGGCCGCACCGTGCGAGACGTGGCCGCGGTGATCGCTTCGACACCGCCGGATTGGGACGATCTCGTAGCGTTGGCGGGATCCGCGCGGGCCGGGTCGACCGTCTACTGGACGCTTCGTCTGGCGAGGGTCCTGGGCGACGCGGCGGTGCCCGACCGCGTGCTCGACGCCCTCCGGCCGGCGCGATCCGAGTGGCTCCTTCGCAAGCTCGAGCGGTCGTTCGTCGAGGCGTCCCTGTTCCGGTCGTGTCCGTATCCGCGGCTACTGGAAGCGTTTTGGACCCTCGCGATCGACCCCAAACGCTCCGGCCACGGACGCCACCGACCCTGGGGGGCGGACGAGCAGTTCCGCGTGGAGGTGGAGGGGGGCGAAGAGGTCGAGAAGGCGACCCTGAGGGACCGGCTCACACGGATTCCAGCGGGACTGGCCTACCTGCGGAGTGTCGCCGCCGGATCGCTCGGGTCGGGAAGCTACCACACCGACCTGCAGACCTGACGAAAGCGACGGGGCGGCTCCCGGCTGATGGAGGCCGAGGGGCGGAGGGACGGGCGCGTAGGCCCCGTCCCCCCGCGCGCGGTTCTACTTCCTGGCTGCCTTCTTGGCTGGGGCCTTTCGCGCCGCCTTCTTGGCCGGCGCCTTCTTTGCGGTCGACTTCTTGGCCGCGGTCTTGCGCGCAGTGGCCTTCCTGGCGGTGGCCTTCTT
>JANQNV010000225.1 GCA_028279425.1 Longimicrobiales bacterium | reverse complement strand
GCGGCGTAGCGATAGCTACGGCAAGGAGTTCCAACGACGCATCCCGTGGATGCCCCCGCGCACGAACGGCATCAGGACTTTGGCGACACTACACTAGGGTGCGGGGACGACTCTCAGCCCGGTCAGTCCACCGTCGGGGCCGAGCGTGGCGATCACCCGCAGGCGATCGGCTCCGTACCAGGCGAAGTACTGCAGCTCGACGTCGTCACCGACCTCGCGCCGGGCCAGGAGTTCCAGCCGACTCGGGGCATTCCTGCCGGCCAGCGAGCTGGACAGCGCGGCGCGGATCCGCGGGAAGATCGTCTGTCGCACGAAGTCGAAGTCCGACCGTTCGAGCCCCTCTCCGGCGGCCTTGACGAGCATCTCCCGGACGTAGGCCGTGGCCTCCGGATCGGAGTCCTCGATCGGGGTGTCCGGAGGCCGCGGTGGGGCGAGGGAGGGGTCGTAGAGGGCACCGATGGCGCGGGCGAGTGGCCCCGGCGTCAGAGTCCGGGCGTTCGACAGCACGACCACGGCGAGATCGTCGTCGCTGAATCGGGTGAACTGGGTCACGAAGCCCTGCCAGGCACCGCCGTGCTCCTGCATCGCCCGTCCGCCTGCTTCGCCGAGGAACCACCCGAAGCCGTACGGATAGCTCCGCCCGCTGTTGAGGGTCATCGGAGCGAGGATCCGGGCCCAGCTCTCCTCCCGAAGAACCGAGCGGCTGCGTACGGCTTCGTGCCACGCGATCATGTCGCGCAAGGACAGCAGCATCGACCCGTCGGCCGTCGTGTTCAGCCTCGGCGCGACCCAGGCGGCATGCTCCCAGCCGCCCGGCACGGGCAGATATCCGCGGGCCCGGTCGGGCACCACATCCGACTCGGTGATCACCCGAATGGTCGGCATCCCGGCCGGCGTGAAGATGCGTTCGCGCAGGTACTCGTAGTACGGCTGCCCGGCGACGCGGGTCATCACGATCCCGAGCATGACGTACCCCGTGTTGGAGTAGTTCCAACGGGTGCCTGCTGGAAACTCGAGCGGTAGGTCACCCGCCATCCGCACGAGGTCGACGTCGCTGTAGTCCCGGCGGTAGTCGAAGTCGTCGCCGGTGTAATCGGGGATCCCCGAACTGTGGTTCAGGAGGTGCCGAATTCGAATGGCCTCCCAGGCGTCCGGGGCCTCGGGCAGGTAGCGCCGAACCGAGGTTTCGAGGTCGAGTCGGCCGTCTTCCACCAGCGCCATGATGCCCGCAGCGGTGAACTGCTTCCCGAGGGAGCCCGACTGAAACATGGTCGTCTCGCTCACCGGGGTACGGTGCTCCAGCTCGGCGGTGCCGTACCCTCGGGCGACCACCACCTCACCCTGTCGGATCACCGCGAGGGCGAGTCCCGGGATCCTCGACTCCGCCATGGTTTCGGCGACCACATGGTCCACCTCGGCAGAGGTGGGCAGAGATTCGCGGCGAAGCGACCACGGGAGGACGAGGGGTGTGGGGTCGGGCCAGACGCGATCCAGGGTGGGGCCGCGATAGAGGGCGCCGGCCTTCATCACGTACGCGATATCCGCTGCCGCGCCGATGTCCTGAAGGGGATCGGAGTCGAGGACCACGAGGTCGGCGACCTTGCCTGCCTCGATGCTGCCGAGGTCTCTACTCAGTCCCAGCGCGCGGGCGCCCTCCACCGTGGCCACGCGCAGGATGTCGTGCGGGCGCATGCCCCCGCCGGCCAGGAGCGCCATCTCCCAGTGGTTGGAGAGCCCCTGGACCTCGCCGTGCCCGCCCAGGCCGATGTGTCCACCCGCGCGGAGGACCTCGTTGGCGCCGGCGGCGATCTCACGATCGTGATAATCCTCGGGTGGGAACCAGAGCAGGCGCGACGACGTGCGCTGGTACAGAGCTCCCTCGGGAAACCATCGATCGATGCGGGGATTCTCGTGCGGCCGTTCCTGCGCGAGAAGACGGTAGATGGGGAGTGCGGCGCCGAAGGCGACGACGATGGTGGGCGTGTTGGTGATCCCCGTTCGGGCCAGCAGCTGTACCACGTCGTCGTGGACGGGGGCGACCGGAACGGCGTGTTCGAGTCCCGAGAATCCATCGACCACGTGGGTGAGGTTCTCCTTGGTGTCGGCGCCCCCCTCGGTCGTGGGCATGAGCCCGAGTTCGTGCGAGGCCTGGACCACCCACCGCCGCTGTTGGCGATTTCCGACGAGGTACGACTTCAAGTAGGCCGTCCCGTACTCGTCGCGGTAGCGTGCGAGGGCCGAGCGGACCTCGTCGAGGGACTGGAAGTTCGTTCCACCGAACACCCCGGGGCCCGTCGATAGCACCCTCGGAGACGGAGCACCGTCCACCTCGACGATGTCGGCGAGGCCGAAGATGTCGGCGTTGTTCTGCGGGTCGCGGATGGTGGTGATACCGAACGCCAGATTGGCGAGACCGTTGGTCGATTCGGCCTGAGGCATGTCGCCCGAGGGGCCCCAGTGCGCATGCAGGTCGATGAATCCGGGTACGATGTACCTCCCTTGCAGATCGATGGTCTCCGCCCCGCTCGGCCGTGCGAGCGTGCCGCTCGGCCCCACGGCAGCGATGCGACCGTCGGTCACGACCACATCGGCGCCCTCGATCACCTCGTCGCCCGCCATCGTGATCACCGTCGCGCCCTGCAAGACGACACTCCCGGACGCCACGGAGCGGGGGAGGGCGACCTCCAGCCGCGAGGCCACCGGTTCGAGGGGGGTGTCGGTGCCCACCTCGGCTCGGAGCAACGTGCCCGCGCTCAACCACGCCACCGAACGACCGTCGCTTGCCCAACTCCAGTCGGCGCTCACGGGCTCCGCGACCAGCGAGCCGGCGGAGGGGTCGAGCTCCCGAGGGCCGACCGAATCGGGTGTGAAGGGGATACGGACGAGCCGCGCACCGAGGCGGGCCGCGACGGCCTCACCCGAAGGCACCATCCGCAGTTCCGAACCCCGGGGTGCGCCGTCCGAGAGTCGGGCCTCCACGCGCAGGTCGCCCGACGCCATGCCCACGGACACCAGACCGTCGGGGCCGCTGAGCCAGACGCGGTCGTCCTCATCGTCGCTCCCCGCGGCGACGAAGTGCGGCCTACGGGCCCGGCCGGCCGGAGCGAGGGCACGATAGGGACCGCCGGACGCCGGCACGGCGACCACCTGGGCGTCGGGTGGGATCGAACCCGGTGGCCCTGCGAGCGTCGAGCTCAGGGGCGCCTTCAGCGCGACCACGGTCGCACCGTCCGGCGTCCACGCGGGGTCCGCCCAGAAGCCCGGGTCGCTCGACAGCCGTACCGCGGGGGCGTCGCCGACGGTGGGGGCCTTCCAGAGAGCCCCACCCTCTTCGTCGAGGGTGACGTAGGCCACCCATCGCCCATCGGGCGACCACGCCGGCATGAACTCGCGCGGGCGCACGCTGCGGGTGAGCCGCCGAGGTTCGAATGGGTCGTCGCCGGTGATCCAGATGCGCCCCAGCGACGAGAATGCGTTCCGCCCGCCCGGGCCCGCCGCGACCTGGGTCATCCGGCGTCCCTCGACCGGTCCGGTGCCGAGGCGGCGCGGGAACCGGAGCGTCGGGGTCACCTCCAGCGATACGTCCGCCTCGAAGGGCACGTCGACCGACGAGCCGTCCGCGAGGGAGATCCGCCGGATCTTGCCCCCATGCGCGGCGTAGAGCGAGCGCCCATCGGGCGCGAAGGCGATGTTGGGCAGCACGTCGCGGGTGGCCCGGCCTTCGAGCTGGTGGCGATCGATCCCCAGCGCCAACCAGCGTTCGGTACCGCTGCTCAGGTCGCGCACCTTCAGTCCGGTGCGCCCCTCGCGGACGGTGGCGTACACGAGGTGGTCGCCGTCGGGCGACAGCGTCGGCTTCATGGCCGGCGTCCCGTCGACGCGGACCGGGGACGGCGTTCCACCCTCGACGCCCACCCGCATGAGTCGACTGGTGGCCCCGTTTCGGCTTCCGTAGGGGCGCGGCGTCACCGATGTGAACCAGAGAGCCGAGCCATCCCCTGTCGGCCAGGCGCCGTAGGGCCCCGAGGCCGGCGACGACACGAGGGGGGCGGCCCGACCGTTCATGTTTTCCACGACGCGGGCGCCTTCGCCCGTGGCGACATCGTACCGCCAGATTTCCGCGGCTCTCGCCCCGTAGGAATCGACCACGGTGACGAAGACCGATCGACCGTCGGCCGACCAGGCGGGGGACAGCATCCCCGAGCGCGGAAGGGTGGTGACCGGCCGTGCCCCGCGGCCGTCGGCCCCCGAGACCCAGACGTTGTCGGAGCCGGACGCGTCGCTGATGAAGACCAGTTGCGATCCATCGGGTGAATACCGCGGCTGCGACTGGAATGCACGCCCCGTCAGAATCGGGGTCGCATGCCCGCCCGCGATCGGGAGTTCATAGACGTCGCCGAGTAGTTCGAAGACGAGACGTTCACCGCCGGGATGGACGTCGAGCGAGATCCATGTGCCCTCGCGGGTCGTGAAGTCGACGGTGTCGACCGGGAGCGGTGGAGTCTGGGCGCTGGCCATGGTGGCCAGGGCCATGAGGCTGCCGACCAGGAGGAGTGTGTGGCGAGGCATCGCGAGGGGCGTCGGGGGACTCGGCTCGGGAGACGACCCGGAACCTACGGGGGTCGCGCCGTTTCCGCGTCGATCCGAAACTATCGGTCCGTATATACCGTACGATAGTTTCGCGGCAGGTATGGCGTTGTTCGCCCCACTCACCACCCCAGGTCGCTTCATGTCGGAGATGCTGAAGGCCCACTGGTTCCAGATTCTCCTCGCCCTGTCGGGTGCGGACATGCACGGCTCGGCGATCATGGAGGAGGTGCTCGAGCAGACCGATGGGGCGATGGGGTTGTGGCCCGCCACACTCTACGGGTCCCTCCGCGACCTCGAGGAACGCGGGTGGATTCGCGAGGTGCCGCCGGGACCCGACGATCCGCCCGAACCGGGCCGGCGGCGCGTCCACGCGCTCACCTTGCGGGGGCGGGAGGCGTTGAGGGCCGAGCTGGTCCGCATGCGCCGGATGCTCGACGTGGCTCGCGGTCGCGATCTGCTCGCGGAGCCGGGGTCGGCGCAGTGACGCGGCTCGGCCTCGCGCTGTACCGATTCATCTTGCGGCTGTATCCGAGGCGCTTCCGCGACCGCTGGGGTGCGGAGATGGAGCGGAGCTGGCTGGGGCTCGTCGAGGCGTCGGGGCGTCCATGGGGGCGGGCGGCGCGGATCCTCGCCGGGCTCGCGGATGCGCTGAGGGGGGCGTGGAGGGAGAGGCGTCGAGCGCACCGGTTCCCGATGGGCGAGGGAGCGGGACACTCGGCACGACGACGAACCGTGGGGAGGATGCAGACGATGGGACGTTGGATCGACGATGGGCGATACGCCCTCCGGCAGATGCTGGCCCAGCCCCTCTTCGTGCTGGTGGCGGCGGGGTCGCTCGCCATCGGGATCGGGGCGAATACGGCGGTGTTCAGCGTGGCCAACGCCGCGCTCGTTCGGCCGCTGCCCGGCATCGTGGAGCACGAGCGAGTGGTCGAGATGGGGCGTACCCGGCGGGGCGACGGCTTCGACACCTTCGCCTGGCCCGATCTCGTCGACATCGAGCACGAGGTGCCCGCCCTCGATCATGTGGCGGCCTACTCCTTCGCCTTCTTCAGCGTGTCCGACGAAGGAGAGGGGGTGCGGGCGGTGGGGTTCCACGTCACGCCGTCATACTTCGATGTGATGGGCACGACGCCTGCGCACGGCCGTCTCCTCGTCGACTCCGAGAGGGAGGGGTTCGGCGCCCACGACGTCGTCGTCGTATCCCACGCCTTCTGGCAGCAGAAACTCGGTGCCGATCCCGGCGTCGTGGGCTCGATCATGAGGCTCAATCGCCAGCCGTATACGATCGTCGGGGTCACGCGACCCGACTTCCGCGGCCACGTGATCGGCATCACGCCCGACGTCTACGTGCCCCTCACGCAGGTACCGTCGTTCGGTGGGAGCCGAGAGGACTTCGACAATCGCGGCTCTTCCTGGCTGATGGCCGTCGGGCGCCTCGGCGGGGCCGCGACGCTCGACGAGCTGAATGGGCAGTTGGCCCTCCTGGGGGATCGGTTGGCCCAGGCCCACCCCGCCACCAACGAGCATCGGAGTTTCCGGGCGATGGCTCTCGGGCCCGTCCCGGGGGGAGGTCGCGACGGCGTACGGCTGTTCGCGCTCGCGTTGCTCGGCATGGTCGCCCTGATCCTGCTGGTCACCTGCACCAACGTGGCCGGGATGTTCCTGGCCCGGGCGATCTCCCGTGAGCGCGAGGTCGCCGTTCGCCTCGCCCTGGGCTCGAGCCGAGCTGCGCTGGTCCGTCTGCTGACCGTCGAGACGCTGCTGGTGTTCGTACTCGGTGGGGGAGCGGGCGTGGCCCTGGGCGTGTGGGCCGTGTCCCGGATTCGACCCGAGGCTCTGCCCACGCCGTTTCCCGTCCAGCTGTCGCTCGCGCCCGACCTGCGCGTGTTGGGTCTGGCGGTGCTGCTCACCCTGGTGACCGGCGTCGTCTTCGGACTCCTTCCCGCGGCTCGCGCAACACGCGTGGAGTTGGCGCGTTCATTGCGCGACGAGGGGCGGGGCGGCGGACGCCGATCGTCGAAGCTGCGGCTGGTGTTCGCGGGCGCCCAGGTCGGGCTCTCCCTCGTGTTGTTGGTGACGGCCGCCCTCTTCGTGCGCTCGCTCCAGCGGGCAGCGGCGATCGAGACGGGGTTCGATCCGCGCGGGGCCTGGGTCACCCTGATCGACCTCGAGATCGAGGGCTACGACGTCGCCTCCGGCCGGGAGTTCCAACGCGAGCTCCTCCGCTCGCTAGGCGGGCACGGGTGGGTCACTTCGGCGAGCCTCTCGAGCGACCTGCCCCTCGACCTGGCGTCGTCGGGCACCTTGATCACGCCCGAGGGATGGACGGCCGAAGACGGACGCGGCCTCGGCATCGAGTTCAACCGCGTCTCGTCCGGCTATTTCGAGGCGCTCGGGATTCCGGTTCTCGCCGGGCGCGCCATCCTCGACTCCGACGGCCCCGAGGCCCCCGGCGTGGTCGTCGTGAGCGAGGGCTTCGCGCGTGCGGCGTGGCCGGGCGAAGCCCCGCTCGGCAAGCGGATCACGATGGGCGTGTCACCCTCGGACGACGCGGAGCGGTACGAAGTGGTGGGGGTCGTGCCCGACGTGAAGAATCAGGTCGTCACCGAGGTGCCGGCCCCCTTCGTGTACTTCGCGCTCCAACAGCGCTACAGCCCGTCGACCCAGCTGGTCGTTCGCTCCCCGCTGGACCGGGCCGCCGCCGTCTCGAGGATCCGGACGGCGCTCCTCGCCGCCGATCCGAGTCTGTCGTTGGGGGGGCTGTCTTCGTTGGAACAGTATACCGCCGTCGGGATTCTGCCCCAGCGCATCGCTGCGGCGCTGACCTCGCTGCTGGGGTTCGTCGCCTTGCTCCTGTCGGGGCTGGGAATCTACGGCGTGGTGTCGTTCGCGGTGGCGCGACAGCGGCGCGAAATCGGGATCCGGATGGCCCTGGGGGCGGACCGTCGTGCCGTCGTGATGCGGGTGCTCGCCGGGGGGCTGAAGGTCGCGATTCCCGGACTGGTACTCGGCGCGGGCCTTGCACTCGTGGTGGGGGGAGCCCTCCGGTCGCTTCTCCTGGACCTCACCCCCTACGACCCGGTGGCGCTGGGCGCCGTGTCGGCGATGCTGCTCGGCGTCGTGCTGCTCGCGACCTGGCTACCGGCGCGGCGCGCCGCGCGGGTCGACCCGGTGGAGTCGCTCCGGAGCGAGTAGCCGCCCGCCTCCCGCGACTCCGGGGCGCGGTACGACCGCGCCCTCCATCGGCTCGAGGATGATGGGTTGAGGCACGGCCTCCACCGCCTCCGCTGTCTTGCCCCCGTGGGGCCGCGGTCCCATGGTCGGGCGGCGAAACGGCGTTCCGTGATTCATGGCCGCGGCCCGGAAGGGCCGGGGCGGCGCGACCAGGAGATACGATGGACCGGAGAGGATCGCTGAAGGCGCTGGGCGGCATCGTCGTGGGGGGATCGTTCTTCGCCTGGTCGGGGTGCGCTCGGACCGAAGACGACGAGCCCCTGATCCTCCCGGCCTCGGACGGGTTCACGCCTCCCGAGCCCGTCACCGCGATCACACTGGGGGCGGGGAACCGGGGTCGGGTCTACGGAGGGTTCGCCCGCGAGTATCCCGACCACCTCGACATCGTCGGGGTGGCCGAGCCGATTCCGATCCGCCGGGAGCGCTACGCGGAGGCGATGTCGATCGCGCCCGAGCACCAGTTCGTCACCTGGGAGCACGTCTTCGACCAGCCGCGATTCGCCGACGCCGTGATCGTCAGCACGCCCGACGACCTCCACTACGGGCCGTGCATGCGCGCACTGGAGCTCGGGTACGACGTCCTGCTCGAGAAGCCGATCTCGCCCTCCGAGCAGGAGTGCCGCGACATCCTCGAACTCGCCCAGCGCACCGGCCGTACCGTCGCGGTCTGCCACGTGCTTCGCTACGCCCCGTACTTCGTGAAGATGCGGGAGATCATCCAGTCCGGCGCGATCGGAGACGTGGTCAGCGTGCAGCACATGGAGCCGATCGAGGCCCGGCACATGGCGCACTCGTACGTGCGAGGCAACTGGCACGACAGTTCGAAGACCACGCCGATCATCCTCGCGAAGTCATGCCACGACCTCGACATCCTGCGATGGATGGTCGACCGCCCCGTGCAACGGGTGCAGGCGTTCGGAGAGCTCAGTTGGTTCGTGGGGTCCAATGCACCGACGGGGAGCACCGAGCGGTGCACCGACGGCTGCGCGGTCGAAGCGACCTGTCCCTTCTCGGCGCTCCGCATCTACCAACGGCAGCGTCGGATGTTGGGCGTCTTCGATCTTCCCGACGATCGGGCGGAGTGGGACGAAGCCATCCTCGAGAGGCTACGGACCACGAACTACGGTCGCTGCGTGTATCGCATGGAAAACGACCAACCCGATCACTACGTCACGAATCTCCTGTTCGAAGGCGAGGTTACCGCGAGCTTCAGCATGGAGGCGCTCACCCCCTTCGGCGGCCGTCGCACCCGTGTCATGGGCAGTGCCGGATACATCGAGGGAGACATGAGCCGGATGCGGGTGTGGGACTTCATGGCCCCCGATGATCCGACCGAGTACGAGAGCCGCGCCCTGGCCAACGATCGCTTCGCCCAGAGCGGGCACGGGGGTGGGGACTGGCGGCTGATGGCGAACTTCGTGGAGGCGGTGGCGACGCAGGACCCCTCGGTGCTGACCTCCAGCATCGACGTGTCGATCGAGAGCCACCTCATGGGTTTCGCAGCCGAGCGCAGCCGCCGAGCGAATTCGGTCGAGGTCGTAGAGCTCTGAGCCTACTCCAGCACCTCCGCGACCGATGCGATACGGCTGCGATCGCTGACCACTACGCCGCCTGGACGCTCGACTGTCACGGCGAAGAGCGTCGGTCGCCCGACCGGTAGCTTCGCCTCGATCGCGACCTCGGCCTCGTCGACGCCGGCGGGCATGTCGAAGACGCCGCCGTCGACCGGATACCGCTCGTCGCGTTCGCGATCGAAAATCCAGAGCTGGTACTGAAACTCGTCGGGCGCGTTGACGGCCAGACCGCGGAAGCGCATCCGCCCCGTCTGGCGCGAGGTGTCCCACACCACCTGACCCGTCACCTGGGCCCCGGTCGCATCGTTGCCCGGCGCCCAGCTCGCCACGATCGTTCCCGGCTGGTTCGGATCCATCGTGGTGGCGGAGGCC
This sequence comes from Longimicrobiales bacterium, assembly GCA_028279425.1. Classification (GTDB taxonomy): domain Bacteria; phylum Gemmatimonadota; class Gemmatimonadetes; order Longimicrobiales; family Gaopeijiaceae; genus Gaopeijia. Next base: position 24,086 of record JANQNV010000225.1, on the reverse strand, counting down.
GGCCCCCCCGCCGGGACGTCGCCACCTACCACCGGAGATCGCGGCTCCGTTCCGCTCGTCGCCAGGAGCAAGGCGGCGAGGCTCGCGGCCATGGCCCAGCCGGTCCAACGCGTCCAGTCGGCCGCGCGAGACTCCCGCGGGGCGGGAAGCCGCGCTCGTGATGCCTCCTCCCCCGGGATCGTCGCGACCAGTCGAGCCCGCAGGACGTCGTCGACGGTCGGTGCCGCGCCGTCCCACTCGGCGTCGAGTTCGCCCACCACCCGATCCGCCCACTCGGCATCCACCTCGGGGTGATCGGCGAGCAGCCTCGCCAGTCGGGTCTCTTCATCCGGTCGCAGACCTTCCACCGCCCGGCGTACGAGGAGCGCGTCGAGTTCGGCGCGTTCGTCGTTCATGTTTCCACCTCCTGACTGCCCTGTCGTTCGAACCAACGACGCATCTCGATCAAACCTCGGCGTATCCCCGACTTCACCGTCCCCAGGGGGGCGCCTGTGGCCCGGGCGATGTCGGAGTGCGAGTAGCCCTCCACGACCGACATCACGATCCATCGCCGCCGGTCCTCGGGTACGACCTCCAGAGCCGCGAGGCTCCCGCTCGCCTCGACGCGTCGTACGGTGCGCCCGTGCTCTTCGCTCGCCCGTTCGATGCTCGGACTCATCGCGACCGTTTCGACACGTCGATCCTGCTTTCGTCGCCGATCGATGACGCGACGGCGGGCGATCATGGCGACGAAACCGCGATCCGACGCCTTCGAGGGGTCGAACCGCCCCGCCGCCTTCCAGAGATCGATGAAGACCTCCTGCACGACGTCGTCCACCTCGAGCCCTCGGGGGAGGAGCCGTCGTGCCAGGGCGCGCACGAGGGGGGCGTACGCGTCGATACACGCCCGGGCGGCCCCGGGCTCCTCACGGGCGAGGCGTCGGAGCGGAGACTCGTCGTTTGGGGCCAACTCCCACCTCCCGTGAAGGCACTTCGTCGAACCGCGCTCCTCGGCCGCCCTCGCAGGGGAGGGCGACCGAGGGAGTGCTGTCCCGATGTCGTTCACGACTCTCAGTGCCGGTCGCGGAGAGCCATACGTCCTTCGAGTTCGTCGAGGGCGCGGTCGAGCGCCCCGCGGTACACCCAGGCACGGTCGCGAAGGTCGTGCGTGCGCCGCCCCTCGGCCAGCCCCTCCTCGAGCGCCCGCTCGGCCCGGCGCGGGAGCTCGAACCCCCCGGCGAGCACCGAACGTGCCGCGATCTCGTACACTCCGACCGTGCCGGCGATCTGACCGTCGTTGAAGAGGGGGACGCCCCGCTCGATGGCCAGACCGAGCAGGTCGGCGGCGTCACGGTTCCGGCGCAACTCCATGCGGGAGTCCCGATCGCGTCGAGCCGATGACGCGTTCGACATCATCTCCGGCGGGAGCAGGACCTGGTCGATCACGTGGATCACCCCGTTGGAGGCCGGCACGTCGACGGCGGTGACGGCCGCCTGGTTGATCATCACGGTGCCGCCGTCGACCTCGATACCGACCTGGGCGCCGTTGACCGTCGTAGCCTCATCGAGCTGGACGACCTGGTCGGAGGTGACCCGACCCGCCACCACATGGTAGGTGAGGATCGACACCAGCGCGTCGCGGTTTTCCGGCTGAAGCAGCGACTCCACCGTACCCTCGGGGAGGGCGGCGAAGGCGTCGTCGGTCGGCGCGAAGACGGTGAACGGCCCCTCGCCCTTCAGCGTCTCGACGAGCCCGGCGGCGTCGAGGGCGGTGGCCAACGTCGTGAAGCTACCCGCGGCGACCGCGGTTTCGACGATGTCGCCGGGATGGTCCTGGGGAGCCGCGGCAGCGTCGGCGGGAAGCGCCCCGATCAGCGCTACACCAAGAGCAACGGCCGAGACCCGAGATCTATGATACATGGAAGAACTCCCTGTTGAGTGAAGTGCATTCGACAGAGGGTTCGTCGGATCCGCCCAAATGGATGCAGGCGCCTATTCGCCCAGCCCGAAATCCCGCATGCGACGCCACAACGTGGTGCGGCTCATGCCCAGAATCTCCGCCGCCCGCGCCCGGGAACCGTCGGCTTCGACGAGAGCGGCTTCGATCGCCGCCCGCTCGTCGTCGACCGTCGACCCCTGGTAGCGGGTCTCCCGCGGGTGGCTGGGTGCCGCACCGTCCGGGTCTCGGATCGCGGACGGGAGGTGTTGAGCCTCGATCCGGGGTCCACCCGCTCGGATCGTTGCGCTCTCGACCACCGCGAAGAGCTCGCGCACGTTTCCGGGCCAGTCGTGCGCGCGCATCAGGCGCATGGCGAGTGGCGAGAACGAGGCTCCCTCCGTGCCCGATGATCGGGCACGAAGACGCGCGAGTGCGGCCTCGATCAGAAGCGGGATGTCGGCCCGGCGCGACCGGAGCGGTGGCGCCTGAATGCGAAAGACGTCGAGTCGATAGAACAGGTCGTCGCGGAATCGTCCTGTTCGGACCTCGGCCTCGAGGTCGCGGTGCGTCGCGGCGACGACCCGGACGTCGACGGCGCGGGGGCGGGTCGAGCCGACCGGGGTGACTTCGCGCTCCTGGAGCACACGCAGCAGCCGCTGCTGGAGGGCGAGGCTGACGTCGCCGACCTCGTCGAGGAAGAGCGTGCCTCCCTCGGCGGCGGCGAACAACCCTTCCCGATCGGCGACCGCGCCGGTGAAGGATCCGCGAACGTGTCCGAACAACTCGCTCTCGAGGACTCCCTCGGCGAGGCCGGCGCAGTTGACCGGCACGAAGGGTCTTCCCGCCCGGGGGGAAAGATCGTGCACGGCACGGGCGAGCAACTCCTTGCCCGTACCGGTTTCGCCCTGAATGAGGACCGTGGTGTCGGTGGGCGCGACCTGGCGCACCGCGGTGAACACCGAGCGCATCGCGTCGCTGTGCCCCACCATCGAGCCGAGTGCGCCCTCGCGTACCCGGGCCGCCGAGGGGTGCAGCTCGAGCAATTCGGCCACCTTGGCCGACAGCAGATCGGGGTCCACCGGCTTCGAGAGAAAGTGGTCCGCCCCGCGATGGAGCGACTCGACCGCCGTGTCGATCGTCCCGAAGCCACTGATCATGAGAATCGGGGCTTTCAGGCCGCGTGTACGCAGCACCTCCACGGTGGTCAGCCCGTCCATCCCTGGCATCCGCATGTCGAGAAGGAGAAGGTCGTAGGCCGCCCGGTCGAGCGCTGCGACGGCCTCTCCCGCCTCGGCCGCGACGTCCACGTCGTAGCCGTCCTGACGCAGCAGCTCCGCGGTCGACAGCCGGAAGGTGCGATCGTCGTCGATGACCAGAATCCGCTGGGGCGCCGCCTGAAGCGCACTCACGTCGACGTCCTCGCCAGCGGGAGGACGACCCGGAAGACCGCGCCCGGCGGGTCCGGCCTCGACGCCGCGCTCATGTGGCCCCCATAGCGGCGCGCGAGACCCTCGGCGACGAACAGGCCCAGCCCAACGCCGGTCACCGCGTCCTTGGTGGTGAAGAACGGATCGAACAGCCTTGCGGCGATGGCGGGATCGATACCGGGGCCGCGGTCCGCCACGTCGAGGGTGACCGTCTGGTCACCGCCTTCGATCCGGATCTCCACCGGCTCCTCGTCGCCCGCGGCCTCGCGGGCGTTGTCGACCAGATTGAAGAGAATCTGCTTCAGCGCGTCAGGCGGCATCGGTACGCGTAGCGAGTCGGTCGGCGCATGCACGTCGACGGCCACGGTTTCGTCGCCCATCGCCGCCAGCGTCGCGACGTTGCGGGCCACATCCGCGGGATCACAATCGCCGATCTCGGCGCTCACCGGACGATTCAGGTCGAGGAGCTGCTCGGCCAGTTCGTGCATGCGCAGGAGTTCGTCGATCGCCATGTCGGCAAACGAGAGGCCCTCGCTGTCGGCGGGCAGGCCGCGCCGCACGACCTCGAGGCAGTTTCGTACGTTGGCGACGGGGTTGCGGATCTCGTGGGCGAGTTCGGCCGCCATCCGAGCGCTGGAGGCCAAGCGATCTTGCCGAATCAACTCGGCTTGCAGGGAGTGGAGCCGCTCCTGGCGATCCTCCAGCGCCTCGTTTGCGTCGGCCAGTTCGGCGATCCGAGCCTGGAGGCTGGTGCGCATGCTCTCGAAGGATCGGCCGAGGCGGTCGACCTCGTCGATCGTGGACACGGGTACGGGGGCCGCGAAATCGCCTTCGGCGAGCCGGGCGGAGGCCGCCGCCAGGCCGCGCACGGGCCGGGCCAGGGACCCCGCGACCACGAGACCCACCCCCAGCGCGAGGACGAGAGTCAGGAGCCCTGCGATCAGGGCGCTGCGGCGTACGCCCGGCAGAGCGGCCAGCTCTTCGTCGACGGACCGCGAAAACACGACGGTGCCCGCTCCGGCCACCGGCGAGACGGCCACCCAGGTGGGACCCCGGTCGGTCACGACCTCCGAGACCTGCTCCGAAACGGGGTTCGAGCGCCCCTCCACGACCGCCGTGACGAGTTCGGGGGCCGATACCGAGTCGGGGTCGAGCGTCGAGGCGATGAGGGAGCCATCGGCCCCGATCATGGTGACGTCCGCGCGGGCGAGTGCGGCCAACGTGGTCGCGAGCGTCGCATCCATCGGACTCGACGTGCCCGCGGCCCCCATCCAACCGCTCTCGGCGTCGAGCGGCGCCAGGGCAAGGGTCCGCGGCATGCCGTCGTCGAACACGTACAACACGGGGGTGCCTCCCCGTCGCACCTCGTCGAGCGCTCCGGCGGGGACCTCGGGGCCGACGATGCGGGAACCGTCGGGCCCGACGAGGACGGGCTCTTCGTCGTACATCGCGGCGGTTGCGGTCGCCGTCGCGATGGCCTCCTCGGTGCGCCCCGCCACGATCGCTTCGGCGAGCCCGTCGGCACCGGCGACGGACTGCGCGTGCATCGACAGCGCCTCGGCTCGCGCCGCGTTGCGATCGTCGAGAATCATCGGCGCGCGACCGAGGTCCTCGATCGCGGTGCGACGCAACACGTCGTCGACCCGTCGGTCGAGGGCCAGTCCGGCGGGGACCAGCGCAACCGTGAGGGCGGCGGCCAGGGCCAGGAGGAGGGCGGCGATGAGGGGAACTCGTCCCGACGAGGAGGGCATGACGGACAAGATAGCATGTGAAGTCGGGCGGGGGCCGGGATGTTGCGCCCGACCCCCGCCCGTGGTGCGAAGAGGGGGGCGTCAGCCGATCGGCGTCACCGTCACCCGGATCAGCCCTTCGACGTCGCCGTAGTCGTAGCCGTCGTTGACCTGCCGCACCGAACCATTCTCATCGGCGCCGGTGTCGGGACCCGGCTGGCGCGGCGCCTGGAAGAGCCCCACGCCGGGGCGTTCGTTCACCTCGGTGCCGGCGTCCCAGAGCAGGACCATCCCGGTCACATCGCCGCTGAGCGGGACACCTCCCGGGAAGAGGTCGATGCCCGTCTCGGCGGGGGCGAAGAACAGGTCGTTGGACTGCACGTACATGGTGGCGAACGACAGGCGGTCGCCTTCTTCGGCCGTCACGGTGAAGGTGTAGCGGCCGCCTGGAGTCGCGGGGCCAGGCGCCGCGGCCCCAGCGGGCGTGTTGAACAGGTCGGAAGCGCTCACCTCGGGGTCGCCGGCCAGCGCGCCCGCCAGGGCGCCGGGGGCGCCGTCCTCCGCGATGGCTTCAAGACCCAGGCCTCGGTCGGGGGCTCCGCCTTCGAAGAGAATGGAGGGGGTGCGATGGACGGCGTAGACGCCGGGAGCGAGGACGCCCGTCGCCCCGGTACGCGAGCCGAGCGCCGCCCGCAGGTCGCCGGTGGTTCCGTCTTCTGCCACACCTTCGAGCCCTTCGCCCCGGTCGGCCGACCCGACGGTGAAGAGGGGGTTCGGGTCGGAGTGGACGACGAACACGCCGGGCGCGAGCGGCACGGGGTGCATGGCGCCGTCGGAGGTGGCCAGCGTCGTGGCAGTGCTGACGTTTTCGATCCGGGCCGTCCATGACGTCGGGCCGGTGCTCATGAGCGTCACCCGCACCATCTCGGCGATCGCGGGGAGGTTGGCGAAGGCGTCCGCGGCGAGACGCACCGTGGCGTTCGGATCCGGCGCTCCCGTGTCGGCTCCCGTCTGACGTGGCGCCTGGTCGGGTCCGAGCCCGGGCTCGCCGTCCGCCTCGGTGCCCGCGTCCCAGAGGAGGATCTGGTCGGTCACGTCGCCGGTGACTTGTGAGCCGTCGGGATTCCACAGCGCGATTCCGTCTCCGTCGGGTGCGAAGAAGAAGTCGTTGGACTGCACCATCATGGTGGCGAACGAGAGGTAGGCGCCCGGACCGGCGTGGAACGAGAACTCGTACACACCACCGGGGAAGAGGGGGCCGGGCGACCCCTGACCCGCCGGGGTGTCGAAGACGCCACTGCTCGCGAAGTCGTAGGCGACGGCGACATTTTCGATCGACACTTCGAAGGTCTGCATCTGCGGCGGCACGACCATGTCGTCGTCGTCGCTGCAGGCGGCCAGGGCGGTCGTACCGGCGAGGGCCATCGCCCAGAGTCCGGTGAGGGAGTGGTTCATGGGATTCCTCTGCGTTTCGATGGAGTTCCGGCGCCACGCCGGACGGGGTGTTTCGACGACCCTCCCCATCTCAACCTCCGTGCCATCCGGGCGCGGCTGCCGTCGGGCCTCGGATGCCCAATATCCATGAGACAATCCGTCGCGTCGGCGGAAAGCGGGCCGAGGTTCGGTACCGTTTCACGAAACGTGTCGACGGTGTCGATGGAACGGCGATTGAAACGTCCGGGGCGCCCGGGAGTGGTGTCGGCGAGTGTCTGCCCGTACACTCAGCGCGCACCGCGCCGAGTGCCGCGCCGACCCGCGCTCGGACCACCCGACGACGCCCCTTCCCGAGGAGCCCATGAGCGACAGCGTATATACTGCGACGAGCCGAGTCCACAAAGTCGAAGGCGTGACCCGCCGGGGGATTCTCGAAGACGGGACCGAGGTCACCTTCGGCGTGCACGGTCCGATCAAGGCGGCCTACGGTCTCGACGCCGAGCCGGATCATCCGCTGCCGGTCGATTTCATCGTCGCGGCGGCGTGTGCCTGACTACTCGGGACTCTCAACGGCGCACTGGAGGTGCGCGGGATTTCGCTTGGTCCGGCCGACATCGTCGCCGACGCAGCCGGACACCATACGTTGCGGGACCGGATTCCCGTGCTGACTCGCATCGACGTCCACTACACCCTCCGCATCCCCGCGGGATCGCGAGAGACGGTGGATCGCGCGCTGTCGCGCCACGTGTCGAAGTGCCCCACGGCACGGTCGCTCGAGGGCGCCGTCGAGGTCGCCTGGACGGCCGATATCACCGAGGCGCCCGGGTGAGTCAGCAGGGCGAGGACGTCGTGCGCGCCGTCTACCGACTCGCTCCCCTCGGTGGCGACGATGTCGCATCGTTCACGGCGCGCGCCCTGGCGTTGGCGCGCGAGTCGACGCTCGAGGTACCGGTGGGGGTCGCATCGGCCTCGATCGAGGGGGGGCTGCTCGGGCGGGTGATCGGGGTCGAGCCCGATGCCGACGGGGCGGCGACGGCCCGCATCGACTACCCGGCGGCGGTGCTCGATGGCAGCCTGCCGCAGCTGTTGAACGTCTTGCACGGCAACGTGTCGTTGCTCCCCGGAGTGCGGCTCGTCGATGCCACCCTCCCCGAGTCCGTCCTGGAGGCCTTCGCCGGGCCTCGCTTCGGGATCGGCGGGATCCGGGACCGACTCGATGCCCACGATCGGCCGCTCGTGGCGGTGGCCCTGAAGCCCGTCGGGCTGCAGACGTCGGAGCTCGCTGAGCTCGCTGCCGCGTTTGCCCGAGCGGGCGTCGACGTCATCAAGGACGATCACGGGGTGACCGACCAGGCGCCGTCGCGATTCTCGGATCGCGTCGGCGCAGTGGCGAAGGCCGTGGCCGAGGCGAATGCCGCCACCGGAGGGCGCACGGCCTACTACGTCAATGTGACGGGCCCTGTGGACACGATGGGAGAGCGCGTGGAGCAGGCCGCCGAGGTGGGGTGCGGAGGTGTGCTCGTCGCACCGGGCCTGGTCGGACTCGACACCATGCGGGCGCTCGCCGATGCCGAGCCCGCCCTTCCGGTCATGGCGCACCCTTCGCGCGGCGACGTGGGGCCCGGCCGCGACTCGGGCGTGAGCCCGGAGGTGTGGTATGGGTTGCTGTATCGCCTTGCGGGGGCCGACGCCGTGGTGTACGTGAACGCGGGCGGCCGGTTCGCCTGGTCGATCGACACCTGTCAGGGGCTGAATCGGCGTCTGCGGGCTCCCCTCGGGCGTTTGCGAGCCAGCTTCCCCGTGCCTGCGGGAGGCGTCAGCGCCTCCGACGCGCCTTCGTGGTTCGAACGCTACGGGACCGACACGCTGCTGCTCATCGGCGGCAGCCTTCTGGCGCAGGACGATGTGGAGGGCGCCGCTCGGCGCCTCGTCGAGCAGGCCCACGCTGCGGGGAGTACGCCGGCGCCGTCGTGAGGGGCCCCGCGGGGTTGCCGCAGTGGCGCCGCCGGGTGACGATGGGCGAGGTCGCCCTTCCGCGTACCCACGATTCCGGAGAACCATGGCTGTCTTCACTCCGCCGCTCGGCGGCCGAATCGCCCCCCTCGTGAGCCTGACGGTGTGCGCACTGGTGGGTGGCGCGCTGGCTGCCTGCGCCGACTCCGCGCCCGAATCGGAGGCCGCGGGTGAGGTCGCAGCGAGCGGCGCGCCGTCGGCCGCCGACAATCCCCTGCTGCAGCCCGCCGACTTCACCGAACGGGCACCCGATCGGTTTCGTGTGGCGTTCGAGACCACGGCGGGATCGTTCGTCGTCGAGGTCCATCGCGACTGGGCGCCCATCGGTGCCGACCGGTTCTACAATCTCGTCGAGGCGGGGTTCTACGATTCGGTGCCCTTCCACAGGGTGCTCGACGGCTTCGTGGCCGACTTCGGCATCCATCCGGACCCGTGGGTGAACGCGGCATGGCGGCAGGCTCTCCTGCGCGACGACCCGGCTACGCAGGCCAACCTTCGAGGGCGGATGTCGTTTTCGAAGAGCGGACCTCACCGACGCACGGTCCAGGTGTTCGTGAACCTGCGCGACAATGCGGAGCTCGACGGAGAGGACTTCGCCCCCTTCGGCGAGGTGGTCGAGGGGATGGAGACCGTCGACGCGCTGTATGCCGAGTACGGCGACGGTCCGCCCCGCGGGGAGGGGGTGTACCAGGCCATGGCGATCGCGAAAGGCGACGAGTACTTCGCCGAGTTCCCGGAACTCGACCGCGTCTTGACGGCCCGCATCGTCGACTGACGGGTCGGCTGGGCCGACCCGGCCGGGCGCCTCAACCCCCGCGTCTGCGTCGCATCAGTTCCCGCCGCCGGGCGCCGCGCGCCGCGCTCGCGTCGAGTGCCGCATCCGGCCCGTTCGAGGCGTCGCGTCTCGACTGCAGCTGATCCGAAAGCGCCCGGATCGTCGGCCATCGATAGAGATCGACCAGCGAAAGCCGGTGATCGATCCGCTCCCCCAGGAGCCGGTGCAGCTGAACGACCAGGAGGGAGTGGCCGCCGGCATCGAAGAAGTTGTCTTCGGTACCGACTTCCTCGAGGCCGAGGACCTCCTTCCACGCGGCCACCAGCGTCTCCTCCAGGTCGTTTTCGGGAGCGACGAGCGGGGCGGTGCGTGACGGGGCGGCCGAGATGGCGTGCAGGGCCTTCCGGTCGGTCTTGCGATTGGGGGTGAGCGGAAGGGCTTCGAGGCGAATCAGCGAAGCGGGGACCATGTAGGCCGGTAGGGCCTCGAGCATCGCGTCGCGCAGTGCCTCGGGGTTCCATTCGCCGGCGGGCACGACGTAGCCGCACAAGCGCTGGTCACCCGGTGTATCCTCACGCACGATGACGGCCGCTTCGCGTACGTCGGTGCGCCTCTCCAAGACGGCCTCGATCTCGCCGAGTTCGATCCGATACCCCCGGATCTTCACCTGGTCGTCGACGCGACCCAGGAATTCGAGGACCCCGTCTCGGCTCCACCGTGCACGGTCGCCCGTGTTGTACATCCGGCCCGGGTGGAAGGGGTTCGGACGAAAGCGTTCGGCCGTGAGTTCCGGTCGGGCGTGGTACCCCCGCACGACGCCGTCGCCGCCGATCCACAGGTCTCCCGGCATTCCGGGCGGGACCGGCTGGCCCCAGGCATCGAGCACGTAGATACACGTGTTGGCGATCGGGCGACCGATGGGTACGGGTCCATCGCGGTCGAGGGTGTGGGTCGTCGACCAGATGGTGGTTTCGGTGGGCCCGTACATGTTCGTGACCGATCCCCGCACCGTGGCGCGGAGGGCCGTCGACAGAGCCGTGGGGAAGGCTTCGCCCCCGACGTACATGTGGTCGAGTCCGTGGAGCAGCGGTCCCATCGAACTCCGCTGCGTGAACAGGCGCGCCATCGAAGGGGTGCACTGCAGGTGGGTGACGGGCCGCGCGGGCTCTGGTGGGGGAGGGCTCGCGGCACCGGTCGATTCGACGACCGGGCGGGTGTCGGGTGCCGCCTCCCGCTGTGCGTTGGCCGCATCGCGGACGATCTTGAGGTGAGGGAGCCCGTCGAGAACCGCGGTGGTGTCGACCCCGAAGTCGAGAAGGCACGCAATCTCGTCGACGCCGATCGAGGCGCAGCGAGCCACGATGTCGAGGCAGGTTTCCGGAGTTCCGAAGAGGCCGCTCGTTTCGTAGTAGCGGTCGAAGGCGAAGTCCAGGATCGCCTCCGTCTCTTCGTCTGAAAGGCTGGCCAGGTCGATGTCGTCGGGCGTCGAGTCCGGCCCACCCGGCCGCTTGAACGCGGGGAAGGTCCATGCGAAGCCGAGCACGAGCTTCATGGAGGCGCGCAGATAGTCCTTCATCGGTTCGCGCACGAGCTCGCGCACCTCGTCGTCGTCGGTCCCGACGAAGGTGTGCAGCATCAGGGTGATCGTCCCCTCGTCGGGGTCGAGGCCGGCTTCGGCCCTGGCTTCGCGATAGACCGCGATCTTCTGGGCCACTTCGTCGAAGCTCTGTCCCAGCAGGTGTGTGAGGACGTTCGCGCCCATCGCCCCCGCAGCGCGGTAGGTGTCCGGGTTTCCGGCGGTCGTGATCCAGAACGGCAGCTCCGGCTGAACCGGCCGGGGCAGCGTCGTCAGCGCCACCATCTTCCCGAGCGGGTTCTCGAACTCGACGGCCTCGCCGCGCCAGAGGCGCCGCACGGCGTCGATCTGCTCCATCATCACCTGCTTCTGGTTCGGATAGCTCTCCGGTCGCAACACGAAGTCGTTGGGTTGCCAGCCTGCCGCGAACGCCAGCCCGACCCGGCCGTCGGAGAGGTTGTCGACGACGGCCCACTCTTCGGCGATGCGGATCGGATGGTGGAGGGGCGAGACGCAACTCCCCGAACGGATCGAGAGCCGACGCGTGATGGCCGCGAGGGCGGCCCCCGTCACGGCCGGATTGGGGAATGGGCCTCCGAAGGCGTGGAAGTGTCGTTCCGGCGTCCACGCCGAGTCGAAGCCGTTGTCGTCGAAGTAGCGGCCGGCCTCCAGCATCAGGCGGTACTTGTCGCGCCCCGGGCCGTCGTCGTTCCCCCACATGAAGAGTCCGAATTGCATCCCCCGCTCCGCCAACGTCGCATGCGCTGCGGCCGAGGTTTCGGCGGGATCGTCGGCCGAAGGCTCCCGGTGCAGTACGACTTCGAAGCCGCGGGCCAGTGTCCAGAACAGCTCGAGCACGGAGATATCGAACGAGAGGCTCGTGACCGCGAGCCAGACGCCCGGTGGATCGTGCGGGATGAGTGCGTCCATCCCCGCGAAGAAGTTGGCGGCGTTGCGGTGTTCGACGAGAACGCCCTTCGGCCGGCCGGTACTTCCGGAGGTGTAGATGACGTAGGCGAGGTGCTCGGGACCGACCGCGGTCTCGGGCGGGGTGTCGATGGGTGCGGGCTCTCGCACGTCGATCGACGTGATGCCCGGACCGAGGGGCTCCTGACCGATCGTCATCACCCGCTCGGCGCCGACGTCCTCCAGCATGAATCGGCGCCGGTCATCCGGGAATTCGGGGTCCAGCGGCAGGTAGGCGCCTCCCGCCTTCGCGATACCCAGGGCCGCGACCACCATCTCGATGGAGCGACCGATCTGAAGGCCGACGACGGAATCGGGGCCCACGCCGAGGTCGCGCAGATGGGCGGCCACACCGTTGGCGCGTCGGTCGAGTTCTCCGTAGGTGATGGTCTGGTCTGCGTCGCGTAGGGCGATCCGTTCGGGGTCGCGACGCGCCTGGCGCTCGAAGCCCTCGTGCAGGAAGTGCTCGGTCACGGGCCGCGCGGTGTCGTTCCACCCCTCCATCAGCAGCCGATGCGTCTCGTCGTCGATGAGGGGGAGGGTAGACCACGGCTGCCGGGGGTCTGCCGCCGCGGCGCGCACCACGCACTCCACGGCTCGAGCGATGGTCGCGGCGCGTGTCTCCGAAACGAGATCGGGATCGAACGACAGGTGGGGTGGTCCGGATCCTTCGCCGAGTTCGAGGAGCATCTCGACGCCGGCGTCGTGCGTCGACCCTCGACCCACACAGAGGGGGAGCGGGCAGTGACCGTCGGGGACGGTGCCGTCGAGATCGGGCGAGCGCGACAGGAGGTCGATGAGGAACGAGCCGCGACGTCGAAGCTCGGCCAACTGCGTGATGACCGCATCGACCACCGGATCGAATCCCGCACCGTCGGGAAGATCGATCTGGAGGGGGCGCCAGGACGAGACCATCGGTCGGGCAGACACCTCATCGGCGGACTCGAGCCACCCGAAGTCGAACCGCGTGCGGCCGCTGAGGCGAGCCACGACCACGGCCCAGGCCGCGACCAGCGCGCCCTCGTCGGTTTCGGACGCGAGGCGAAGGGGAATGCGTTCCCGAGGGGTCGCGCGGCGGACGTCGGGGTCGAAGGGGGTGCGGTCGGGCAACTCCGCGGGCGTCATCTCAAGAAGTCGGCGTCCCCAGAAGGCCTCGCTACGCGACAAGATGTCCGACAGTGCCGCGAGGCGGTCCCGATCGTGTTCCGAGGGCACGGGGAGCACGTCGCCCACGTGGAGTCGCGCCGCCTCGGAAGCGGCATCGAGTGGGGGACCACCCGTGAGCGGTCGGCGCTCGCCGATCTGAAGACGGCCCGAGCCGGTGGCGATCTCGATGCTGTCGGATCGCACGGCCAGGACCGTGCCCGGCAGGGGGGCGCGACCCGACGGATCGGGATCGCCCTCCGACGCGATCGCACGCGTAACGAGCCAGGCCCGTCCATCGGCCGTGATCATCTTGGCTCGACCCAGGGGGTTGGGATACGGCCCGAAGTCGAGGGCGCGCACACGGGCCGCGAGTTCGGCGGCCGGGCGTCGCCAGTCGAGGAGACCGAGAGCGTCGGGGCGGTCGTGGCGGCCGAACCAGCTGCGGCCCTCGGTGGGTTGAGCCACCGGCTGCACCGCACCTCGCGCCAGCTGGTCCACCAGCGCGGGGAAGCCCTCTCGAGCCGCCGCGAAGCACTTCATGTTGAGCGACAGGGATGTGTCTTCGTCCGAGATCGCGACCGGGGTCTGCAGAACGAGGTCGCCCTGGTCGACGCCCGACGTCATCAGGTGCCACGTCACCCCGAAGTCGCGCGCCCCGTCCATGAGGGCCCAGGCCGGGCCGTTGAGACCGGCGTACGCGGGAAGGGGCCCGTCGTGGAAGTTGATGGCGTATCCGCCGGGGCGATCCAGGACCTCGTCCGGGAGGATTCGGAGCCAGGTGATCGAGAAGAGATGGTCGAAGGGCTCGGAGGCCATCGCCTCGTCCATCCCGGACGGCTCGATCGCGGGGATCCCGCGCTGTCGGGCCCACTCGGCGATGCGTGGGGTGTCGGTGACGACACCGAGAACGGTGTGCCCGGCCGCGAGCAGGTGATCGGTGCACTCCAGGAGCAGGGTGTCCGATCCGATCACGAAGCAGCGGAACGACGTGGGTGACATGCTGGGGGCCCGGTGGGACGTGGTCGTACGAGGTGAAGACGCAGGGTCACCCCGTCGTAAGGTAGGGCGGATCCGTCCTCGGATCGACACACCTCTCGACGGGGTAGTCCCCTCCGTCGAGCGTCGGCCGTTGGGCCGTCGGTTTCAAGATCGTTGCCCCGGTGCCGGGCCTCACTTCGAAGAACCAGGAGCGTCTTCGTGACACGCCGTGCGTTTCCCATGCCCCGTCGCCGTCCCTCCGGATCGTGGCTCGCCGCCCTCGGTCTCATCCTCGCCGCGAGCGCGGCTCCGCAAGCGGCCGCGGCCCAGGAGATTCCCCTGGAGGCTCCGCTCCCCGCCGACGAGGCGGTCCGGGTAGGCCAGCTCGACAACGGACTCCGCTACTACGTGCGCGCGAACGGGCGTCCGGCGGCACGGGCCGAGCTTCGCCTCGTGGTCGATGCGGGGTCGATCCTCGAAGACGATGGTCAGCGTGGGCTGGCGCACCTTCTGGAGCACATGGCGTTCAACGGAACCGACAACTTCGAGAAGCAGGAACTGGTCGACTACCTGGAGTCGATCGGGATGGCGTTCGGGCCGTCGGTCAACGCCTACACGAGCTTCGACGAGACCGTCTACATGCTTCAGGTGCCCACCGACAGCGCCGAGGTGATGGCCACGGCGTTTCAGATCCTGGAGGATTGGGCACACGGGCTGACCCTAGATCCCGTCGAGGTCGATCAGGAGCGCGACGTGGTCATCGAGGAGTGGCGCCTGGGTCGGGGGGCGGCGGCGCGCATCTCGGATCAGCAGCTTCCCGTGATGTTCGAGGGCTCCCGGTACGCGCAGCGGTTGCCGATCGGTGACCCCGATGTGCTGCGGACCTTCCCGCAGGAGGAGATCGAGCGCTTCTACGCCGACTGGTATCGTCCCGAACTCATGGCTGTGATCGCGGTCGGCGACTTCGACGTCGACGAGGTGGAGGCGACCATCCGGGCGCACTTCGCCGGGATCGCCCCCCGGTCCGACGGTCCCGACCGCGTGACCTACGAGGTTCCCCTTCGAGAGGGAATGCGGTTCGCGATCGCCTCCGACGCGGAGGCGACGACGTCGCGCGTGGCCCTTCTCACACTGCAGGACGCCCCGAGCGTGACGACGATCGGAGACTATCGGGCGCGGCTCGTCGAGCGCCTCGCCAACTCGATGCTCAACTCGCGCTTCTCGGAACTCGCCCAGACGGCCGATCCGCCGTTCGCCTTCGCGGGCACGGGGCGAGGTCAATTCGTTCGGCCGACGAGCGCGTACCAGCTGGTCGCGGTGGTGCCCGAAGACGGGCACGAGCGCGGTCTGGCGGCCCTGCTGACTGAAGCCGAGCGGGCGGCTCGTCACGGCTTCACCTCGTCGGAACTCGATCGGGCCCGTCTCGATCTCCTGCGCGGATACGAGCGCACCTACACGGACCGCGAGAACCAGCCCTCGGCCCGCTTCGCGAGTGAGTACGTGCAGCATTTCCTGACCGACGAGCCGATGCCGGGGATCGAGTTCGAATACTTCGTGTCGCAGGCTCTCGCTCCGACGATCACGCTCGACGAGGTGAACGCGGTCGCACGGGCCAACCTGGATGTCGACAATCGCATCGTCATCGCCGACGCCATCGAGAAGCCGTCCCTCGCCGTGCCTTCGGAGGCGTCGTTTCAGGAGGTGTTCGCCTCGGTGGCCGCCCTCGATATCGAGCCCTGGGTCGATTCGGCGCTCGATCAGCCACTGGTGGCCGAGCTGCCCCGACCGGGCGCGATCGTCGGTGAGGGGCGCATCGAGGCCGTGGACGTCACGACCTGGGAGCTCTCGAACGGTGTCACCGTCTGGCTGAAGCCGACGGACTTCAAGGACGACGAAATCCTGCTCCGCGCCACGAGCCCGGGTGGATGGTCGCGATCGTCGCTGGAGGATCACCTCTCGGCCACGATGGCCTCCACCCTGGTGCAGCAGGGCGGGGTGGGGGAGTTCTCGCAGATCGACCTCCAGAAGGCGCTGGCCGGCAAGGCCGTGGGCCTCGCTCCGTCGATCGGGCAGCTGACGGAGGGATTTTCCGGTCAGGCGTCACCGGCCGATGTGGAGACGCTCTTCCAGCTCTTGTGGCTGTACACGACCGCACCCCGTGAGGACTCGGTGGCGTTCCAGGCCTTCAAGTCGCAGATGTCGGCCATCCTCGCCAACCGGAACGCCAGTCCGCTCGCCGCCTTCTCCGACACGGTCTCGGCCGTGCTGTCGCAGTCGCATCCGAGAGCACAGCCGCTCACGACCGCGTCGATCGAGCAGATCGATCTCGGCCGTGCCGTCGACTTCTACGAAGACCGCTTCGCCAGCGCCGCCGACTTCGACTTCGTGTTGGTCGGTGCCTTCGAACTCGACGACATGCGGCCTCTCGTAGAGCAGTACCTCGCCGCCCTCCCTGCGCCCGACCGGGAAGACGGCTGGGTGGACCTCGACATCGACCCGCCGACGGGTGTGGTCGAGAAGCAGGTGCGCGCGGGGATCGAGCCGCAGAGTCAGACGCTGCTCGTCTTCAACGGCGCCTTCGAGTACACGCCGCCGAATCGCGCGCGCATTCGCGTCCTCGCCACCATTCTCCAGACGCGCCTGCGCGAGCGGCTGCGGGAGAGTTTGGGCGGGACGTATTCGGTGTCGGCCAGTGCGGGGTACGAACGCCTGCCCGACCCCCGCTTCACCATGCAGGTCGTCTTCGGATCGGATCCCGAGCGGGCCGAGGAGCTGAAGCAGGCGGTGTTCGAGGAGATCGAACGACTGAAGGCCGAGGGGCCCACCCCGGAAGACGTGGCGAGCGCGCTGGAGGCGGAGCGCCGCGGTCTCGAGACCAGTCTCGAGTCGAACGGCTGGTGGGCGAGCAACCTGACGTCGGCCCTGTCGAGCGAAGCCGATCCCGGGTACCTGGTCGATCCGTCCCGCTACGAAGGGATCGACGTCGCTACCGTCCAGGACGATGCGGCGCGCTATCTTCCCGCCGATCAGTTCGTGTCGGTCGTTCTGCTCCCGGCCGGGGTGGGGTGATCGCGACCGGTCGCGGAATCAGGCCCAGTCGCGTGGCTGGAGCAGCGCGAGCGTCCGGGCCTCCGGAGAGCCGGGCTCGGGCGTGTGCTGGAACTGCCAGCGGGCGTGGGGAGGCATCGACATCAGGATGGCCTCCACATGGCCGTTGGTCTGGAGGCCGAATCGCGTGCCGCGGTCGTAGAGCAAGTTGAACTCGGCGTACCGTCCGCGTCGCAGCAGCTGCCAAGCGCGATGTTCGTCCGTCCAGGGTGTGTTCTTGTGGCGTCGCACGAGGGGGAGGTAGGCCTCCTCCAGTGCGCGGATGCCTTCGTCGACGAGGGCGAAGGCCGCGGTCCAGCCGTCGTCGCCCGAGGGGGTGAAGTCGTCGAAGAAGACGCCGCCGATCCCCCGCATCTCCCCGCGGTGCGGCAGATAGAAGTAGCGGTCGCACCAGTCCTTGAACCGCGGGTAGTGGGCGGCGTCGTGCCGGTCGAGCCACGTCTTCAACGCACCGTGAAAGTGAGCGGCGTCTTCGGGCCGACCGTAGATCGGTGTGAGGTCGGCGCCTCCGCCGAACCACCAGTCCGCCCCGTCACCGACCTCGAAGTACCGAAAGTTGGCGTGGAAGGCCGGCACCGCCGGGTTCAGCGGGTGGATGACCATGCTGATGCCGGTGGCGTAGAAGGGGAGCCCGCCCGCCGACGGCCGATGTTCGACGATCGAGTCGGGTACCCGGTCCCCGTACACCTCGGATACGTTGACACCGGCCCGTTCGAACACCGCGCCGCCCTCCAGGACGCGGGCCGTACCGCCCCCGCCCCCGGGGCGCTCCCACGACGACGCCTTGAACCGGCCGTGGGCGTCGATCTCCTCGAACGCGTCGACGAGCCGTTTCTGGCCGGCCCACATGCGCTCCGCGACCCGTTCGCGGGCGTTCGCCAATGGGATCGGTCCGGCAGTCGGTGCGCTCATGTACTCACCCTCCGATGTTCGGGTACAGGAGCGGCATGGACCCGGTCGACCACCCGCGCGAGGACGTCGGGATCCGTGTGACGGTCGATCCCGTGGCCCAGATTGAAGATGTGTCCGCGAAGCCCACGCGCCTCCCGCAGGACGTCGTCGACGGCGGAGTCGAGCACGTCGGCGGGCGCGAAGAGGTTGGAGGGGTCGAGGTTGCCCTGGAGGGTGAAGTCTCCCTCACCCAGCAGCGCGTCGGCCTGACTCAACGGGTTGCGCCAGTCGACGCCCATCACGTCGACGGGCAGGCCGGGGAGCGCCCCCAGAAGATGGCGCCCCTGGTTCGGGAAGTAGATGCGCGGCACGTCGAGGTGTTCCAGCCCGTTGAAGATTCGCTCCACGGCCGGGCGTTCGAAGGCCTCGAAGGTGGGGCGGTCGAGAAGACCCACCCATGAGTCGAAGACCATCAGCGCCCGGGCGCCCGCCGCAGCCTGGGCCTCCAGGTAGCGCACCATCCCGTCGGCGAGGCGGGTCAGGAGATCGGTCGCCGCCTTCGGCTCGCGGCGCAGAAACGAACGCGCGCGAATGAAATCCTTCGAACCCCGCCCCTCGACGAGGTAACACATCAGAGTGAAGGGCGCCCCGCAGAAGCCGATCAAGGGAACCTCGGAGGGCAGTTCGTCGACCACCCTCCGCACGGTTTCGAGCACGAAGGGGACTCCCTCCTCGGGCTCGAGTGGGGTCACGCGGTCCACGTCGGCGGCGGTGCGAATCGGATCGGGCAGCACGGGCCCCCCCTGGAACTCCACGGGGATACCCATCCCCTCCAGCGGGGTCATGATGTCGGCAAACAGGATGGCCCCATCCATCCCGAAGCGTCGGATCGGCTGGAGGGTCACTTCGGCTGCGTGCTCCGGGCTACGCGTCAGGCCGAGGAAGTCGATGTTCTCTCGTATCGCGCGGTACTCGGGCAGGTAGCGGCCTGCCTGTCGCATGATCCACACCGGGGTGTGCGACACCGGTTCGCCGCGGGCCGCGGCGAGGAAGGTGGGGGTCATGCGCCTGCCTCCGCCACGACCTGGCCCAGCACCCGTTCCATCGACTCGAGCGTTCGATCGATGTCGTGTTCCGTGTGGGCGGCCGAGAAGAAGAGGGCCTCATAGGGGCTCGGCGCGAGGTAGATGCCCTCGTCGAGCATACCGTGGAAGAAGCGGGCGAAGCGCTCGTTGTCTCCACTCGAAGCCGACGGCCAGTCCGTGACCGGTCCCGGGTGGAAGTAGAGGGACGCCATCGCACCCACTCGGTTCCAGGTCAGGGGTTGATCGCTGCCGGCCATGATGCGCTCGACCCCTCGGTCCAGACGCTGGCCGAGCATCTCGAGGTGGTCGTAGATCTGGGGGTGGTCCTGGATCCAGCCGAGCGCCGCGATGCCGGCCGCGGTCGCCAGCGGGTTGCCCGACAGTGTGCCGGCCTGGTACACCGGGCCCGCGGGCGCGACATGTCGCATCAGATCGGCGCGGCCGCCGAAGGCGCCGACGGGGAGTCCTCCGCCGATGATCTTTCCGAGGGTCGTGAGGTCGGGCATCACGCCGTAGCGCTCCTGGGCTCCGCCCATCGCCACCCGGAAGCCGGTCATCACCTCATCGAAGATCAGGATCGTCCCCGTCTCGTCGCAGAGCGCGCGCAGGCCCTCGAGGAAGCCGGGCGCGGGCGGGACGCATCCCATGTTTCCAGCGATCGGTTCGACGAAGACACAGGCGATGTCGCCGCCCCGGAGATGGCCCGCCACGTCGTCGAGGTCGTTGTACTCCGCCACCCGCGTGTCGCGCGCGGTGCCCGCGGTCACCCCCGGGCTGTCGGGCACGCCGAGTGTGGCGGCGCCGGACCCGGCCTCCACCAGAAAGGCGTCGCCGTGACCGTGGTAGCCTCCGCGGAACTTGAGCATCCCGTCCCGCCCCGTCGCGGCCCGAGCCACGCGCAGCGCGCTCATCGTGGCCTCGGTGCCGGAGTTGACGAAACGCACCAGTTCGACCGAAGGGACCATGTCGATCACCTTTTCGGCGAGTTCGATCTCGCCCGAGGTCGGAGCCCCGAAGCTCGTGCCCTTCGACGCGGCGGCCACGACGGCGGCTTCGACGGCGTGGTGGGCGTGGCCGAGGAGCATGGGGCCCCACGAACCGACGTAGTCGAGATAGGCGTTTCCGTCGGCGTCCCAGAGGGTGGTGCCGGCCGCGCGCGCAATGAATAGCGGCACACCGCCGACCCGTCCGAAGGCCCGTACGGGGCTGTTCACCCCGCCGGGGATGGATCGGTTGGCGGCTTCGAAGAGTTCGTGACTGCGAGGCGTGTCCATACGGTTGTGGCTGGAGTGAAGGGCGACGACGACGTGATCGCCCGGCTCAGGAGGACGGTGGTTCCTTCGGGCCCAGATAGTCGGCGAGGGCGCGTGCGAGCCCCCGAAACGTGTGCGGTCGAGCCTCGACCACCCGCTGCCAACCGGCGTCGCGGGCCGCCGCGCCGGTCGTGGGTCCCTGAACGCCCGCGGGGAGACGTCGCAGTGCGCTCAGGGTCGTATCGGAGAGGCCGCTTTCGACCGCCGATACCGCCGAGGGGCTCGTGAAGGTGAGCGCATCCCACGGTGCCAGACGTGCTTCACCCTCCCACTCCGCAGCGTGGAGTGGGCGAGCGACGGGTCCGTAGATCGCGACGGTCTCGACGACGGCGCCGAGCGCTCGGAGGCCGTCGGCAAGCAGGGGTCGCGCCAGAGACGAGGCGGCGAACAACACGCGGTCGCCGCCTCCCACTCCGCTCGCCTCCATGGCGGCCAGGAGTGGGGCGGCGCCGGAGGGGTCGGGTACGAGGTGCGCGGCCCATCCATGACGCCGTACGGCCTGGGCGGTTTGGTGGCCGGCGACGGCGATCCGAAGGCCCCTCGGGCACGGCGCCTCGAAGACCCCCGCTTCGGCCAATGTGTCGGCCGCCCGTGGCGAGGTGAGGACGAGCCAGTCGGGTGGGCGCTCCGCCTGCAGCGTCGCGGAGAGTCCCGCGGCCCGACCCGTCGGGTGGAACACCAGGACCGGTCGGTGCACGGCTTCGGCGCCCCATTCGCGCAGAGCCGCAGAGAGCGGCCCACTTTCCGGCTCGGGACGGGTCACCACCACGGTGCGTCCTCGGAGCGAGGCCTCCGGCGAGGTCACGGCGTGGGGCCTTTCCCTGCAGCTCGGATGGCGTCGAGAATCTCAGCGGCCCCGTCGTCGATCATCCGTCGAGCGAGGCCCTCGCCCAGCGCCTCGGGGTCGTCGGGTGACCCCTCCACCGTGGCGAACAGGCTCGTCGCCCCGTCCAGCGATGCCACCCGGCCAGTGAGCGACAGGCGGTTGCCGCCGATCCGCGCCAGGGCGCCCACCGGAACCTGGCACCCCCCTTCGAGCACGCGCAGGAACACGCGCTCGGCGTCAGTGGCGATCCGGGTCGCGCGATGCTCCAACTGCGAGACCCAGTGGTGCGTGCCGGTGTCGTTGTCGCGGATCTGGATGCCGACCGCTCCCTGGGCGGGCGCCGGCGTGAAGCCGTCGGTCGCGAGGCGCTCCGAGATGCGGTGCCCCAACCCGAGTCGGTCGAGCCCTGCGCTCGCAAGCAGTAGGGCATCGTAGTCGCCGTCGTCGAGACGCCCGACCCGGGTCGGGACGTTCCCGCGCAGGTCGGCGGCTTCGAGATCCGGTCGCAGTGCCGCGAGGAAGGCTCGTCGGCGGAGGGAACTCGTCCCCACCCGCGACCCCGCGGGCAGCTCCGCCAGCCCTCGTCCGTCGCGGGTGAGCAGGGCGTCGCGCGCGTCCGCTCGCTCCATGACGGCGCTGAGCCCCAGGCCATCGGGCTGTTGGGTGGCGAGGTCCTTCAGCGAGTGGACGGCGAGATCGACCCGATCGTCGAGCAGCGCCATCTCGATATCCTTGGTGAAGAAGTCCCGACCACCCACTTCGGAGAGCGCGATGTGTTGAATGCGATCGCCGGCGGTCTGGATCTCGACGATCTCGACCGACGGCCCCCCGGGGATCGCCCGGAGTCGATCTCGGACCCAGTGTGCCTGCCAGAGCGCCAGGCGGGAGCCGCGCGTACCCAGTCGAAGATGCGTCTTCATCGCGTCGGACCGTGCGCCGGAGGATGCGGCATGAGCGGGAGGAGTGGGAGTAGACGTCGAAGCCGCGTCGCGTTGCGAAGGGCGCGGCCCGGAATTACCCTTTGAACTACTGTCAAGCACGCCTGTCGTCAAGGATGATTTACAGTGGGTTTGCCCTTCCCGTTCTCTGCCCTCGTCGGCCAGGACGAAATGAAACTGGCCCTCCAGATCGTCGCCGTCGACCCCGGCGTGGGGGGCGTGCTGATCCTGGGTCATCGCGGGACGGGGAAGTCGACCGCCGTGCGTGGGCTTCCCGCTCTCCTGCCCAGGATGCCGGTCGTGAGGGGATGCCCGTACGGGTGCGATCCATCGGGCTTCGGAGGCACCTGCACCGAGTGCGAGGAGAACCCTGATTGGCCGGCGACGACCGCTCCCGTGCCCGTCGTCGATCTCCCGCTCGGGGCGACCGAGGACCGGGTGGTCGGTACACTCGATCTCGAACGTGCGCTGACCGACGGAGTTCGGGCGTTCGAGCCCGGCCTGCTGGCGCGGGCGCATCGCGGGTTCCTGTACGTCGACGAAGTCAATCTCCTCGAGGATCACCTGGTCGACCTCCTCCTCGACGTGGCGGCGTCGGGCGAAAACGTGGTCGAGCGGGAGGGGATCAGTATCCGACATCCCGCCCGCTTCGTTCTCGTGGGCAGCGGCAACCCGGAAGAGGGCGAATTGCGACCGCAGCTCCTCGATCGCTTCGGCCTTTCGGTCGAGGTCGTGACACCCACCGATCTCGGTGAGCGCGTGGAGGTGTTGAGACGACGCGATGCGTACGATCGCGACCCTGCGGGATTCTCGAAGCGGTGGCGCAGCCAGGACGGCCGGGCGCGGAGTCGCCTGCTTCGAGCACGGGCCGCCCTCGACGATGTCGTCGTACCGGACCAGGTGCTCGAGACGGCATCGGCGCTTTGCCTGGCGCTGGGCACGGACGGGCTGCGAGGCGAGCTCACGCTCCTGCGTTCGGCCCGGGCGTTGGCGGCGCTCCAGCAGGACGGTGAGGTGGGCATCCACCACCTTCGGGCGGTCGCTCCCTCCGCACTACGCCACCGCTTGAGGCGGGATCCGCTCGACGACACCGGATCGACGACCCGGGTCGAACGGGCCGTGGCCGAAGTGCTCGGATAGGCGTGACCGACGTCGACCTCGGCTACGAGGCGCTCGGCGTTCTCGCCGTCGACGCCCACGGGCTCGGCGGGGCGCTGCTTCGGGTGCGGCCGGGTCCGCACCTCGACGCCTGGCTCACCGCTCTCAAGGCCGCGTGGAGCGGAGTTCCCGTGCGCCGAATCCCCGGTCACGTGGACGTCGGCCGCCTGGCCGGAGAAGTCGATGTGGTGTCGACCCTCGCGACCGGTCGTCGCACGGCCCGCCGCGGTCTCCTCGCCGAATGCGACGGAGGACTGGTGGTCGTCCCGATGGCCGAGCGGATCGAGCCGAGCATCGCGGCTCTGCTCGCGGAAGTGCTCGATACCGCGTCGATCGCGCCCCGCGAGCACGGACTCGAGGCCATGCCCTCTCGGTTGGCCGCCGTCCTGCTCGACGAGAGTCGACCCGACGAGGCGGGGGCGCCCCGGTTGCTGGCCGATCGGCTCGCCGTACACCTGGCCCTCGAGCCGCGTCCCGGGGGGTTCGACGTGGCCCCTCTCGACCTCGATGCCGTGGGCCGCGCGCGTGATCGAGTGGGGACGGTCGCCCTCCCCGACGACGCCGAGTTGGCGCTGGCGGCCACGGCGGCCCAGCTGGGGATCGAGACGCTGAGGCCTCTCGTCGGGGTCGCGCGCGCGGCGCGCGCGCGGGCGGCGTTGCACGGGCGATCGACCGCGAGCGACGACGACCTCGCGGTGGCCGTTGCGCTCGTGTTGATGCCCCGCGCGACACGTTTGCCTGCGCCCGACGAGGCCGAACCACCGTCGGACGAGCTTCCGCCGCCGCCCCCTCCCCCCGATGACG
>JANQNV010000189.1 GCA_028279425.1 Longimicrobiales bacterium | reverse complement strand
AAGTCGACCCCGAAGAGATGCGTCGCCTCGGATACGCTGCGATCGACGCGCTCGTCGATCGCGCGCGGGGTCTGCGGGCCGGCCCGCCTTGGCGGGGGGGCACCCGCGCGGAACTCGAGCCGGTGCTGCGCGAGGCGTGTCCGGAGGGGCCGTCGCCGGCCGACGACGTTCTTCGGCGCGCGCTGACGGAGGTGCTGCCCGTCGCAGGGCGCATCGACCATCCCAGGTTCTTCGCGTTCGTTCCCTCATCGCCGACCTGGGCGTCGGTCGTCGGGGGGGTACTCGCCAACGGGTTCAACGTCTTTCAGGGAACCTGGCTGGAGTCCGCCGGCCCGAGTCAGGTGGAGCTCGTCGTGCTCGAGTGGTTTCGCGAGTGGTTGGGCCTCCCCTCGGGGGCCGGGGGTCTGTTCACCAGCGGTGGCTCGGCCGCCAATCTCTGCGCCGTGGTCGCGGCCCGTGATGCCGCGGGTCACCCGGAGCGGCCCGCCGTCTACCTGACCGATCAGACCCACAGTTCGGTCGAGCGAGCCTGCCGGATCGCGGGCTTCCGCGACGAGGCCTTCCGACGCGTCCCGGTGGGCCGTGACTTCCGGATGGACACGCAGGCTCTGGAGCGTCAGATCGACCAGGACCTGAAGGCGGGGATCGAGCCCGTTCTCGTTGCGGCGAATGGAGGTGCGACCAATACGGGCGCCGTCGATCCTCTGCCCCGCCTCGCCGAACTCTGTGAGGACCGCGGGGTGTGGTTCCACGTCGACGCCGCCTACGGGGGGTTTGCCGTGCTGACCGAGCGAGGAGCTGCGGCGCTGTCGGGAATCGGACGCGCTCGGAGCGTCACCCTCGACCCGCACAAGTGGTTCTTCCAGCCGTACGAGACGGGCTGCTTGTTGGTCCGCGACCCGGCCGACCTCGAGCGCGCGTTTCGTGTGATTCCGGAGTATCTGCAGGACACGGAACTCGGCATGGAGCACGTGAACTTCGCCGATCGAGGGCTTCAGCTCACGCGTGAATTCAGGGCGCTGAAGGTCTGGATGTCGCTGCAGATCCACGGCAAGCGAGCGCACGCCGAAGCCGTCGCTCGGGGGATCGAGCTCGGCGATGTAGCCGAAACGGCGCTGCGCTCGTATGAGGAGGTGGAGTTGCTGAGCCCGGCCTCCCTGGGGATCGTCTGCTTTCGAGTGCGTCCGGCGGGGGAGTGGTCCGACGAGGAGTTGGAGGAGTTGAACCGTGGAGTCCAGGATCGGATCGTGGCGGAGGGTACGGCGATGATGTCGTCGACCCGGCTTCGTGGTCGCTACGCGCTGCGGCTTTGCATCCTGAACTACCGCTCCACGGCAACCGACGTGAAGGCCGTGGTCGACCGGATCGTCGAGATCGCTCGCACGCAGGCCGAAACGGGCGCGCCGTGAGAGACCGGGTCGGCGGGGGTGAGCCGGGCGGGGCTCCGCGGGTCATGTGGATGATCCACCTGGCGCTCGGCGCCTGGCTTCTGGCCACCTTGGGACTGTACCTGCGGCTGGAGGTCGGCTTGGCCGAGGGTGTGCTCGCCGCCTTCCTCGTCTTCACCCTCCCCGTACTGTCGATTGCCCAGCTGCCCTTGATGTCGGACTCGGCGATGGACCGGCCGGGGGTATATGCGGGGTCGGCGGTGACCCTGGCCGGGCTCTCGATGGCGTCGTTGGTGGTGGGCGCGCTCGGGCCGGGGCTCGATGCCCTCGAGCTCGGTCCGATCGACGCAGCCACGCTCGGCAGCGCCACGTTGCGTCTCGGGGCGGCGGCTGCTGCTCTGATCGCGCTGTTCCACCTCATCGGTCGCTTCGCGAGCATCCCGGAGAGCCCGATCCTCGCCCGCCTGCTGCCCCGGACGCCGGCCGAGAGGCGCATGTTCGCGGGACTGTCGGTCCTGGCCGGCTTCGGTGAGGAGGTGGTCTTTCGAGGGTTCCTGCTCGCGGTGCTCACCCCCGCGCTTGGTGACGTCTGGACCGCTCTCGTGGTGTCTTCGCTGGCGTTCGGTGTCCTCCACGTCTATCAGGGGCCGTTCGGCATCGCCCGTACGGCGGCGCTGGGGGGCCTTCTGGGTGCCTCCGTCATCGTCGACGGAAGCTTGTGGCCCGCCGTGATCGTCCACGTGCTCGTCGACCTCGTTGGCGGTCTGGTGATTGGGCCTCGCACACTTCCGCCGATACTGGATGAGGTGGCCTGACAACCTTCCTGCGGTGTCGGGGTAAGGTCTAACGGAGCCTCCTTGCCGAACGGGCGAAGTGGGGCGCACTCTTGAGATCGCAAAACGTTTGTTCATCGGGTGGTCGTGATGATCCTCCACTGCAACTACGAAGAACTGCTGGCGCTTCGCGCTGGGGCCGATCTGGTCCTGCGTGGCCATGACGGTCGATCGGGTACGGTGGTGGCTCCCGCCCAGACGCAGGCGCGGGTCGAGTCGCTCGTATCCACGCTCCATGGCGACATCTCGCTGTCGACGCTGGCGGAGCAAGAGGCCTGCGAAGACGCCGTGCGCGCCGTTCTTGCGGCACTCCTCGCCGAGATGGATGCTGCGGTCCTCGCGGCGCACCCGGCGGCGGAACCAGCCGTCGTCGCGTACTTCGACTATGCGCACGTGCGGTCGGTGCTCGGTCGCCTCGAAGAGATGGGTGTACACATGCGAGCGCTCATCGAGGTGGTGACGGGCGCCCCCGTCGACGAACAGGCCGCTCTGACCTTCGCGTTCCCCGACTGATCCACCCCGACGATCGCTCTCGGGAACTTCTGATCGCCTTCCCGGCTTCCCCCATCACATGAACGACCGCGCCGAAGCTCTGGCCCGCATGCTGGAGCGCCGTCCCGACGATGCCCGACTCCGGTTCGGGCTCGCCCTCGAGTACCTGAAGCAGGATCGACTCGAGGAGGCGGCGGAGCAGCTCAGAGGCTACCTGGGCGCGGCCGTCGACGAGGGGAACGCGTGGGGTCGGCTGGGCGATACGCTCCGCCGATTGGGGAGGGATGCAGAGGCGAAGGATGCATACCTGCGGGGGGTGGAGGAGGCCGAGGCCCACGGTCATCCGTCGATGGCGGAAGAGTTTCGTCAGATCTTGGATGATTGGGAGTGACGTGAGTCTCGAAGAGAGTGGTGCTGCGACAGCGTTCGACCGTGAGATCTTGCCGCATCTCGACGCCGTTTATCGCTTCGCGTTGCGGCTCGCAGGCTCGGCGGACGCGGCCGAAGACCTGGTCCAGGAGACCTTTCTGCGGGCGTGGCGCTCGTTCGATCAGTACAGCGCCGGCACCCGGGCGAAGAGTTGGCTCTTCACCATCTGTCGCAACGTGTTTCTGCGGCAGGTCGAGCGTGGTCAGCGCCATTCGGAAATCGTGGAGCGTGAGGCCCCCCGTGCCGACACCGGGGTGGGAGACGTGGTCAATCCGCTTTGGAGCGAGACGCAAGAGAGTGATCCCGAGGGGCGGTTCTTCCACGCCATCGTCGATGATCAGGTGCTCGCCGCCATCGACGCCCTCCCGGAGGAGTACCGGACGGCCGTGGTGCTGTCCGATCTGGAGGGACTGAACTATCAGGAGATCGCCGACCTCATGGAGGTGCCGGTGGGCACGGTGAAGAGCCGGTTGTTCCGAGGCCGCCGTCGCCTTCAGAAGGAGCTGTACGACTACGCCCTCGAGATGGGCTACCTGGCCGCAGCCGCGAGCCCCGAGGAATGATGTTCGCTGTCGAAAGGAGGACCCCGTGATCTTCGATGGACTGAAGCGCCTGTTCGGGAGAGGCGACGAGGCCGCGGCCCAGCCCGACCCCTGCGCTGGACAGCCCGAGATGATCTCCTGCAAAGAGGCGGTCACGCGGCTCCAGGAGTTCGTCGACGGCGAGCTGACGGGACTCACGCACGAGCAGGTCGAGGCGCACTTCGAGGTCTGCACCCGCTGCTATCCCCATCTGAAGATGGAGCAGGCGTTTCGGCAGAAGGTACAGACCGCCCTCTCCCAGCCCGAGGTGCCTGGAGACCTTCGTGATCGGGTGCTCCAGCTGCTGACGCACGACGTCGAAGGGGAGGGCTGAGGGGGGCTCTTCTCCGCGCCTTGCGGGCGTTTCTCCGATCTTAGAGTGTAGGCGGGCTTCGGCCGCCTCACACTCTTCCAGGAGATGCCTTGGCGACAGCGCAGAAACGAGAGCGCATCCTGAAGCGGGCGATCGTCGACGAGATGCGGGAGTCGTTCCTCGACTACTCCATGAGCGTCATCGTCTCGCGCGCACTCCCCGATGTTCGCGACGGTCTGAAGCCGGTGCATCGGCGCATTCTTTACGCGATGCACGAGCTGTCGCTGTCGCCCGACCGGCCCTACAAGAAGTGCGCGACGGTGGTCGGCGACGTTCTGGGCAAATACCACCCCCACGGTGATTCGGCCGTCTACGACGCCATGGTGCGGATGGTTCAGGACTTCTCTCTGCGCTACCCCCTGATCGACGGGCAGGGCAACTTCGGCTCCATCGACGGCGACTCGGCAGCGGCCTACCGCTACACGGAGGCCCGGCTCGACGCCATCGCGACCGAACTGCTCGAAGACATCGACAAGAGCACGGTCGACTACGTCGCCAACTTCGACGGCCAACGCGAGGAGCCCGTCGTGCTCCCCGGCCGGGTGCCCAACCTGCTCGTGAACGGCTCGAGCGGGATCGCCGTGGGCATGAGCACGAACATCCCGCCGCACAACCTTCGCGAGGTGGCGGCCGGGATCCGCCAACTCGCTGTCGATCCGGATTGCTCCGTCGACGATCTCATGCGCCACGTGAAGGGGCCCGACTTCCCGACGGGCGCCTTCATCGTCGGTGAAGACGGGATTGCCAACATGTACCGCAAGGGCCGCGGACGCATCGTGATGCGGGCCCGGATCGTGAAGGAGGCATTGAGAGGCGGGAAGCAGCAGCTCGTCGTGACCGAAGTGCCCTACGGGGTGTCGAAGTCGAAGATCGTCGACCAGATCGTTGCTCTCGCGCGGAAGGGCCAGGCCGACGACATCTCCGACGTGCGCGACGAATCCGACCGCGATGGGATTCGGCTCGTCATCGAGCTCAAGCGAGGCGTGTCGGCCCAGGGCGTGCTCGCGCTCCTGTACAAGAAGACGCATCTACAGTCGACCTTCGGTGCGATCATGCTTGCCCTCGATCACGGCGAGCCACGCGAGTTCAACCTCAAGGAGATGCTCGAGCGCTACCGGGACCACAGGATCGAGGTCGTGGTCCGCCGCTCGCGTTTCCTTCTCGAGAAGGCCGAAGCCGAGCGGCACGTCGTCGAGGGACTTCTCGTGGCCCTCGACAACATCGACGAAGTGGTGCGGATCATCCGCGGGTCGATGAATCGAGCCGAAGCCAGCGACCGACTCCAGGACCGCTTCGGGCTGAGTGAAGTGCAGGCCGGTGCGATTCTCGACATGCGCCTGGCGAAGCTGACGCGGCTCGAAGGCACGGAACTCAAGGCGAGACTCGAAGCCCTGAAGGCCCGGATCGCCGAACTCCGCGAAATCCTGGACAGCGATGAGCGCCAGCTGGATGTGGTGCTCGACGAGTTGGCCGAGGTCGTCGAGAAGTACGGCGACGATCGTCGCACCCGCATTCTGGGCGAAGCAGAAGAAGACGTCGCCGAGGTGCGCGAGGAGGTAGCCGACGAGGACGTCGTCGTGACCGTGAGTCACGAGGGCTTCGTCAAGCGGATGCCGATGCATCTCTACCGCAGGCGCATCTCGTCGGGCAAGGCGTTGGCGGGGATGGAGAAGTACGACGACGACTACGTCGAGCGGATCTTCGTGGCTCGCACCCGGGGATGGATTCTCGCCTTCACCGAACAGGGCCAGTGTCACTTCCTTCCGGTGCTCGACCTCCCCGAAAGCGGACGGTCGAGCCGGGGGCAGTCGCTCTACTCCCTGCTCGCCTCGGCCGATCGCGATGATCGCATCGTGTCGTTGGTGCCTGTCGAAGATCTCGAGACGCCCGATCGCGTGCTGATCTTCCTCTCGGAGGCGGGGCAGGTGAAGAGATCAGCGCTGTCGGAGTTCTCCAATCCGCGCTCGACCGGGGTGATCGCGGCCGGGGTCAAGTCCGGCGACCGGATCGTCGAGGTCGTGCTGAGTGACGGATTCGCCGAGGTGATGCTGTTGTCGCGTGGGGGCCGAGCGATCCGCTTCGCCGAGGCCGACGTGCCCGTACAGGGCCGCACCGCCAAGGGCGTGAAGGGGATCGGCCTCGGTGGCGACGACCGAGTGGTCGGTGTGCTGATCCTCCGGCGCGATGCCGGCGTACTCACAGTCACGGAGGACGGCTACGGAAAGCGTACGCCGGCCGCCGAGTTCCCCCTCCAGAAGCGGGGCGGGCTGGGCACGATGTTTCAGCCGTCGAGCGGTAAGGTGTCGCCCGTCGCCGCGGCTCTCGAGGTGATGATCGACGACACGGTGATGTTGATCACGGCTGGGGGGCGCACGACCTCGGTCGCTGTGGAGGGTATCGCGGTCCAGGGTCGCCGCACCCAGGGCAAGCGAATCGTGAAGATCCCGTCAGGTGATCGGGTCGTCGAGGTGACCCGCACCGCAGGAGGGCGGCCGGACTCCGAAGAGCTTCGGACGGCGCCGGATGGGGGCGCGGCCCCGGATGACGAGGCGGCCCCGGACACTGGAGAGGGAGCGGCGCCCGACGCCGAGTCCCAACTCGATCTACTGGGCGAGTAGACCACGCGCTCGGCGTCGGCCGGGCTCACGCATTCCCAAGGAGACACCATGAGGTTTCTCGTGCTCGGGGGTGGCGCGCAGGGTTCTGCGGCCGCCTTCGATCTCGTTCGGCGCGAGGGCGTCGAGAAGGTCATCATCGCCGACCAGGCGTCGGCCCATGTGCGGCCATTCCTCAAGCCCCACGTGGGCGACCGACTGACCTTCGTGGCGCTCGACGCGACCGATCACGGGGCCGTGCGCGAGGTGATGGAGGGGGTCGACGCCGTCGTGTGTGGCCTCCCCTACTACTTCAACTACGACATGGCCGAACTGGCCGTGGAGTGTGGCGCACACTACTGCGATCTGGGGGGAAACACCGAAATCGTCGAGCGGCAGCGCGGGCTCCACGACGAGGCGCTCGCGCGCGGGCTGAGCATCATGCCCGACTGCGGGCTCGCCCCGGGGATGGTCAACATCCTCGCCCAGGCCGGTATCGACGCCTTCGACACGACCGACTCCGTCAAGATTCGAGTCGGTGGTTTGCCGCAGGACCCGAGGCCCCCGCTGAACTACCAGATCGTCTACTCGATGGAAGGGGTCCTCGACTACTACACGACCATGTCGGTGGTGCTGGAGGGCGGGAAGCTCGTGCCCAAAAACGCCTTGTCGGAGATCGAGGCCGTGGAGTTTCCCGATCCCGTCGGCACCCTCGAGGCGTTTCACACGGCGGGTGGGATCTCGACCATGCCCTACCGATACCAGGGCCAGATTCCGCACATGGAGTACAAGACCTTGCGCTATCCGGGCCACGCGAAGGTCATGGAGGCCGTACGTGAACTCGGGCTGCTGGCGACCGACCCGATCGATGTCGATGGGCATCGCGTCGCCCCGCGAGACTTCTTCATCCGCGTGGTCTCGCCGCGACTCCGCAACCCTCGGGGTCACGACCTCGTGGCTCTCCGGGTCGAAGTGGAGGGGTCCAACGAGGGTGCAGCCGGTCGGGTACGGTTCGATCTGCTCGACTACTACGACGCCGAACACGGGGTCACCGCCATGATGCGTACCACCGGGTACTCGCTGGCCGTCACAGCGCTGATGCAGGTCGACGGGCGGGTGACCGAGAAGGGCGTGCGGACTCCCGACGAGGCCATGCCTGCCGAAGCGTACATCGGGGAATTGGCTCGTCACGGCATCGATATCCGTCGCTCGTAACCCCTCCGGGATCCCCCTCGTATCTCATGGCGGATACGGCGCGAAGCCGACCGTTCACTCGAGTCGAGGGGGATCCGATGAGCCGAACCACACCGTCCGCTGCGCCAGTACCGAGGCGAGAAAGCGCCAATGATCGGCTGAAGGCGGGGTGGCAGGACCGCTTCTGGTCGTCGATGATCGTCGCCGTCGCGGTGCACTTCGCCGTCCTCCAGGCATGGCCGACGATGACGGCCGCGGAGATCGCCTCGGTCGTCGACGAACTCGAGATGCTCGAGCTGCCCGAGGTCGATCTCCCGCCGGCCCCCGAAGAAATCTCCCGGCCGGCGGCCCCGGTGATCTCGTCGTCGGACGTGTCGCCGGACATCACCATCGAGCGCCAGGACTGGGAGGCTCCCACACAGGCTCCTCCTCCTCCCCCGACGGCGGCTGATGATGCGGGTGTGCAGTCGGGGATCGGCTTCACACCTTTCACCGTCGCGCCGACGATCACCAATCGCGACGAGGTGGCCCGCGCCCTCGACCGCGAGTACCCTTCGGTGCTTAAGAACGCCGGCATCGGAGGCACAGTGCGCGTGGCCTTCCACATCGACGACCGGGGCCGAGTGCTGGAGACTCGGGTCGAAGAGACGTCGGGATACGATCAACTCGATTCGGCGGCGCAGGAGGTTGCCGACGTCATGCGGTTCACACCGGCTCTCAATCGCGAGACCGCGGTATCGGTCTGGGTGATCTTTCCGATCCGGTTCGAGGTGCGGTAGTGCCGTCCACCGCCCAGCCGGGTAGCTTCGCGCCGCCCGCCGCGATTCTCTCGCGGCACGAGGGGTGGAAGGTGATGGTGGCCTATCAGTACGCGGCGCCGAACATCACCTATCGGCTCGAGGCGCCCGGTGGGGCGGTTCGCTTCCTGAAGCTCGCGGCCGAGGGCAGCTACCCGACCCTGGCCTCGGAAGCCGAGCGCGTGCGATGGGCCGGCCGGTACGTGTCGGCGCCGGTCGTCGTGGAGGTCGGGCGGTTCGATCGCGGCGAGTGGCTCCTCACCGAGGCGCTCGCGGGGCGCGATGCCTCGCACCCGAGCTGGCGGAGCGACGCGCCCCGTCTCGTTCGCACCCTCGCGTCGACGTTGCGCGAGCTTCACGACGTGCCTGCCGCCGAATGCCCCTTCGACTCTCGGCTCGCGACGGCGCTGGACCATGCCCGGCGCCGGGTCGAGGCGGGAGCGGTGGTGCCTGAGCGCGACTTCCACACCGAGTTCCGTCATCACTCGCCGGCGTCGGCGTTGGAGTTCCTGTACGCGACCCGACCGGCGCGGGAGGACCTGGTGGTCTGTCACGGGGATTTCTGCCTGCCCAACATCGTACTGGACGACTGGCGGCCGTCGGGCGTGCTCGATCTCGGTGAGCTCGGGGTGGCCGACCGTTGGTGGGATCTGGCCGTGGCGACGTGGAGCCTCACCTGGAATCTCGGTCCGGGATTCGAGGATCTCTTCCTGCACAGCTACGGAATCGAGAGCGACCCCGAGCGGTCCGGCTACTACCGCCTTCTCTACGATCTGGTGTCGTAGCCCCGAGCTCCGATCGCGAGGTGGAGGGCGGCCCCTTTCAGTAGGGGCGCGGCCCCGTCATCTCTCCGGCAGCGACCGCCCAGGAGCGCTCCTCGCGCGGTGGTCGCCCGAATCGGCGCTTGAATTCCCGGCTGAACTGCGAGAGCGACCGGTATCCCACCTGGCGCGCGGCCTGTTTGGCGCTGGCGCCCTCCCACAGCAGCAGTTGGCGCGCGCGGTTCAGGCGAATCTCCTTCAGGTACTGGAGCGGCGAATACGAGGTGATCGTCTTGAAGGCCTCGAAGAAGGTCGAAGCGCTCATGTGGGCCGCGCGGGCGAGCTCGGCGACGTCGATGGGACGGGCGAAGTCGGAGTGCATCAGCGCGAGCGACTGCGCGACCTGGCCGATTCGGGAGTCGCGTGATCCCACGCCCCGCAGGAGTCGGCCCTGGGGTCCGAGGAGGACACGGTAGAGGATCTCGCGCTTGATCTGCGGCGCCAGGATTCGGCAATCGTTGGGGGAGTCCAGGCAGGCCATAAGGCGCACCGAGGCATCGAGGAGCGCCTCGGTGGTCTCGGAAACGGCGATTCCGCGCTGTGGCTCGACGGGCCCCGCGTCGCGGGGATCGAGTTCGGAGGCGAGGTCGCCGAGGAGCGCCGGTTCGACGTCGATGGCGAACGAGAGAAAGGGTCGCTCGGGTGTCGCGTCGAGCACCTGTGCGTTGATCGGTAGAGACACCGGCAACACGAGATACCGAGCGGGGCTGTAGTCGAAGTCGGTATCACCCACCCGCGCGCGCTTCCGCCCCTGCGCCACGATGATCACGCAGGGATGGTAGATCATGCAGCGGATCGGACTCGGGGCGTCTGCCCGAAAGACCTGAACCCCCGGAATGGCGGTGGGCGTCCGGCCGGGCACGGTTGCGCGGCGAGCGATGTGTCGGGTCAGCTGTGCCAGCGAGGTCGTGCGGTCCATGTCGAATCTCGGTCAATTCCGTCTCAACCCGGAGTATCATACCACGATCGTGGCCCTGAAATAGCCTAAAGCCCCGACGTCCGGAGCATTGGGCAAATACGTCGCAGCATCGTGTATTCGGGCGACGTACTCCCACCCGTATCCTGGTAGCCAGGAATACGACTCAGCACGGGAGGACGGATGAAGCAACGTACCATTGGCCGGGCCCAGGTCTCCGCCGTTGGTCTTGGACTCATGGGGATGTCGGAGTTCTACGGAGCATCGGATCGCTCCCAGAGCATCGCCGTGATTCACCACGCCCTCGATACGGGCGTCAACCTGCTCGATACCGCCGACATGTACGGAAGCGGTCACAACGAGGAGCTGCTCGGCGAAGCTCTCCGCGGACGCCGTGACCAGGCCTTCGTAGCGACGAAGTTCGGGGTGGTTCGCGGCGAAGGTGGCTCGTTCGAGGGCATCGACGGGCGGCCCGAGTACGTGCGGCGTCAGGCCGAGGGGAGCCTGAGGCGGCTCGGCATCGAAACGATCGACCTCTACTACCAGCATCGGGTCGACCCCGATACCCCGATCGAAGACACCGTGGGGGAGATGTCGCGGCTCGTCGAAGAGGGGAAGGTCAGATACCTCGGCATGTCGGAGGCGGCACCGGCCACGATTCGCCGCGCGCACGCGGTGCATCCGATTTCGGCCCTCCAGACCGAGTACTCCCTGTGGACGCGAGATCCGGAGGTGGAGCTTCTCGCGCTCACCGCGGAGTTGGGGATCACCTTCGTGGCCTACAGCCCCCTGGGACGCGGCTTCCTTTCGGGGGCGATCCGCAGCGTAGACGACCTGGACGAGCACGACTTCCGGCGAACCAACGAACGCTTCCAGGGGGAGAACTTCGCCAAGAACCTCGAGCTGGTCGAAGAGGTGGGGAGGATCGCCGAAGCCAAGGGGGTGACCCCGGCTCAGTTGGCGCTGGCCTGGATCCTCGCCAAAGCTCCCCACACCGTGACGATCCCGGGAACCCGAAAGATCCATCGTCTCGACGAAAACGCGGCTTCCGCCGACGTCGAGCTGACGAGCGACGAGGTGGCACGTCTCGACGGCGTCATCCCGCTCGGAGCGACCGCGGGCCTGCGGTACCCGGAGTTCGCGATGCGAATGTTGAACCTCTGAGGCGGGCCCCTACAGTGGGTGCGGGCCCGGCTCGAGGTCGTCGACGTAGCGGCGGAAGTCGGGCGTGAAGAAGTCGCGCCGAATGCTCCACGCCCACTGCATCCCGGGCCAGTGAAGGAGGGCCGAGTACTGCCGTTCCATCGAGCGCCACAGAGGTTCGTCGAGGCGCCCCTCGCGCCTCTGGTAGAAGGCATCCTCCCACACCCGATAGTTGCGCTGCATCAACGCGATGAACTGCACTCGCTGCACGTCGTCGAGCAACGCGTGGTCGTCCTTGCCGAGCACGAACAGCTCGGCGAGCGCGGGGTCCAGAAATGTGGCGGCGATCCCTTCGCGAAAGCCGTCCGAGACCTCGTGGATGGCCTGGAGTTGAGCCTCACGTACCTGACTGCGCACCTGGATCGCGAGGTACAGTACCGATACCACAACGGCGAGCGCGCCGACGATTTCGCCGACCGCTCCGATCGCATCCCAGTTCATGTTCGTCATCGGATCGGGGTGGAGGGAGTCCGGCCGTCAAAGATGGCGCGAAGGCTCGCCTCGATCCATGACGACCGTCTCCCCCCGACTCGTTCGGCCGCGCGTGGGGAGGAACGTGGGCCGACCGGATGAGCAACGAGGCGGTAGCCCGCCGGCTCGACATCTCCACGCGCACGGTGACGACTCACCTGAGCAACATCTACCGAAAGCTCGAGATCGGGTCTCGCGACGAGCTCACCGACCTGGTACGCGAGGGGCAGCTGCTTCTGGTTGGAGGATGCTTCGTCAGGGTCCCGCGCGGGTGTCGGTGAGGCGAGCGAGCGCGGCCTCGGCCTCTTCGGCCCCCTCCGTGAGGTCTACCTCGGCGTAAAGGTCGCGCGCCTCGCGCCAGAGGGCGGCGGCTCCGGAGGGCTCACCGAGGGCTTCGAGGGTCAGCGCCGCGGGTCGCACCGCGTTGGCCAGCTCTCCCGGCGGCGTGCCGGCGTGATCGCGGTAGAGGCCGAGTGCCTCTTCATAGCGCGACCATGCGTCCGCGAAACGCCCGGCGCGTCGCAGGAGATCACCCTCATGGCGGACCGTGTGGGCGAGTACCCGAGGCGCGTCGAGGGTGCGTGCGACGTGGACGGCCTCTCGGTAGAGGCCGAGGGCTGCCGCCCGATCGTCTCGCTGTGAAGCTACGTCGGCGAGCGCCCGGTATGCCTGCACGACCACCCGCCCATGTCCCTGCTGCTTCGAGGCGTCGAGCGCGTCGCGAAGCAGCCGTTCCGCGTCGGATAGACGCCGCTCTCGGACGGCGCGCAGCACGTCGTCGCCGAAGGAAGAAAACACCGACATCGCGGGTGGGGTGCGGGACTCGAACCGGGTCGATCGGGGCCGAAACGTGGCGTCGCGCGCGTCGAGCCGCCAGAATCCCGGCCGCTGTGCCCATTGCGTGGTGGCGTACCCGCCCGCCCTGATTCATGCCAACCGCGAGCCTTCTCATGCGTGCAACGATCCTTCGATTTGCCCTGCCCCTCCTGCTCGGCGGTCTACCCCTCTCGGCTCAGACGGCTCGCGAGGCGGACGTCTCGTCCATCGACGGGATCCTCGCAGCGTACTACGAGGTCGTCTCGGGACCGGCGGGTGAGGTGCCCGACGCCGAGCGGGATCGCACGCTGCACCACCCCGATGCGTGGGTGGCGATCGCCGGTGTCGACGATGCCGGTGCCCCCGTCGTCAACGTGATGAGTCTCGACGACTATCACGGTGACAACGGTCCGCGCGCTGCGGGATTCTGGGAGTGGGAGACAGGGCGCGAAGTGAGGCGCTCCGGCAACATGGTCCACGTGTGGAGCAGCTATGCCTCGGCTCGTACCGAGGGGGGCGAGCCCTTCACCACCGGGGTGAACAGCATCACCCTGTTCCACGACGGAGCACGGTGGTGGATCATGGGATGGATGTTCGACGGCTCGGTGTGAAGGGCCCCCGAATCTGGAATCCCCCTCGCCCCATTCGTGGGCGTTGAAGTGCCTGTCGCACGACTGAAGCAGTAGTGGACTGGGTATTGAGACGATGTTCGCGTTATCTTTCGTGACTATCCGTGATATCCCCTTACGACCAGTTTGCGATGGCAAAGCCCGTACTTACGCCCGACCAACTCCAACACCTCGAAGGCCGTCTGCTCCAGGAGCGGAAGCGGTCGCTGCGGGCCTTGGGACTGTGGGAGCGGCAAGCCCGCCTCGACCGTGAGGAAGGAAATTCCGAGCTCGCGGGCTACCGTGACCATATGGCGGACCAGGGCACCGAGGCGCAGGAACGCGAGAAGGCGGCCTTGTTTGCGACGAAAGAGGGACGCTATCTCTACCGCGTCGAGGAGGCGCTCCACCGGTTGCGTACGTCCCCAGATACCTTCGGCCTCTGCCAGGCCACCGGAGCGCCGATCGCCTTCGAACGCCTGGATGCGCTGCCCCACGCGCGGTACTGCATCGAGCACAAGCGCACGCTCGAGGAGGACGGCGACGCGTGACCAGAGCCACGTCCGCCCGGGCCGAGGGTGCGGACGCGGCGCAGCGCACGAGCGCGATCCCGCTGTTTCTCATTGCGGGCTTTCTCGGGGCAGGGAAGACCACGTTGATTCGCGCGGTTCTCCCGCGCCTCGAAGGGGCGGGTCTGCGCCCCCACGTGATCCTCAACGACTACGAGAATGCGACGATCGACGCCGCGTCGCTCGGGGCCGACCCGGGGGTCGTCACACCCATCTCGGGTACATGCATCTGTTGTGGTTCGCAGGACGAACTCATGGCGGCACTCGCCGCGGCGGAGGGCGGCCCCGACCGCATCATGCTGATCGAGGCGAATGGGACGGCCGACACGGCTGAATTGATCGAGTTGCTCACCGCCGACCGTCGGGCGGCTCGGTTCACCCCGCCCGTGCAGATCACCGTGATCGACGCGGACCGTTGGGGCGATCGAGGAATCGGGGGTCGTGTCGAGCGCGTCCAGGCGCAAACCGCTCGGTATCTGCGCCTCACCCGTTGGGACTCGGTGCCCGAGGAAGAGAAGTCGGCGAAGCTCGAGTCGCTTCGAGCCGTGGCTCCCCGCGCCACTCCCGTCGATGTGCACGATCTCGTCGGGATCATATCGGAGCTACGGTCGAGTGCCTCCTCGCTGCCGCCGCGACGCTTCGACGCCGGTGGACACGCCAAGGACGATGCAGCGCTGGGTCGAGCCGAGCCCACTGGGCACCACCACGCGTACCATGACGACGCGCATCACGACCATGCGGCCCAGCACCACTTTTCGAGTCTCGAGATCGCGCTACCGGCGCCCATCGACGAGGCCGAGTTTCGCGAACTGCTCCAGTCGCTCCCGACGGAGGTCATCCGCGTGAAGGGCGTCGCCCGTTTGGCGCCTCGAGATCTACCCGTGTACTTCCAGAGGACCGACCGCCCGGACTCGGTCGAACTGTTCCCGATCCTTCAGCGCGGCAAGTTCGACTCCGTAGCGGTCTTGATCGGAGTGGGGTTGGATGGCGAGGCGCTTCGGGACCGATTTCGCGTCCTCGCGCCGTCGATCCTCTAGACGCACTCCGGGCAGCGCCCGTAGAGAATCACCTCGTGGTCGTCGACCCGGAATCCAGGAGGGGCCATCTCCTCGATGGTGTCCGGGCAGTCGTCGATGTCGTATGCCTGGTCACAGGTACGGCACACGAAGTGGTGGTGGTGGGGGCGTGCGGCGAGTTCGTACCGCATGCCTGCTCCGGGCAGTTCCACCTCGGATAGCCAGCCCTCGGTGCAGAGGATCTTCACATTCCGGTAGACGGTGGCCAAACCGAGGGAAGGTACCGCCGTCTGACCCAATTCCAGGACCTGCTCGGGGGTGAGGGGGCGCTCCACGCTGAGGAAGACGTTCCGGATCGCTCGTCGCTGGCGGGTGTCGCGTTGGCGCATGGGCTGGCCAATCTCCGTGGAGGCGGATGGGGCTGGCGGGAGCATAACGGTCACACGGTAGCCCCGGAACCCCGCCCGCGCTTGCGTCCCATCTGCGTGTTCTAGAAGGGTGTTGAAGAAGTCCGCACCCCACTTCTTCAACACCCTTCTAGGCCGGTATGTCCGGGGTCGCGCAGGCACCCGTCCGGCAGAGTCGGGCGCTCCAAACCATACCTGCCGCCAATACCAGGCTGCCGATCGGCGACGTGACGATCTCCGGGATGGGCTCGAACGCGCCGGCGAGCGATGCCGCCCAGATCGTGCCGCCTGCAACTACGAGCGAGACAACGGGAAGCCGGCCGGTCTTCGGACCGATTCCAATGAGGATCGCCGCCAGTCCGAGCGTGGCGGTCAGGAAGTACCACTCTGCCGACTCACCGAAGGCGAGAAACGGGGCGACCGTCGCAAGAACGGGTGTCACCACACAATGCACGGCACAGAGCCCGGCCGCGCAGGCGACCCAGCGCGACGGAGCCTCGAGATTCCTCTCAGGCAGGGTGAGGCTGGCAGACTCGGTGGAGGTCGGCACCTGGGGCTCTCGTCGCGCGTGGTGGGGCCCCGGCTATCGCACCTGGGCGGGAAATGAAAATGCCCTATCATTAGGGTCGCCGCAACCTCCGCGCGGTGCCCCTTCGCCGTTCAAGAGGATACGGGTACGACCCTCGGCCTCATCGGACCGGGCCGGCCTCCAGGCGGTCGACGATGAATGATCGAGCGTAGCCCAAAGGAAGGGCTCCCATGACTGCGAATCCGTCGACGAACCAGGTCGGAGTGCCCCGCACCCCAGCCTGCCGCGCCATGTCCCGGATGGTATCGAGCCGCTGCGCGACGTCGGCGCTCTCGAGGCAGGTCGCCCATGCCGTGCGATCGAGTTCGAGAGCGTCGGCTACGGATCGCACGACGGCTTCGACGGCGCCACTCGGCCCGCCCACCCAATCGTCACGTTTCGCCAGCATCGAGGCCGAAAAGGCCTCGTACTCGCCTTGGAGCCCGGCGCACTCCGCGGCGAGCGCGGCCGCCTCGGAAAAGCGGTACTGCCCCGATACGTACGACAGCGTGACCCATCGGACCCGTCCCCCGTCGACGAATTCTTCGCGTAGGGCCTTGCGTGTACCGTCGTGGAAGGTGGCGCAATACGGGCACGACAGATCGCTGAACTCCACGACCACGACGGGTGCGTGCTCGGAGCCGACTCCCCAGCCCACCGCCTCGGCGTCGACGAGCGCCGCTTCGGCCGGTGACTGGCCTGCTCCGGGCTGCGCCGATGCGGCCAAGAGGATCGCGCTCGAGAGGAGAGCGCGCAGGCGGACCGATGACCGACCCGTCACACCTTCACCGAAAGCCCGTCGTGCAGCGCCGTGCGGTAGGCCTTCACGGCCGGTACGAGTCCCGAGATGAAGCCGACGACGACGACGGCGACGACGTAGATCAACTGCACGTCATCGAGCGGCTGGATTGGGAGATAGAGGCCGAACCGCCCCTCGATCCACGGCTGGAGCGTGAACAGGAGGGCGTAGACCAGCCCTACTCCGCACAGGGCGCCCATCGCGGAGAGGATGCCCGCCTCGAGTACGAGGAGCGAGACGATCTTCGTGGGGCCCGCCCCGACCGCTCGCAAAATCGCCATCTCGCGTCGACGCGCATCGAGAGAGGTGTAGATGGAGACGACCATACCGAGGAGCCCCACCAAGACGACGAAGATGGTCACGATCCGCAGTCCGTCTTCGGCGTAACCGATTCCGCGCCACATCTCCGCGAGGGCCACTCCGGGAATCACCGCCATCAGCGGCTCCTCCTCGCTGGTCGCGATCTCTCGCTGAAGCAGGAGCGTCTGCGCGCGGCTCTCCGCGCCGAGCAGAAACGAGGTGATCTGGCCGATCGGAATCGAGTCCATGGCGAGGACCTCGTCGCGACTCATTTCCTCACCGGGCATCGGCGGTGCGCCCGATTCCCAACCGATGTGGATCGCCGAGACGCCCTGCAGCGTGACGTAGATGGCGCGGTCGACCGGGGTGAAGGTCCGATCGAGGATTCCGACGACCTCGAACGGCATGTTGTCGTGGTTCATGAACCCGACGGCACTCATCCCGTGCGTCACCGGCACGCGGTCGCCCAGTGCGTAGCCGAGGCGCTCCGCCACGTCGGCCCCGAGCACGAGGTCGAACACCCCCTCCGCCCGGCGCCCTTCAGCAAGATTGACCTGCTGCCCGCCCCGGTACCGGTAGTGCTCGTAGAACGCGTCGTTCGT
This sequence comes from Longimicrobiales bacterium, assembly GCA_028279425.1. Lineage (GTDB taxonomy): Bacteria > Gemmatimonadota > Gemmatimonadetes > Longimicrobiales > Gaopeijiaceae > Gaopeijia. Next base: position 19,798 of record JANQNV010000189.1, on the reverse strand, counting down.
ACCGATCACCCGGAAGCCCCGGTGGCTGTCGCCGAGGGAGTAGGGCACCGTCCACGCAACGGCGGGATGATTCTCCCACTCCTGCCACGTTTCGTGCGAGATGTTGGCCGTCGGCGAACCCATCCCGAAGACGGCATACAGGAGCAGCTGGATCGTCCCGCCGCGGGCCCCCACCAGCAGATCGGCACCGCTGACGGTGTTCGAGAAGCTGTCCCGCATGCCGGTTCGGACGTTTTCGACGCCGACGAGGAGGGCGACACTCAGCGCAATCGAGAGCAGCGTCAGCCCGGTCGTGAGGAGGCGATTCGCGAGCGACTTCCGAGCGAGTTGGAAGAGGAGCATCTCAGACCGCGACCCGGTTGAAGTCGGGGAGGGAGAGGGTTCGCTCGAACCGCTCGGCGAGGCTGAGGTCGTGGCTCACGAACACCAGGGTGGACCCCAATTCCGTGACGTTTCGGAAAAGCAGCTCGAGGAATGCATGACGCCGATCGGCGTCGAGGGCCGACGTCGGCTCGTCGGCGATGATCACCGCAGGGGCACCAACGAGGGCTCGCGCAGCCGCCACGCGTTGCTGCTGCCCCACACTCAAGCGGGTGACCCGCTCGCGAAGAAGGTGCCCGATACCGAGGTGCTCGGCGGCTTCGGCGACCGCTTCATCGAGAGGCAACGCGAGGCGGTTACGGCGTTCGGCGTTCATGCGGATCGGGAGCGCGATGTTGTCGCGCACATCCAGGTAGGGGATCAGATTGAACATCTGAAACACGTACCCGATGTTCGACGCCCGAAAGGAATCGCGGGCCGGACCCGACAGGGCACCGAGGTCGCGTCCGAGCACGTGGAGCGAACCAGGGGGCGGGCGGAGAACGCCCGCGATCAGCCCGAGCAGCGTGGTTTTGCCACTACCGGACGGGCCAAACAAGAAGACCTTTTCGCCGCGCTCGATCGTGAGCTCGTCGATGTCCAACACGGGACTGCCCTTCTTGTACGCGAAGACGAGCCCGCTCGCCTGGATGGCCGGGGTCGCCTCGCCGCTCACCACTCGTAGGGAACGATGGATGTCCCATCGAGGTTGAAACTCACCGAGCCGTACACGTTGGTCGTCTCTTCGATGGCGAGGACGCCGTGCACCCAAACCGGCTCCCAGAAGGAGACGGGCACCCGCTGCCCCTCCGCCATCTTGACGTACACCAACTGATTCGGCGGCGGCGGTGGGGTGTGCACGCACGCCCCTACGTACGGAACCAGGAGGAACTCGGACACCTCTTCCGCGAAGTCCTCCAGAGGCACCATGAAGCCCGGCACCTTGACCTCGGTGTCGACGACCGCACGCAACTCGTCGGACATCTCGCCGGAGCGGTAGTCGAGCGTCGCGAGGAGCCGCCACGGAACTTCGGTCGGCTCATCGGCCGACGCCGACGGGGCAGCGACGCCCTCCGAGATCGGGCCCGCCTGAACGCTGCGGGGCCCCGAGGTGAGCACGAACCAGGATCCCACGAGGACCAGACCGACCTGGATCGGCGTCCAGGGAATCGCGAAGCGTCTAGTAGTCTTGGGCATGACGGACCTTGAACAGGAACGTTGTGATCCTAAAGGGAATCCATTATCAACATACGAGCGGCTCGTATTGTCTGAATACGAGAGGCTCGCACAAGAGTTCCCATCCACCGACGGGACCCGTCCGATGAATATATCACACCTCCGCACTGCTCTGCGACCGTTTCTCCTGACCCTGGTCCTCGTGGCGCCCGGGGCTTGTGGTGGTTCGGCCGAAGACGAGGCCCCCCGTGCTCCCATCGTCGAAGGGGAGGCCCTGGGGGTGGCGGGCGCCCACGAACACGGGGTGGCTCGCCTCGGCCTCGCCGTGGACGGCAGTCTCATCACGGTCGACCTGGAGGTGCCGGCGGCTTCGGTGTACGGCTTCGAGCGTGCGCCCGAATCCGAAGAGGAGCTCGCGTCCATGACGGCGTCCCTCGACCGGCTGCGAGCCGGCGCGGGGGACCTGATCGCGTTTGCGGATGGCGTCACCTGCGGCTTGGAGTCGCTCGACACCTTCGAGGCCCCGGAGGTGCCGACGGAGCTCGGTGCGGGTCACGATGACGATCACGAGCACGAGCACGAAGACGACCACGACCAGGCCGACGAGGACGATCACTCGCACGACGAGGATGATCACTCGCATGACGAGGACGACCACTCGCACGACGAAGAAGATGAACACGCGCACGACGAGGATGAGCACCAGGACGTGCGCGTCGTCGCCACTCTTCGCTGCGAGGCACCCCCGACGGGGACGGCACAGTTGAACCTGGCCGGCTACCTCTCCGATCTCGAAGTGGTCGATCTGACGGTGGTGACCCCCGGTGGTCAGGCCGGGGCGAGGGTTCCGGCCGCGGCGACGTTCGAGTTCTAGTCGGCGGGCGGAGTCGGCCGCTCAGAAGTGGGAGTGTGAGCGTCCTTCGGTAGTGGGCACGTGATCATGGTGCACCTCGTCGCAGGGCTCATCGTGATGGTGATGGTGGTGGCCTTGGTGGTGTGGCCCGTCGCCGTGGTCGTGTGACCGGTGGCCATGGTCGTGCTCACCGCCGAGCCCCATACCGGCTCGGATCTCTCCGACGAACGACCGCACCCCCCGCCGCACGAGCGACCCGCCGAAGAGGAGGGCGAGCCCGACGAGGCTCACGACCTGCAAGGCGGTGGGTGCCTCCTCGGTCAGCTGGTCGAAGGTCGGTACGGGTAGCCCCGGAAACACGGCGTCGATCGCCAACCCGGAGGCGACGGCGAACGTGACCAGGATCGATGCGAAGGCGATGGCCGTGGACCGTCCGTGGAGACCGGCCACGACCCCAAGTGTCGAAACGTTGGTCGCGGGGCCGGTGATGAGAAACGCGATGCCGGCGCCCGGAGAGAGCCCTCCGGCCAGGAGCGCGGCGACCAGGGGTGTGGCCGAGGCCGCGCACACGTAGGTCGGGAAGCCCAACGCCGCGAAGACGACGACGCCGGCCCACGACGGCCAGTTCCCGAGCCATCCCCCTTGTAGCCACGGCGCCACGAGGGCGGCGACGATGAGGCCGAGCAGGATCCAGGGCGCGGTGTGATCGACGACGTCGCCTGTGCCCGTGCGAAGGGCAGAGCCGAGGCGGGCTGTCATCGACTGCGGCCCGCCGGTGGATTCGGCGTCGGTCGGCTCGGGTCGAGCCGCGAGGCGTCCACCGACCCACCAACCGACGAGGAGCGCGCCGGTCGCTGCGGTCGCGACGCGCACGATCGTCACCTCGGGCCCGAGCAGCGGGATCGACAGGAGCACCGCATCGATACCGAGCTCGGGCGTCGCAACGAGGAACGCCATCGCCGCGGCCGGTGGGGCCCCGCGCGACACCAGGCTGCGATAGAGAGGGACCACACCGCACGAGCAGATCGGGAAAGGCAGGCCCACGAACATCCCCCGCCCAGCCTGGCCCAGGGTACTCCCCCGCCCCATCCACCGGATCGACGCCGAAGGCAGGAATGCGGAGAGAAGGCCAGCGAAGGCGTACGCCAGCAGCAGTGCGAATGCGCTCTCGGCGCTGAGCACGAAGAGGCGCTCGAGGAACTCCGCTCCGGCACCGTGGTGTCCCCCCGTTTGGAGGGCGATGGTCGCGACCAGGACGAGGGCAGCGAGCGCGCCCATCCCCTCCGCCCGCCGACTGGAGGTGGGAGTGCCGAGGGCGAGTCCATGCGCGACCACGTGAATCAGTGAGCCACCGACCGCCGCCTGATACAACTCGACACCCATCGAGCCGCCGAGGGCGCCGGCGAGCGTCGGTCCGCCGGCGTATCCCAGGACCGTGGACGCCATGAGAGCACCCAGAGCGGCGATTCCTCCGACGGCGCCCAGGGTGCGCGACGCCAGCCACCACACGGCCAGCCCGACCGGAAGTCGGTGCAGGACCACGGCGAGCGCGAGCGAATCGCTTCCTCCCACCGCGTTGGCGACTGAAAGGGCAGTCCCGTCAAGCGCCGCGTGAAGCCCGAGTCCGGTCACCCCCAGAATCAGGCTCCATCGATCCGTGCGACGACTCCACCCGTCACTGATGCGCTCGAGGAGCGGGGGCAGCGCCACACCGAAGGCGAGGGCCGCCAGCACGGCGTACTCGCCGTGGTCGATGGCCGACGGTACGAACTCGAAGAAGACGAGGCCGGCGATGGCGACGACGACGAAGCCGTCCAACCACGCAGCGAAGCCCTCGCGGCGGCGAAGCCAGCCGAGCGCGAGGGGCCCCGCCGCGAGGGCCGCGACGGCAAGGAGTAGATAGGTCAAGGAACGCCCGAAAACGGAAATGAGTGCCCGTTATCATATAGGGCCCGGCAAGGCCCTGCAGCCTCACTCCGGCTTTCGGGCGGTAGCCACCGCGATCGAGCTCGCGATGGCTACCCAGGGGCGGGTCAGGCCATCGTCAGCGGACCGTGATCGTCACAGTGGTCGCCGTGGGGATGGTGGAGGTGTCCGTTCACCAGGTAGTCCACATGGTCGCCGTGCGGGACCGCGGGGTGGCCACAGCCCGGGCCGTGAACGTGATCCGGGTCGTGCGCATCGCAGTCGTGGGGGTGGCATCCGTCCGGGTTGGCATCCGACACGGCGACGGTGTGCTCGGCGTAGTCGCCTTCCTGCGGGCAGTGCAGGTGACCGTCGTGGAGGTATCCGACGTGGTCGTCGTGCACGATCGCGGTGTGGCCGCAATCGGGCCCGTGCTGGTGAGGGTGGTTTTCGTGAATGGCGTGAGGCATGGAGACTCCTGGGTGTTCAGGACCGAAGGGTGACGTTGGGATCGGCGTGGTCGAGAATGTTCTCGACGAGGGTCCGCACATGGGCGTCGGCGAGGGCGTAGTACCGGAGCCGGCCGTCGGCTCGGCGCGTGACGAGGCTGTCGCCTAGAAGCACGCGGAGCCGATGCGAGGTCGTCGACAGCTCGGCGCCGGTCGTTTCAGCGATCTCGGACACCTGACGCTCGCCGTCGAGGAGTAGCGCGAGGATCCGCATGCGTTCGACATCTCCGGCCGCCCGCATCATCGATGCGGCCCGCTCGAGGGTGAAGTCGTCGTGGCTGCGGTTCGGCACGGGCGTCTCGGATCCTTGATCTAGCAGGCGGTGTCGCGTGCTCATTTGAGCATATGCACAAGTGTTACATCGAGCAAGTGGGGTGGTGGGCACGGGTGGGCCGTGGGGGTCAGGTGGAACGAAGCCGACCTGTCGTGTGATCGAGCCACCGCGTCATCGCGTCGACGGCGGCACGATCGAAGGCCGGGCGCACCGCGGATCGATCCCGGTTCGGGCCGGCCGGGCCGAAGATGTGGTCGAGCCCGGGAAGCTTCTCGACCCGAACCGATGGGCAGCGCCCGGCCTCGAGGGCACCGCGGATGGCCTCAGGATCGAGTACCGGGTCGACGTGGAGGTCTTCGCCGCCGACCACCACCAGCGTCGCACACGGCACCCTGCGCAGGGTCTCGGCGGTAGGGTGCCGAAGAAGAAAGCGCCATTCCCACTCCATGAGATCGTCGACGACCGCGTCCACATCGTCCGGGATCACCGCGGGGCACTCGAGCACGAGGGCCCGAACTGCCCCCCTGAGCGTGTGGCGCTCCCCGTCGGTCAGTGTTTCCTCGTGCAACTCGAGCAGATCGAAGCAGGCCGACTTCATGCGAGCGAAGGCCTCGGCTTCACCGGCCGGGACGCCGTGGGCCTCGCAGAGTCGCCGGTGCTGCTGGAGCAGGATCTCCCGACCGGACCGGCCTGGACCGGCCATCAGGACCAGGCCGTCGATATCGTCGCGACGACCCGCGAGAAGGGCCCCGACGAGAGTGCCCTGACTGTGTCCAGCTACGACCAGCGGTAGTCCCTGGAGTACGGCCCCGGCCCGCCCCGATGCCGGATCGGTCGCCAGGTAGTCGATCACCGCCGCGGCATCGGCCACGAGTTGGGTAGACGAGCCCGCGAGATAGTCGCCCGACGACCGACCCACCCCGCGATCGTCCCAGGAATAGGCGGCGTACCCCGCTCGCCCGAGCGCTGCGCGAAGCGTCGCGAAGGTCGGACAACTGAAGACGGTCTGGTTGCGGTCTTGCGGTCCGGAACCGGAGAGGAGGAGCACCCAGCCTCGGGCAGGGCCCTCGGGCAGTTCGAGGGTGCCGGCCAGCGTGACCCCGGGCGTGCTCGACGGCGTCGTGATTTCGAGAGTTGGCATGGCGTCTCCGTCGAGGGGTTGGCGGCGAGCCGGTAGCCTGAGGTGTGGGCCGTACGATCACAAGTCTGGCGGCCCGGGGTACCGCGCACGACTCTTCCTGCCGTCGCGTCGACACTCTCCATACGTGGACCCCGTAGGGACACCTCGGGGGACGGGTGTTGAGGGGGTAGCGGGCGGATCGTGGGCCGAGGAGGCGGAATGGTGGAGTTGGATCAGGGGGGGCGTCTCGCCGGAAGGGCGGGGACGCGACCCGTAGCAGGAGCGCTGACCGACTTCGCCGAATCGTCGTTCACGCTCGACCGCTCGAACGCCGGAGACCGGACCTGGCGCATCGTGCCCGATCTATCGGCCCATCTCCTGGTGCATGTGGAGGCCGGGCGGGGAGGCGCCGAGCGCATCCGCGCGGTCGTCGTGGGGGCGCGCAGGCGTTACGCCGACGCGATCGTCACGCGTCGACGGCTCACGGTGGGTGTGCGACTGACTCCTGGCGCGCTGGAAGCGCTCGGCGGCCTCTCCGGGGGGGCCTTGGCTGACCGCGGCATCGCCCTGTCGGAGTTCTGGGGAGACGAGAGCCAGCGCCTGCTCGACGAGGTGGCGGCCGACCGCCGAGCCGAGTCGGTTCGCCACAGCCTTCTGGGCTTCCTGTCACGCATTTCGCGAGGGCGACGCCCCCCGGACTGGCGGGTGACGCGCTTCATCACCTGGCTGCGGGGGGCCCGGGTCGCGTGTCTCGGCGGCGTAGGGAGGGAGCTCGGTATTTCGAACCGGACGCTACGCCGTACCTGCCGGCGCGTCGTGGGTTTTGGCCCCAAGCGCATGGCGCGAATCGACCGTCTCTACCGAGGGATCGCGCTCGGCATCGCCGCCCGCCCGGGTGAGGGGGCGCGCGTGGCCGCCGCCTCGGGCTACGCCGATCAGCCCCACATGATACGCGAGTTCCATGCGCTCGTGGGCGAAACGCCCGCCGCCTTCTTCGCCCGAAGGAGTCGACCGGGCCACATCGTTCAATGACGAGCCGAGCTCGGGAGGACGGCCCCGGGCGCGGACACACCTCCCCGCGCCTCCCATACGCGAAGGATCTCGGGCTCGCGAGCCATCAGCGATCGCGGCCCCGATAGCAGCCCCTCTCGTCGGTCGGCCGATACGGCGTCGGAGTTCCACCAGCGGTGGAAGTCGCGCACGGTGTCGGCGAGCGGTCGGTAGGTCAGCCCGGCTTCGACGGCCTTGTGCCGCCGGATGCGGGCCGAACCGTATTCGTTGTCGATCGGCATGATCCACGGCACGACGAAGCGGACACCATGCTCTCTCAGGAAGGCGTAATCGTCGATCGCCACGAATTCGGCCGGTGACGCGAAGGTGGCGTGGGCGCCGTGCACGAACTGGTGCATTCCCGTGTCGGAGGAGGGGCCGACCGCGTTGAACGTCCCCGAGGCCTCGGCCTCGCAGAGTCGAATCATCCACTCCGCGACGTCGCGCACGTCGATGTACTGCACCGGATCGTCGGCCCTGCCGGGCACCATGACGCGCCCGCCCCGCGCGAGACGCACCGGCCAATACGCGAAGCGGTTGGTCTGGTCTGCCGGACCGACCATGTAGCCCGGCCGCACCACGATGGTGCGACGGGCCCCGAATGCGGCCCGAGCTTCCGCCTCGGACCGCGCCTTCATGATCCCATAGTCGTACGCCCCATCGTCGCCGGGTGCGAGGTCGGGGGGCAGCTCCAGGGCCGGCTCCGTCTCTTCTCCGATATCGTCGCCGAGATACGGGTAGTACACCCCCGTCGACGAGGTGTAGAGATACGTCTGGACCGAATCGGCGAGGAGCCTCGCCGAGTTGCGCGTCCACTCCGCGTTGCGTCCGGAGTTGTCGATCACGGCGTCCCATTGCCGTCCCCGGAGCGCCTCGAGATCACTCTCCCGATCTCCGACGAGCTGCTCGACCTCGTCGAAGAGGTGGGCGTGGATCGATGGTCGTGTCCGGCCCCGTGTGAAGGTGGAGACCGTGTGGCCCCGCTCGAGCGCGTAGGCCACCTGGTGCGGTCCCAGGAAGCTCGTCCCGCCCAGAATCAAAATCCGCAGGGTGCGAGAACCCTGGCCCTCGAACCATCCGTGGGGTAGGCTCATCGCCGTCGCGGCGCCCGCCCCGAGCGCCAGGAACTCCCGTCGTGTCGTCACTTCGCCTCCCCCTATCGTTTCGTGGCCATGCTCGAGAGTACCGAAACCCTGCTGTCGATGGCGGAGATCGCCGCCGCCTTGGCGGGCTTCGCGGCGCTGGTCAGCGTCATCCGTCGCACGAGCGACACCCCCGCCGACGCCGTCCACGACCTGCTGCGCCTGCGGCTCGTCATCGCGAGCTCGGTCGCCGGAGTGGCCGCCGCGCTCATCCCCGTGGGCATCGACGGCTACGGGCTCGCGCCCGAGACGACATGGCGCTCGAGGTGATGTGCCAGGCCGGCTTCATCTTCGTGCGCTTCGTGGGGTCGGCCTTTCGCCACGAGTCGAGTCTCACCCGCGACTGATCGCGGTACCCGGGAACGTCGGTCGACACGTCCATTCTTGGCCGCGCCCGCCGTTCGACCCCGTCAGTTCTCGACCGTGAAGCCGAACATCATGCCGGAGTGCAGGTGCTCGGCGATGTGGCAGTGGATCATCCATTCCCCGGGGTTCGACATCTCGACGACCACGTCCATCGTCGAGCCGACGGGGAGTATGGCGGTGTCCTTCCAGACCATGTTGGGGTTGGGCACCCCATCCATCGACACCACGAGAAAGCGCTGACCGTGGATGTGGATCGGATGGTTCATGGGGTGGAACGAGTCCGGCGTGTTGTGGATCCGGAGCTTCACCACGTCGCCCTTCTGGAACGTCCAGTCGATGTCGGCGTTCTCGGCGCCGGTCTCCACATCGCGCAGCACCCAGGTGACCTGCTCCGCGGTGGAGAGCCAGTTCATCATGGGCATCGCGTCGTTCCACTCCATCGGCGCAACGTAGAGCGTGTCCATCTCCATCGACTGCATGATGGCCAGGGGGAGATCCTTCACCCGCACGGTCGTGACCAACTCGTGGTCGGGCGCGCGGTCGAAGTGGCTCCGAAAGGCCGCGATGTCGGCCTGAACCTCGGCGTGCTCGCGCGTGTTCTCGAACGAGGCGCCCAGATCGGTCTCGATCGCATCGTTCGAGACGACGACGCGGGACAGGGTGTCGACCTGCGGCACGAAGGTGCCACGGAAGTGATTCACCGCCTGGATCGAGTTGGCGATGATCACCTCACCCGGTTCGTCGAAGCGTACGTCGACCACGTAGCGCTCGGCCGGGGCGATGACCACGCTCTCGACCCACTGCTCACGCTCGAAGCGGCTCACGTCGGAGGCGACGATCTTCGCGTCGGCACCGCCGAAGGTGACGTTGAAGGTGCGCGAGTTGGCGACGTTGGTCATGTAGAACCGCACGACCTCGCCCCGCGCGACCTCCAGCCGATGATCGGTGACCCCGTTCACCATCATGACATTCCCGAACCGACCCATCAGCGCGTGGGTGGGGGACTCCTGACCCCACGGGATCACCCCCTGGGCGTCCATCAGCATATCGTCGAGCACCAGCACCTCTTCCCGATTCGCCGGGCCGTAGTAGTCGGGGTCGGGGGAGGTGACCACGAGATTGCCGAACAGACCGAGGTCCTGCTGGACGTCTTCGCGAATGTGCGGGTGATACCAGAACAGACCGGCATCGGGGACGTTGATCTCGTAGGTGAACGACTCGCCGGGCTCGATCGGATCCTGGGTGACGCCCGGGACCCCGTCGTACCGGTGCTCGATGCGGATGCCGTGCCAGTGGATCGTGGTCGGCATCTCGATGGCGTTGGTGACGCGCACCGCGACGGTGGAGTTCTGGGGTGCCTGGATGAGGGGGCCCGGATACTGCCCCCCGTATCCGAACATGACCATCTCGTGACCATTGATGGTTCGGCGGACCATCGAGATGTCGAGGTCGAGGGTGTCGCCGTCGCTCAGCACGACGAGCTCGCTGGGCCGGGCCTCGGGCAGCGAGGCCGGGTCGACGCCCATCCCCGGCATGAACGCCCCCACGACCGGCACGACGCCGTCGAGCCCCGGCAGCATGGGCATCTCCATGTCCATGGGAGGCATACGCCAGCCGCCCTCCATGGCCATCCCGTGCATCGCGTGATGGCTGTGGTCCATCTGCGCGGCGAGCCCTCCGCCGCTGATTCCCGCCGAGAGCGCGGCGACACCGATCAGGGCGAACACCCCGGCCCGACGGGCGACGTCGAGGGTCCTGCAGGCGCGCACGTCAGCCCCCGTACCCGTAGGCGGCACAGTTCTCCTCCTGGAAGGGCCCGTGCCCGGCCATCGTGTGCATCATCCCGCTTCGCGACATCCCCCGGGTCACCACGGGCCCCTGCCATCGACGCGGGCCACCCTCGACCTCGACGGCCGCTCGCTCTTCGAGCGTGACGATGGCGAGGAACTTGTTCCAGCTCACGCGTCCCACGAAGGGTTCGCCGGGCTCCATCGTGCCCGCGTAGTGAATCTCGGACAGATCGGACTTCGTGAGCCACACCGCCCAGACACCGTCGCCCGGGGGTGCACGCATGTTGTCCAGCGCCAGGTGCACGTCGTAGGCGTAGCTCCCGTCGGCGCTGACGGCGACCCCGAATGGGGACTCCCGTACGAAGGTGACTTCGGCCATGCCGCGGAGGCGCGCTGTCCCCGGCACGTTTTTCGTCGTCACCATCTCGAAGGCGTAGTACTCCGGAGACTCGACGACGAGGCAACGCGCGGCGGCGTCGGTGAGGACGGGGGTGCCCGCCCAGGGCGCACCCAGCGCGGTCAGAATCAGAAGTGCCGTCGGGGTCACGAGCCCGCGCCCTCCTCGTCGGCGTCGTCGAAGGTGATCGGCCGGCGCGCGGGGGCGTCCCAATCCTGGGCCGACGAGATGTTCGGGTAGCCCCACTGCTCACCGTTCCATCCCTGGAACCCCTCCATGCGGAACGTCCAGAGACCGGTGCTCATGTCGCTGATGAGGATGAGCCCGTCTTCGTTGCGCACGTCCACGCCGAACGCCCCATTGAACATCGGGGTGCGCTGCGTGTTGGGCGGGCCGAGGTAGGTGTCGTAGAAGCCGACCGTCGCCGGGTTGAGCGGGTCCTGAAGGTTGAAGATCTGCAGGCCGTCGAGGTATCCGGAGACGAACACGTAGGGCCAGCGCACCTCGTGGTTGTGCACGAGATGCTTCCAATTCGCCGTGAACGCCGAGATGGGCGAGCGAATGTTGGTCACCTCACCCTCGAGCGCCGGCTGGAGGTCGAAGATCCGCAACGGCGCGTACTGGTACTCCGTCTCCGCGATCACGTAGCGGCCGTCGGGGCTCGGCGTGAAGGTGTGGCCGTAGCTCACCCCCGATACGTTCGTCAGCGTGATCCGGAGCTCCGGGTTGGTCACGTCGCTGACGTCGTAGATGTAGTAGCCGCCGGTGCCCCCGCCGTAGAAGCGGTCCTCGTCGGTGTCGGGGTGGTAGCCGACGTAGAAGTCGTGGTAGCCGCCCGAGCCGTCTTCGGAGGGAACCGGCACCATTCCCACGCGAGCCTCATCGAGGTTGCCCTCGACGATCATGCCGAGGTCGTAGATCAGCGCCCCCGGAGCCCGGGCGGTCGTGAAGAGATAGACCCGGCCGTTCGCGTGCTTGTAGATGAAGATGTTGTGGAAGCCGCCGGGCATCTCGGGCTCACGGATACGGGCGACTTCACGCACGGTCGAGGCGTCGGGAAGCCCGGTCACATCGAGTACCACCGCGCCGAGATCGGTGTCGGGGCCCCCCTGCCCGAACTGGAGCGACTGCACCACGTAGTAGCGGTCGTTCCACTTGAAATGCTTGACGTCCATGCCGCCGGTGCGCTGGTGCAGGTCCTGATCTTCGATGCGCCATTCGTAGAGCAGCTCGGGCTGCTCGGGGTCGGCGATCGAGATGATGTCCATGCCCTTCGGCCCCTCGAATCCGTAGACCATCCGAGCCACGTAGGCGAAGGGGCGGTCCATCTCCTGCTCCACATCCATGTCGGCGACCGAAAGACGATGGCCGAGGGGGAGGTGGCCCAGCACCTCGATGTTGTCGCTGCCCCGATCCACCGGCGACCACTCCTGCGCGGAGAGGGGCACGGCGACCAGAAGGGCGGTCACGAGAAGCGGCAAGGGACGGTGGTACGGGGCCTTCATGGGCGACTCCGGGGTCGAGGCACGAGCGTTCCGTGGGCAAACTGCGCCGAAACGGATCGGCTAGGCAAGCGCGTCGCGGCTCGGCGGAGGACGGCGAATCCGCGCCATGAAGTCGTCGAGGATGCGGTAGGTCAGACCCCACACCACCTCTCCGTGCACGCGCAGGCACGGAAACGTGCGGGGGCCCGTAGGCAACGGGATGACGACTTCGTCGCGCGTCGACGCGTCGAGCAGGTGATCGAGCGGGGTCCATGCGACCCACGCGACCTCGGGTGATGCCACCCGTGCGCCCGTGCCTTCCGGGGCGTCGAATACGAAGGGCGCGACCCGGATCCGTGGGCGCACCGGACCCTGTGGAGCGACGGGATCGAGTGCGCCCAGTGGGACGCCCGCGTGGGGCGGGAGACTCAGGTCGAGACCGGTTTCTTCGAGCGTCTCCCGTACGGCCGTTTCGATGAGACTCGTGTCGGATGGTTCTCTACGCCCGCCGGGCAGGGCCATGTGCCCCGACCATGGATCCCGCGGATGCTCGGCGCGCTTGACGAGAAGCAGTTCGACGCCCGCCGTGTGCTCGCGGAGGACGAGCGCGACCGCCGCCTCCTTCACCCCCGGCGGCACGGGTGTGTCGGGGTCACCGCCCGCAACCGAGAGGGCGCTTCGAATGCTCATGATTCGGGAGGGCATCGCCTACGATACCCGAGGGCGGACCGTGGCCTCAAGGACCCTCCCGGCGCGGTCGATCCTCAGGCGTGTGTGTTGCGGATGGACCGCCCGGGTCTCCGCCGTCCACAGCTATCGAGAGCGTCGGTCGATGACCGAAGAGTCCCCGCCAGCATCGGAGTCCGTCGCCCGCGCCGAGGAGCCCCTCGACCGCTGGATTCGGCTCGCCGTGATCGTGGCTGCGAGCCTGGCTCTGTTGGGCGCGGCGCTGGCGATCGTGGACTACGCCTTCATTCCGCCGGACGACGCCCTCCGTCACGCGGCCACCGCCGCCTCCGACAACCCGTACCACGAGGTCGTGCTCTTCGATGAGGCGGTGCCCGCCGAGGATTCCACCCCGGGATGGCATGCCGTCTTGCGGGCCATGCACCAGTGGGCGGGGGTCGATCGTTTTGGCCTGGTGAGCTTCGGCGTCCTCTTCTTCTTCGCGGTCTTCGCGGTCACGCCGCTGTTCCTGCTCCGTCGACCCGAGGCGTGGGCCGCCGTCCTACTCCTGGCGGTCGTGATCAACCCGGGCTACCCGCTTCGGCTCGCCCTCGGCCGCCCCTTCATGCTGTCGAGCACCGCCGTCCTGGTGTTCGTGCTCGTCTGGCAGCGGTTGGTCGACGACCCGCGATCTCGATCCGCGCTCGCCCTCTGTATGGGCGCCGCCGTGATCGGGACGTGGCTCCACAGTACCTGGTTCCTGCTCTTTGCAGCCCCGCTCGCCAGTGTGCTCACGGGACGGTGGAAGGCCTCGGCCGCCCTTCTGGGGGCCGTGACCGCCGGCGTGCTCGTCGGCGCGGTCCTCACACTGCAGCCCTTCACCCACCTCACCTACAACGTGGTGCACGTCTGGAAGACCATGGGCACCACCGACGCGGTCTTCCGGGTGTCGGAGCTCCGGCCATTCACCGGCGACGGGCCGTTCACGGCGTTCGCTCTGATGCTGCTCGTCGCGTGGGCGACGCTCCCCGAGCTCAAGTCGTTTTCCCTGCGACACGTCGGAGTGGTGACCGCCCTCGGGGGGTGGGTTCTCGCCTTCTCGGCGAGCCGCTTCTGGACCGATCTCGGGCTGCCGGCCCTATTGGCCGTCGCGACGCTTCTGCTCCAGCGCGTCCTCGAGGCGCGCATGCCGTCGCGCGCCCCATCCCGTGCCGTATTCGTGGCGGCGATCGTGGTCGCCCTCCATCTCGCTATTTCGGCCAACCACGGGCGCCGCTGGGAGAGTTCGCCGCTGCCGCGCATCGCCTGGCTGATGGACAACCCCGAGGAGGCCGAGCCCTGGTTGCCGGGCGAAGGGGGGGTCGTCTACAGCCCGGAGATGCGGGTATTCTACTCGATGTACCTCGTCTACCCGGACCGGTCCTGGCGCTACATCCTCGGCCCGGAGCAGGGCATCATGCCGCGCGAGGACCTCAACATCCTGCACGACATCAAGGACCGCGGTTCGTGGGACGCCTACCAGCCCTGGGTCGACAAGCTCCGCCCTCAGGATCGTCTGATCGTCGACGCAGCGGGACGCGATCCGCCGGAGTACGATGGCATGGAGGTGCTACCGCTTCCGCACGGCCTCGCGATCGTGAAACCGAGCGCGGGCGAGCCTCACGCCCCGGTCGCGGGTGCCGTGAGTCGATAGCGTACGATTCGCTGCACGCCGAGGTCGTCCCGCGTCACACCCCACAGCTGGTCGCCCCGGATGACCGGGGTCGGGAAGCGACCGAGATCCTCCGGCACGTCGACGCGGCCGACGAAGGTGCCGTCGGGGTCGAAGATGTCGAAGGCGTACCGCGACCTCCACACGGTTTCGGGGGACTCCGGGTCGGCGGGGTCGAAATCCGGGTTGTCACGCTCGACTCCCCGACCCTCGACCATCACCCAGATGCGACCGTCTTCTGCGGCGTAGAGGGCGGCGTAGGCCGGTTTCACATCGGGGATCGGCGCGCCGTTCCAGCGCCAGTTCGGGTCCATGCCCCGCATGTTTCGGGTGGCGTTCGCCTCTGCGGACTCCTTCTCGCCGGCCGCGACCGGGGCCGGGTCGACCGCGCGTTCGATACGGATGAAGCCGCCGGGCCGTAGCAGGGTGAAGGAGTAGCTGTCGTTGATTCCGTGGATGAAGAAGCCATCGGGGTGGAATGCGACCTGCTCGTCGGGGCTGAAGGGCACCCCGTTGATCGACACGCTGCTTCCGCTTTCGGACTCGCGACGGGCCTCGATCCTCGGAGCTTCGAAGCCGGCGTCCGGCTGACGCAGCGTGTCGACGATCGAGCCGTCGGGAGCGGTTCTCTGCAGCCCCATCTCCCACTCGGTGACGTCGGCGTCGCGATCGACCAGAACCGGGGTGAGGAGCGTGTCGCCGCGCGCGCGCAGCATGGGGTTCGAGGTGTTGAAGCCGCCGGGGATCACCGACCAGGTGTCCAGCGCCTCACCCGACCCGTCGAAGACCTGCAGTCGAGCGTTGCCCGGATCCCGTACGACGATCCGGCCGTCCGACAGGATCACGAGGCCGCTGTCGGGTTGGCCGAACTCGCCCGGTCCTTCCCCGTCGCGACCGATCGTCTGGACGAAGTTGCCGTCGGCGTCGTACACACGCAGGGCCGGGATCTGCCCATCGAGGGCCATGATCCTCCCGTCGGGAGCGACGGCGATCGCGCGGAGATTCCCGAAGATGAACTCCTCGGGGCCGTCCAGCACACCGATCGTGGTCTCCGGCACGAGTCGGCCCGTTCCCTCGCCCCAGCTGCTCCCCGCGACGGTGCGCACCACGAGCGTATCTCCGATCGAGTCGCGCTCGACGGTCGCCGACCGACTCGTTTCAGACGATCCGCCGCACGCGACGGCCCCCAGGCTCACCACCGCGACCAGCGAAGAGGCACGGATCATCCGCGCGGACCGGGAATGTGTGGTCGGCGCGGACGGCTCGACGAACGAGGGGTGTACCGGAGGCATGGCGGTGTTCCGTTCGGGGGATCTCCCTCGATAGACGTAGACAACACCGATTCGGTTGCGATCGACCTGTCAGACGCCGATGCGGTCGGGCCCGTAGATCAGCTTGTGGAGTTGCAGCTGGAAGCGGACCGGGAGTCGGTCCTGGAGGATCCACTGGGCGAGTTCCTCTCGGTCGAGCCCGTCCCAGACCGGAGAGATCAGAAGCGCGGCGAGCTGCCCCCCGCGCACGCGACGATCGAGTCCGTGGCGGCGGATGGTTTCGCGCGCCCACTCGTAGTCGGCCCGATCCGCCACGACGAACTTGATCTCGTCGCCGGCACCGAGATGATCGAGATTCGACCAGAGGTTGCGGCTCGCCTCCCCCGACCCCGGACACTTCAGGTCCATGATGCGGTGCACGCGCGGATCGAGGACGGAGACGTCGAACGACCCCGAGGTCTCGATGAGCACGGTGTAGCCCGCGTCGGCGAGGCGGGCGGCGAGGGGTACGACGTTCGGGTGGGCGAGAGGTTCACCTCCCGTCAGCTCGACGAGCGGCGTTCCGACCTCGTCGACGGCGGCGACGATGTCGTCGAGCGTCATCCGCTCCCCGCCGTGGAAGGCGTATTCCGTGTCGCACCAGACGCACCGCAGGGGGCACCCCGTGACCCGGACGAAGGTGCAGGGAAGCCCCGCCCAGGTAGACTCGCCCTGGATGGAGTGGAAGATCTCGGTGATCCGCAGAAACGGAGCGGGCGTCGACGCCTCAGTGCGCTCCACCACCACCCCCGTTCGCTTTCGGCCACAGGAACCCGAGGGGCGACTCCTGAATCACCGACCCGGCGAGGAACAGCACGTTGGCGGGTCGCTCGGCGAGACGGCGCATGAGATAGGGGTACCATGCCTCACCGAAGGGGATGTAGACCCGCACGTTGAAACCATCGGCGACGAGCTGCTGCTGCAGGTCACGGCGGACGCCGTGGAGCATCTGGAACTCGAACCGGTCCTTGGCGAAGCCCCCCTTGCTGTGGTGGTCCACGGTCGCCGCGATCATCCGCTCGTCGTGGGTTGCGATGCCGGGCCGCTCACCCTCTTCGAGGAGAGTCCGCATCAACTCGACGAAGCTGCGATCCACCTGGTCGCGATCTTGAAACGCCACCTCGGGTGGCTCGGCGTAGGCGCCTTTGCACAGCCGAACCCGGGCGCCCAGCCGATTCATGTGCGCGACGTCGCCGGCGGTGCGATGCAGGTAGGACTGCAGCACGACGCCGATGTTTCTGCGACCCGTGGCCCACAGCTTCTCGAACGCCTCGAGGGTCCGCTGCGTGTACTCCGAACTCTCCATATCGAAGCGCACGAAGCTACCCACCTGGTCGGCCCGGTCGAGTACCGCACCCAGATTGTCGGCGAGGAAGCGCTCGCTGATGTCTTGCCCGAGCTGCGTGAATTTCAGCGACACGCTGGCTCCGAGGCCCTGCGATCCGATGGCTTCGAGTACGCGCAGATACACGTCGGCGGCTCGCCGTGCATTGGTCTCGTCGTGGACGGACTCGCCGAGGTAGTTGCCGGTGACGGTGAGCCCCACCCCGTTGGCCTCTCGAATCGCGCCGACGAGGTCGGGTACGGTTTCGCCCGGGACGAACCGTCGCGCCATGGCCCGAAGGGGCGTGCGGGTGACCACCGCCTTGGCGGCCTCCGAGTGACTCAGATAGATGAGAGAGTCTCGCAACATGAGACGTTCAGACGTCGGAGATGGATGACGTGATGGCTGCGTCGAGCCAAAGCTGGACCTGCAGGAGCGGGGTGTCGCCCGCGGCCTTCAGCACGCCGTCGCGACTCGCCGCCCTCCAGAGTGTCGGCGTTTCGACGTGGCCCACGATACCGAGTCCGGTGGAAGCCCAGCGGGGAAACACCAGAAACCCCTCCCACGGGGTTCGCAGATCGGCGGTCTTCTCCACCTCGATCGAGACGGTGTAGGGCTGACCATCGCACCCCTCGAAGCCGGGGGGACGATCGTGCGTCTGGAAGTACCCCCCGAGGGTGGCGTCCGGAGACCCGTGGATGTCGAGGTCGTCGGTGTCGTGGGACGGGTCCGAGCGGATCGGATCCGGCTTGGATTCGGCACTGTTCACAGCTGGAAGATAACGCCCGGGCCGGATCTGGCGCATGCCGTCGGCGCCGGCCAGACTTGGACGCCCATCGCGTCGTCCCCTGGAGCCACGACCAGCATGAAAGCAGCCCTCTTTCACGAGTATGGTGGCCCGGAAACCATCGTCGTCGAAGATCGGCCCGTCCCCTCACCGGGGCCCGGAGAGGTGCGGGTTCGGGTGCGGGCAGCAGCGCTGAACCATCTCGATCTCTGGGTGCGTCGAGGCATCGGGATCGATACGACCATGCCCCACATCGGTGGCTCCGATCTCGCCGGCCACGTCGATGCGGTCGGCCAGGGCGTCGCCCCCGCGCTGGAGGGCACCCGGGTGGTCGTAGATCCATCGCTGGGATACGACGCGTTCTACACGGGCACCCCCCGAGGGGCGGCCTTCGACGACCCCCCTCTACGCCTGATCGGAGAGCATACCGACGGCGGCTTCGCCGAGTACGCCGTGGTCCCCGAAGCCAATCTCTTCGAGCTCCCCCCGTCGGTGGCGTTCGACCAGGCGGCGGCGGCCTCGCTCGCGGGGGTCACGGCCTGGCGAGCCGTGATCGGTCGGGGTGGTGTGCGACCGGGGGAGTCGGTCTTGATCACCGGGGGCTCGGGCGGCGTGGCGACCATGGCGGTGCAGATCGCCCGCCGGGCCGGCGCGCGGGTTCACGCCGTCACGTCGGGCGAGCGAAGCCTTCTACGGCTTCGTGACCTCGGCGCCGAGGCCGTCTACGATCGCGGCGACCCCGAATGGCCGAGAGCGCTGAAGCGGGCCACGGGTGGACGGGGGGTCGACCTGGTCGTGGACTCGGTCGGCGAGGCGATGTGGTCTGCCGTCCTGCGGTCGCTCGCCGTCGGTGGACGGGTCGTGTGTTACGGTGCCACGACGGGTCCCAGGGTCACGACCGATCTGCGGCACGTCTTCTGGAAGCAGCTGTCGATTCTCGGGAGCACGATGGGCACGCCCTCCGAGTACCGTTCCGCGATGGCCGCCGTCGTGCGCGGGGATCTGGTCGCTCCCATCGACCGTGTGTTGCCTCTCGACGAGACTCGGCGCGCGCACGAGCTTCTCGAGGCCGGTGAGGTGTTCGGCAAGCTGGTCATTCTTCCGTAGGGCCGCGAGGAGGCGGGATGGAGCTGAAGGAGGCGCAGCAGCGCGTCGACGATTGGATCGGGCAGTTCGAAGAGGGCTACTGGCCTCCCCTCGCCAACCTCGCGCGCCTGACGGAGGAGGTCGGCGAACTCGCCCGCCTGATGAACCACCGCTTCGGTCCCAAGACCAAGAAGCCCGGAGAAGGCGATCAGGATCTCGCGCTCGAGTTGGCCGACGTCCTCTTCGTCTTGCTGGTGATCGCCAACGAGCAGGGGATCGACCTCGGCGAGGCCCTCGAGCGCACCCTGGAGAAGTACCGCGTGCGCGATTCCGATCGGTGGGTCAGGAAGGACGAAGGCTAGTGTAGTGTCGCCAAAGTCTGGTGACCGCCGAGGGTGCGGAGGCGCCGCGGGGGCGAGGCGGAACGACGCATCCCGTGGATGCCCCCGCGCACGAACGGCATCAGGACTTTGGCGACACTACACTAG
>JANQNV010000131.1 GCA_028279425.1 Longimicrobiales bacterium | reverse complement strand
GTGGCGAGGCGGAGCGACGCGGCGTAGCCAAAGCTACGGCAAGGAGTTCCAACGACGCATCCCGTGGATGCCCCCGCGCACGAACGGCATCAGGACTTTGGCGACACTACACTAGGGGGTCGTCGAAGGCGGTTTGGTGGACAGCGACGACGCCGACGTCGATCTTGCTACACGTCGTTTCCGGCGGGCCCGGACGGGTTCGTGTATGAGCATGGAGGTGCATGATGTCGACGAAGACCGAACTTGCGAGTGAACTCGAGGCTCGCGAAGTCGCCGAGGCGGCACGCGAAGAGCAGTGGGAGCGACGTTCGTTTTCGAAACGGCTGTTCAACGGCCGGCTCGCCCTCGACCTCATCCACCCGCATCCCGAGGCGGACCCCGGCGAGGAGGCCCGCGCGCGCCCGTTCCTCGACGCGCTGCGCACCTTCGCGGCGGAGCATATCGACGGCGACGCGATCGATCGCGACGGCTGGGTGCCTCAGGAAGTACTCGACGGACTGAAGGAACTCGGCGCCTTCGGGATCAAGATCCCGACCGAACACGGGGGCCTCGGCCTCTCGCAGGTGAGCTACAACAAGGCCCTGTCGATCGTCGCCTCCCGCTGCAACGCCACCAGCGCGTTTCTTTCGGCCCACCAGTCCATCGGGGTGCCTGGCCCCGTGCTGATGTTCGGCACGGACGAGCAGAAGGCCCGTCTCCTTCCCCGTCTCGCTGCCGGAGCGCTGTCGGCCTTTGCCCTCACCGAGCCCGATGCGGGCTCCGATCCGGCCAATCTCGGGACCCGTGCGGAGCTGTCGGACGACGGGTCACACTGGATCCTGAACGGCGAGAAGCTGTGGTGCACGAACGGCCCCCGGGCCGAGATCATCGTGGTGATGGCCCGGACTCCGGCACGGCCCGGGGTGCGGGGTCGCCGCCCGGTCACCGCATTCGTCGTCGAGATGGACAGCCCCGGCATCGAAGTCCTCCACACGTCGGCCTTCATGGGGCTGCGAGGACTCTCGAACGGAGTCCTGCGCTTCACCGATGTGAAGGTGCCCGCCGACAACCTGCTGTGGGGCGAGGGGAAGGGGCTCAAGCTTGCGCTCATCACTCTCAACGTAGGTCGACTGTCGCTCCCCGCCTTCTGCGCCACGTCGGCCAAGGGGGCGCTCGAGGTGTCGCGGGAGTGGGCGGCCGAGCGTGTCCAGTGGGGCCAACCGATCGGCCGGCACGACGCGATCGCGCAGAAGCTCGGCACGATGGCCGCAGACACCTTCGCGATGGAGTCGGTCGTTCAGCTGACGTCGTCGATGGCCGACACCAAGCAGTTCGACATTCGCCTCGAGGCGGCCTTCGCGAAGATGTGGAATTCGGAGCGCGTGTGGGCCACCGCCAACGACGCCCTCCAGATTCGAGGAGGCCGTGGATACGAAACCCACGAATCCCTTTCGGCCCGCGGCGAGAAGCCGTACCCCATCGAGCGCATGATCCGCGACCTGCGCATCAACCTGATCTTCGAGGGATCGTCGGAGATCATGCGGCTGTTCATCGCGCGCGAGGCCGTCGACGACCACCTGAAGGTGGCCGGCGACATGATCGACCCGCGGGCCCCGATCGGCCGCCGGCTCGCCGCCCTCGTGCGCGCCGGGCTCCACTACGCCTGGTGGCTCCCGACTCGATTCCTGGGATGGGGACACTGGCCGCGCTACGGCGAGTTCGGGCCGCTGGCGACCCATCTGCGGTTCATCGACCGCACCGCCCGCAAGCTGACCCGATCGACCTTCTACGCGATGCTGCGCTTCGGCCCCGCCCTCGAAAAGCGCCAGGCCGTTTTGGGCCGCGTGGTCGACATCGGGGCCGAGTTGTTCGTCATGACCGCGACGTGTGTGCGCGCGAACAAGCTCATGCGCGACAACCCGTCGGACCGCTCGCCCCTCACGCTCGCCGACCTGTTCTGCCGGGCGAGCCGACGACGGATCCGGGCTTCGTTCGATCGCCTGTTCGACAACGACGACACCGCCACCTACCGGGTCGCCCAGCAAGCCATGGAGGGCCGATTCGAGTGGCTCGAGCAGGGTGTGGTCGGGATGCGCGAGGCCTACGGGGCCCCGGCCTCGTCGAACGTGCCCGCCGAGGAGCCGGAGAAGGCCGACGGCGTCGAGGCCGAGCCAGCCGCGGTACGCTGAGGCGACCGGAGGGGCGCGCTAGTGTCCCGTTTGAATCTTCAACAGCCTTCTAGAGCCAGCCCCTGCGTCGGAAGTAGACAACGAGACCGACCGCCACGACGATCATCGCGACCCACAGCGCCGGATACGCCCAGGGGAGCGACAGTTCGGGCATGTTCTCGAAGTTCATCCCGTAGATGCCGGCCATGAAGGTCAGCGGGATGAAGATGCTCGCCATGATGGTCAGAACCTTCATCACCTCGTTCGTGCGGTGCGAGACGCTCGAGAGGTAGAGGTCCACCGCACCGGTGGCGACGTCCCGCAAGGCTTCGACGGCTTCGATCACCTGTACGGCGTGGTCGTGCACGTCGCGAAAGAAGACCCGTGTGTCGTCCTTCACGAGCGGCGACTCGGAACGCACGATCCCGCCCATGACGTCGCGTACCGGCCACACCGACCGCCGCATGGCGATCAGCTCCCGCTTGAGATGGTGGAGGCGCTGCATCGAGGATTCCGACGGAGAATCCATCACCTCGAGTTCGAGAATCTCGGTCAACTCCCCGATCGCCTCGAGTACGCCGTAGTACCGGTCGACGACGGCGTCGACCAGGGCGTACGCGAGGTAGTCCGCCCCCCGCGCGCGGATCCTGCCCTTCGCGGCCCGAAGCCGCTCCCGAACGGGCTCGAAGGAATCCCCGACCCGCTCCTGGAAGGTGAGAATCCAATCGGGGCCGAGAATCAGCGACAGCTGCTCGTCGCGAACGACCTGCCGCTCGGGCTCCCAGACGAGCATGGGGAGCACCACGTAGACGTACCCGTCGTACTCCTCCTGCTTCGGGCGCTGCCCCACGTGGACGATGTCTTCGACGACGAGAGGGTGAAGCCCGAAACGATCGCCGACCGCGCGCACGAGGTCGACATCGTGAAGGCCATCGATGTTCAGCCACCTCACACCTGCACCGGCGGTCGCCTCGAGTACTTCGTCGACCGTGTCGGCCTCGCGCTCCGTCAGCCCCGATGCGTCGAACTCGATCGAACGAATTCGAACCTTCTCCATCTTCTTCTCGCCCGTA
>JANQNV010000121.1 GCA_028279425.1 Longimicrobiales bacterium | reverse complement strand
GCCCGCCGGACCGCCGTCTCCCCCAGGAGGTCCTTGCCAGCATCGAGCGGCACCGCGTAGACTCTCCGCGATGTCGCGCTGGGCCCAGGCCGCTCTGCTGCTCGCCGTCGCGCTCTACCTCGGCGCGAGCGTTCTCCCCTGCCCGCCGGCCGGGGGGGTCGACGCGACCGACGGGGCCGATGTGGTGGTGAGTGTGTTCTGCCCGTGTCACACCGGGCACGGCGCCGCGAGCGGCGTCGTCGGGGCCGACTGGCAGGGCCCGCGCACCGGGGCCACCGAGGCCTTCGCGCTCTCCCGCGCTCCGTTCCGACCCGCCGCCGCGCCGCGCGCCCCGTGGCGCGCCCTCCGCCCTCCGGCTCCGATCCCGATCGTCTAGCTCCTCTCCACCGCGAATCTCCCGACTTCCGCGATCTCTCGCTGGGCGCACCCGCGCGCCCGAGGAGCTTTCGATGCGACCCACGATGGGCGCGCTGTTGTGCGCGTCGTTCTTGTTGTCGTCCGCCACGGCGGCCGACCCGGGGTTTGGCAAGGTCTCGCGCCCGGACGGACACGCCCCGATCTCGGTGATGGGCGACCACATGCACAAGAAGGGCGAGTGGATGCTCTCCTACCGGTACATGTTCATGGACATGGACGGCAACCGGGACGGCACCCGGCGCGTGAGCGACGACGCCGTCCTCGCCGACTACCCCGTGACCCCCCGCAAGATGGATATGGAGATGCACATGGTGGGGGTCATGTACGGGCTGACCGACCGGGTCACCCTGATGGCGATGATGCCCTTCGCCCGTCTCGACATGGACCACCGCACCCGGATGGGCGCGCGCTTCAACACGCGGAGCATCGGCATCGGCGACCTCAAGCTGAGTGCCATGGTGGGGCTCTTCAAGTCGAGCTCCGAGAGGTGGACCCACGCGTTGGGTGCCAACGCCGGGATCTCGGTGCCGACGGGGAACTTCCACAACCGCGACGACACCCCAGCGGGCAACGTCCGGCTCCCCTACCCCATGCAGATCGGCTCGGGGACCGTCGACCTGCTCCCGGGGCTCACCTACACGACGACCTACGGCGACTGGTCGGGGGGCGGCCAGATCACGGGCGTGATCCGCCTCGGGCGCAACTCCCGCGACTACCGCAGGGGCCACGCCATGACGATCCAGGGCTGGGGCGCACGACGCCTCTCCCGCTGGGTGTCGACCTCGTTCCGCGCCGCGTTTGTCCGGGAGGGCAACTACGGCGGTTCGGACGGCGCCCTGAACCCCAACGTCGTGCCCACCGCCGATCCCTCGTTGCGCTGGTTCCGCCGGGTCGACCTGGGTCTGGGGCTGAACTTCATCGTGCCGAAGGGACCGCTCGCCGGGCACCGTCTCGCGGTCGAGGCAGTGCGCCCGGTGTGGCAGAAGGTGGCGGGGCCGCAGCTCGAGACCGACTGGATGATCACCGCCGGCTGGCAGCTCGCCTTCGGGGGGCACTAGCCGGGCGCGTCGCTATCGTGCCGAGCGAGGAGGAGCGGGATGTCCGAACACCGCTACGACGCGCTCTCCGATCGCTCCCTCGGTTGGCTGCGCTACCTGCACCGCAAGGCGCACACCCCGGACGACTGGAGTCGGGAGGGTCGGCCGCATCCGCACTGGGACGACCGCAGCGACGCCCCGATGGCGAGCTGGCACCGCTTCGACCTCGTCGACTCGAGCTACGCGATGGGGCTGATGGCGCACACCACCCCGGCGTGGCGCGAGGTCTACGTCGGGGTGCTCGACGAGCTCATCGAACGACACACGGGCTGGTGGTCGGCCTCCGATTGGCTCACCCAGTTCGGCCACGATCCGGATCGGGCGAACTACCCGGACGAGTACCGGATGTGGATCCCGGAGGAGCTCTGGGGGCGCTACGACGTGCCGGGCTGGACGGCCAACGACACCGAGCCCTGGGGGCTCCAGATGGACCCGGTCGCCGCGGACGGGATGCTCTTCTACAAGGGCTTCTTCCTCGTCCTGCTCGGTATCCGCGCGATGATCGGCGACGACCGCTGGGACACGCCCTTCGAGATGATCCGCGACGGCGAGCACACCTTTCGGTGGTCGCACTCGGAGATCGCCGCGCACCTCAATCGCCAGTGGAAAGCGGCGCCGATCGGCTGTCACTGAGAGAACACGAAGATCTGGCCGTTGTGACTGGCCGGCGCGGGCCTCGGTCTGAGGCTCTACGACAACAAGCACGGAACCGACTA